>DAIRVP010000161.1:0-11636 GCA_036802765.1 Candidatus Rokuibacteriota bacterium
CGGCGACGTCGCTCAGAGGTTCTTGAACCGGTCGTTCATCTGCTTGATGCGTTCGCGCTGCTTCGCCTCGTCATCCAGTCGCATCGACCGCTGACGGCTCGCCTCGTCGAGGCTCATGACATATCGGGCTTCCGCCCCCGCGATCCATTTGTCGATCGCCTCGATCCACTGCTCGACGTGATCCTCGTCGCTCTTGAAGACGATGGAGGCACGGTCAAATGTCACGCGCTGGGGCCGAGGAGCCGTGGCGGAGGAGGCGGAGGCTCCGCCTGCTTGCTTGAAGAACTCCAGCCACGCAGGCGGCGGCGTCGCGCTGAGCTGCACTTCCCACCGACTTCCATTCGTCGTCTCGGGACCGGTTGTCCGCCTGATGACGTCCGTCCGCGTGAGCCCTGTAGGCCCCGTGCTGTTGCTCCTTGGCTCAACCGGGGCTGTCGTCTCTTGTTCGCCGTTTCCGTTCATAGGACGCTCCTTTGTTTTCAAAGACTCACGGGTGGACCAACGTCCAATACCCACCGGGACGATATCGCCTAGAGTCAAGGTGTCGGTGATCCGCCGACGGCCAAGGAGGCAACGTCATGAACTTCGAAATGATCGCGATCACGGCCATCGTCGGAGCGCTTGCCGGCTGGCTGACCAGCTTCGTCATGAAGGACGGAGGATACGGCCCGATCACGGACACCGCGCTCGGTGTCGCGGGGGGTGTCATGGGTGGGTTCGCCCTGTCGATGCAGGGGATCGCGCAGGCGAGCAGCTGGGTGGCGGTCGTTGCCGCCGCGTTCGTCGGCGCGTTCATCGTGGTCGTCGTCCAGCGCAAGTTCTGGAAGGTGGAGATCGCGGTGGCGAAGTGACCGGCACGACGTACGGCGCGATTTAAAAGTTCGGGGCCGGCCGCTAGTTCGGGGCCGGCCGCTAAGGTGGGCGACGATTTCGACCAGCGCGGCCACGCCAGCGCGCTGATGGGACGCGGAGCCGGATCGCCGGCGGTGTACCGAGCGTGGATCAGCGTCGGACGGCGAGAAACTCCACCCGACGATTCAACTCGCGACACACCCCACCGGTGGCCGTCATCTTCCAGAATCGCACCTGGTGGTCGTCATGTGAGATCTCTCGATGGCCGTGTGTCGCGGACAGGGCCGCCGCCATCCGCCCCGCCGTGTCGGTCATGAGTCGCTCGCACCGCCCGCCGGATGGCGTCCAGTACGGCCGGAGCATGGAAGGGCTTGCGCAGGTGGCCGGCGGCTCCGGACTTCTCGATACGCTCGACGGTCGGAACGTCGTCATGGGCCGTGATGAAGATGATTGGAACGGCCAATCGTTCCTGGAGGTCGAAGCCGTTCATATCATCCATGTGGACGTCGAGCACGAGGCACGCCGCTTGATTGCGCGGCAGCCAGTCGAGGAACTCGCGGCAGGACGCGAACGTCTCGGCTTGGTAGCCGGCCGACTGCACGACCCGAAGGAGCGAGCGACGGATCGACGCGTCGTCGTCGACGATCGCAATGATCGGTACATCCTTCATGAAATCGTTCACGCGGAGTCCCCCCAGTCACTAACCCTAGGCGCGGGTGTCCCCGAACGCCATTGGACTTAAGTGACGTGCGGCCGCACATGGCGATAGAAGTCAGCAACCGGAGAAGCGTAACCAAGGGATGTTCGATCACTTGTAGTCGCTGTCGTCTCGATGAGGTCCCATTGACGAACGTCCACTGGTCCGGAGGGGCGGCGTCGATTAGCCTCAGGACGAGGAGAACCCCATGCACATCATTGGATGGATCGTGTTCGGTCTGGTCGTCGGCATCGTCGCAAAGTTCCTCATGCCGGGGCGCGATCCGGGTGGCTTTGTGATCACTGCCATCCTCGGAATCATGGGCGCTGTCGTCGGTGGGTTCGTCGGCCGTTTTATCGGTTTGTACAAGGAAGGCGATCCCGTCGGCTTCGTCATAGCGGTCATCGGCGCGATCATCCTGTTGGCGGTATATCGCTTCACTATCGGGCGGACCACGACCGCATGACGACAGCAAGAAGGCTTCGATTCGAACGACGGCACCGCAGCAAGACGAGGCCGGCGGGTACGCGGCGGCGCGCGCCGCTGGGCGCCAGCAGGCCGCGAGCGCCGCGGCGCGCGAAGGACGCGCGACGAGGGAGCAATTTGCGACGGCGGGCGCGAAGGCGAGAGGGCAGAGGTAACTGGCGCGGCGCGACTCCCGCTGATGCCGCCTCGACACGCGATCAACTCGTCAACGGTGGCGCCGACGTCGCCGGACGTCTCCCCGGTTCGGAATCCCGAAGATCATGGATGAGGGCCTCGAGCTGTCCCGACGTTTTCCGCGCGTACTCATAAAAGTGCTTGTGCATGAGCGCCAGCGTGAACGCGTCACGAATGGCGCGGGGCCGGCGCCACGCCGTTTCCAGGCAGAGCGACAGCGTGAGCCACGCACGACGTGGAGACGCTCTCAGGACGCAGTGCCACACGATCCGAGCGACCACGGCCAGATCGTCTCGGCGCGTGAGCAGTTGCGATCCGAGTGACGGGCCGCGATTCAAGATCAACGCCATCGCGCGTTTGCGGTAGTGGCGATAGTCGTACAGGCGGTTCAACAGGCCGCGATAGCCTTCGTAGAGGTCCAGTCGCGACATGCCACTCGGCACGATGTTGGTGAACACGAACTGATCCCCCACGGAGTCGGCGATCAATCGCCCCGCGGCCTTGAGGCGCGCATGGAGTGGCGTCTTGGGCACGGCGTTGAGCATGCCCGTCATCGAGATCGGGATCCGAGCCTCTTGAATGAAGCGGAACTGCTCGTCGAAGATCGACGCGTCGTCGTTGTCGAATCCGACGATCATGCCGGCCATCACCTCGATGCCGGCGGCCTGGATACGGTGGACCGACGTCACAATGTCTTCCCGCATGTTCTGGGTCTTGTTGGTCTCCTGCAGACTCGCGGCGCGCGGCGATTCGATGCCCACGAAGATCACGCTGAAGTGCGCGAGCTTGAGCAGGCGAAGGAGCTCGGCGTCCTGAGCGACGTTGAGGCTCACCTCGGTCATGAACTCGATCGGACATCCGTGAGCGTCCTGCCATCCGGCGAGGGCCGTGAGGAGAGCCTTCGCGTCCTTCTTGTTGCCGATGAAGTTGTCGTCCACCACGAAGATATTCGCGACGCCGAGGGCGTGGATCGCCGTGACCTCCTCGAGCATCTGGGTCACCGATTTCGTCCGTGGCCGGCGCCCGTACATCACGATGATGTCGCAGAACTCGCAGTTGAACGGACACCCGCGTCCGAACTGGATGGTCATACTTCGATAGCGGCCGACCTTGAGGAGGTCGAAACGTGGCAACGGCGAGTCGAGCATGCTCGGCTTGTCGTCCTGCCGGTATTCCGATGGCCAGCGCCCCGCCTTGTGATCGCGCACGAACTGGGGCCAGGTGTATTCGGCCTCGCCGACAAATATCACGTCCACGTGATCCTTCAGCTCCTCGGGGCAGAGGGTGGCAAACGGTCCACCGGCGACCACCAGCTTGCCCCGACGGCGAAAGACCTCAGCGATCTCGACCATGCGCTGCTTGTGGATGACGAAGCCCGTAATCCCGATGACGTCGGCGTCCGTCTGGAAGTCGATCGGCTCCACGTTTTCATCGCAGAGCACGACGTCATCAGACGCGGGGGTGAGCGCGGCGATTGTGGGCAGCGCCAGGTTCGGAAAGACGCAGCGCTTCCCCAGGCTCGGAAGGATACGGTCGAATGTCCAGAACGACTCCGGGTTCTTCGGCGCGATCAGATAAATCTTCAACGCCGCATCCGCGCTCCCAGCGAGGCGCTGGACGCGGGGAATCGGTCAGGAGTGCTCGCGTCGGACTCCGCCGCCGGTCTCACCGGCCGATGACGCCAGCGGCGGAAGGCACGCGCCCACCCGACGAGTATGCCGATCGCGACACCGCCCGCCGCGGCGGCCAGGATGATGAGCGCCAGCGGCGACTGGAACTGCCAGAAGAAGAAGGAGACCGTTACCGCTTGCCCGTTCTGGAGAGCCCCAACTGCCACGAGCACAGCGACCACCGTGAGCACGACCAGGACCAACATGGAAAACACCTTTCAGGCGCACGTCAGTCGCCCTCGGCGAAAACGTTGCATGACGACGGCCGTTGTGTCGGCCGTTCTATGTTCCGCTCTACGTTTTACGATCCGCTGCACCGGGCAGGGACCGCTATTGGGCCTTCGTCCAATACCCTCCACGACCGCGAAGAAGGTGCTCGAACCCTTGTCGACGCCTTTGGTGTTTACCCGAATCCCGCAATCAGCGCGTATCTGAAACGTGTTCCAGTCGCCGGCGCGGTCGATGTGGATGGACCTCATCGAAAGACACCGGCCGCCGACGTCTCCGGCCGCTAAACGAGTTTCGAGAGGGTGGGGGCCGCAGTCAGATCATGCCGAAATGCCGAAGCGCCTCTTCGATCGCCTCACGCTTCTCAGGCGGGCACGGCTCGATGTCACGATGACGACGAGCCCGGTTCGCTGCCCGCAGCGTCGGTATGCCGTGAACCTCCTTGACGTGAGCGATCCACCCCGTCTTCGGGACGAAGCCATGGTGGCGCTGGACGAACTTCTGAATCTGAGCGTCCGTAGCCATACTGCCCTCCACGATCGTACCTTCCTGCACGAGGGATTATGATGCTGGCCGCTACGCAATCAACTTCGCAATCACGAACGCGGCCGCGGCCGCCAGCCCCCCGACGACCGCCGTCTGCCAGGCGCTGCGGATCGGCTTCTTGACCGTGAAGGTGCCCTATCGTCAGCGCGCTCACGCGAGCCCGCGCCGGGTTTGGCTTGTCCACGCCCAGCTCGAACTTCATCATGAACTCGATCCAGCGGCGGCGATCGCTCCGAATCGCTTCGGCGACTGTCGTGACGGTCGTCTCCGGCAGGCCGTACGAGCGAAAGATACTCGCCACCTCTTCCATCTCGACTTCCGGGACCTTGAAGGTCTCCCGTTCCTCTCTCGCATACTCCGAGTCGTAATGCTCGGCATCTGTCCGGGCGGCCAGATAGCCTCCGAGACCCATCGCGATCGCCCCGGCCGCGACCTCGGCCAGACCGGCCGTGACCACGAGCCCGGTCGAGTCCACGACCCCGGATAGGCCGGCGGCCAAGGCAAAGGGCACCGTCAACCCGTCCGACATCCCGATGACGATGTCCCGGATATTCTCCGACGAGGTGAAATGCGTCTCGACGTGCGGTGTCTGCGGCATCCCGTCTCCCTTCGAATCGAGTCTTGCCCTCGTCACGGGCACTCGTCTTCTTCCTCTCACTCCCGCTCGGAGGCTGACAGGGCGCCGATTAGACCTTGGCCCAATAGGCCGTCGGAATTGTCTCAACTAACGTAGCGGCGATGAATATCCGACCGGCTCTCTGGGAGGTTCCTCATGCCACAGCGACCGCTCGCCCGTGTCGACGCCGACGTGTCCAAACGCACCACGAGCATCGAGCTCATGCACTCACTGCTGTTCGCCGTCGATGTCGACCGCAAGAAACGCATTGACGACGCCATCGACTATTTCGGTGCCACGCCCCTCGGCGCAGGCCGCCCGCCGTCCGTCTGTCCGATCGATAAGAAAGCACTCTAGTTGAGAACTCTTCGCGCACCAGCTGGGCATGCCTCGATCTCCAATGGACCGAAGGTCTAATAGATCGGAATGCCCGGGCGCATAGCCTCGTCATCCGAACATCGGCGGACGGCAAGAACGTCGCCTTCGCCCTTGTCGCCGGCATCGCGGCGCTCATTATTTGCCGGGTGCGGGAGACCGTGCTCGCCATGATCCCGCAGCCCGCTACCTTTCAGCACGCGCCTCTCTGAGCTTCGCGACGCGGCCGCCCACCTTGAGATCCTGAAGCGTCTCCTTCGAGGCCATGAACTCATGAACGGTACCGTTGGATTCCCGCACCGTCACTCTGCCCTGGGGTCGTCGTGACGCCTCCCTTACTTCTTGTAAATGTCATAGATCGCGCCGGCCACCGCGCCCACGCCCGTGCCGAAGCGATACGCCGCCAGCAGGATGACCGAGCCGTGACCGCCATGACGAACCCGACGGGATCGCCATCCTTGTCACCATCGGACGAACCGCGATCGCCTGAGGCGTTCAGCCGACCCGTCGTCCGGCGCCTGGCCGCCGCCGGACGTCGACGGTCGACGGATCGTCTCGCGAGCGGAGCGAATCGCCGCTAGCTGAGCGGGGAAGATCTGATCGCCATTCAGCAGCACTCCACGGAGTTGCCGCCGCCGACCGGCGCGACGGTATAGGCCTCGAGGGTCGCCCTTCCTTTATATATATGGTCGTACTGCCTCCGTCCTCGGTGGACGAAGACCCAATTGGCGCACCCTCCGGCATCGACTACATTTGCGCGGTGGACCAAGGTCCACTTTCCCGGTCGGACGACACAGCCTAGATTCAAGCTCCGGGCAGTCCGGCGAGGGGAGAGAAGTCCATCGAGCGCACCGGTGAGAGGACGCGGGTGTTGACAGGCGACGAATCTGGCTGGCGACCGCGGACGGGTCCGCCGGTCGGCTCGATCGGCTACACCGGGAGCTATCGCGAGCCCTCCGCGGACATCGTCGAAGTGTCCGTTGTCTCCGTGCTGGAGGCGCGCGGTCCGGACTAGGAACTAGCCAGATGGAGGCACTTCAAGAGTTCGTCGACAACTTTACGTACCTCGGCATTTTCGCCGTACTTCTGCTCGGGAGCCTGGGAGTGCCAATCCCGGAGGAGATGCCGATCGTAGCGGCCGCCGTGTTGAGCCACGAGCATGTCGTCCGATGGTGGCTTGCGCTGCCCATCTGCCTGCTCGGGGTGCTGTCCGGCGATATGGTGCTCTACTGGGTCGGCCGGTACTCGGGTGAGCAAGTCCTCAACTGCCGACTGGCCCGGCTGGTGCTGTCTCCCGCGCGGGAGCAGTGGCTGAAGGCGGCGTATCGAAGGCATGCACTGAAGACAGTCGTCACCGCGCGGCACGTCATGGGACTTCGCGCCGCCGCGTTTCTGACCGCGGGCAGTGCCGGCGTCCCGTTCTGGAAGTTCGTGGCGGCTGACGCGGGTGCCGCTTTGTTCGGCGTCCCGTTGGCCTTCGGGCTGGCCTACTTCTTTACGGATCAGATCAAAGCCATCATGGCCGATGTGCACCGGGCAGAGCGCTGGCTCGGTCTCGCCGGCGTCCTGGCGCTTGCGGCGATTCTAGGCGTCTGGGTGTGGCGATGGAATCGTCGCGTCGGTACGGAGCGTCTGGATCGCGAACCGGCCGAGGGACGTTCGCCGTTCTACGCCTCCGTCAGGCTCATCGCGCGCTTCTGGATCTGGTTCTTCTTCGAGCGCGTCGAGGTCCGACACCCCGAGCGCGTACCGCGCATGGGGCCGGTGCTGCTCTGCATCAACCATCCCAACAACCTGATCGACTCGCTGCTCGTGGCGACAGTCCTCTGTCGGAAGGTGCACTACCTCGCCACCGCCACACTCTTCCGGAACCCGCTCATCGCACGGTGCCTCGTCGCGTTGGGGGTGATTGCCATCTACCGAAAGGGGGACGACCCCGACAACATGGACCGCAACGCGGAGATGTTCGGGGCGTGCGACGAGGCGTTCGACCGCGGGCAGCTCATCGCCATCTATCCTGAAGGCGCCACCCGCGCTTCGGCGCATGTCCAGCGGATCAAGACGGGCGCGGCGCGGATCGCGCTCGGCTGCGAGGCGCACACGACCGGGCGCCTGACGCTCGTGCCGGTAGGGCTCAGTTTCGAGGCCCGCAAGCGGTTCCGCGGGCGGGTCCTCGTCTCGTTCGGCGAGCCGGTCGCCGTCTCGCCGTATCTCGCCGTCTACCGCGAAGAGCCGGCGAAGGCGCTGCATGCGCTGACGGCGGCGATCCAGGGCGCGATGGAGCGCGAGGTGGTCCATGTCGAGCGCATCGACACGGCCGTGCTTGCTCACGCCGTGGAGGCCGTCTATCGCGGTGACGTCGAGCGTGAGCTGTGGGAGGAGCAGGGACGGTCGAGACGGCCGATCGACGCGGCCGGCGTTTTCGAGACGATCGAGCACGCGGTCGCGCACTTCCGAAACTGCGACCCCGAGCGCATCGAGCGGCTTTGGCAGCGGATTCTCGGCTACCACGCCGGCCTTGCCGCCTACCGGCTCCGTGACCAAGCGGTGCGGACGCGCCTCGAGCGAGCGGTGGAGCGGCAGCGGGTTGCACGGTCATGGCAGACGATCGTCGGTCTCCCGTTCTTTTCGTATGGCGCGGTCGTTAACTTCCTCCCTTACTACTTGCCCGGGTGGCTCGCCGGGCAGATGTCGCGCAAGCAGACGGACTACGCGACGACCCGACTCTTCGCGAGCATCGTCGCGTTTCCGCTCTTCTGGGCGCTCGAAACGTCGCTCGTCGGGTGGGCGGCCGGTCTCCGCTGGGCGCTCGCCTTCTTCGTCTCACTGCCGCTCGGGGGACTGATCGCGTACCGATACCTGGCCGGCACCGGGCGCTTGCGCCACCAGTTCAGGTTCGGTGCGCTGCTCCTCACGCGCGCTCAGGAAGCGAGGCGGCTCCTGGCGGAGCGCCGCGAGCTGATCGAGGAACTCGAGCGCACCGGGCGCGACTACCTGGGGAGCGCGAAAAGATCGAGCGTGGCCCAAGGTCCACTTGCTCGCACGATCAGCCCAGGCAGAATAAACCCATGATGAAGACCTTATCCGAAGCCATGGAAAGTCTGGTTCGCCGAGGCTTCACAGAACACTTCGGCGTAAGAGGAGCTCAGTTGCGCGGTTTCGAGAGCGGCAAGGCTTTCGGCTCTCAGGACGTCATCATCCGCGAGTACGACCGCTTCGAAGGAGTCTCAGATCCCGACGACATGGCGATTCTCTACGCGCTCGAGAGTTCGAGCGGGACCCATGGCACCCTCGTTGACGCCTTTGGTGTTTACTCGAATCCGGCAATCAGCGCGTATCTGAGAGGTGTGCGATTCGTCGGCCCCAGCCATGTGGACGGACCAGATCCGATCGTGGGCGGGCCTCAAAAAGAGAATCTGAAGGTTTTCTACTCCGCGCTATTGTTCTTAATGGTCGGGTCGTTACTCACGCAATCAATTTCGCAATCCCGAACGCAGCCGCCGCCGCCAACCCCCCGACGAATGCCGTCTGCCAGGCGCTGCGGATTGGCTTCTTGACGGTAAAGGTGCCCTTGACGTAGCCGAAGACCAGCAAGGCGAGCAGCGTCGTCAAAATGGAGACGACCAACGCCGCCCCTGTACTTCGCAACACAAAGTACGGGGCCAACGGCACGAGGCCGCCGACGACGTAGGAGAGCGCAATCGTCAGCGCGCTGACCCGAGCCCGCGCCGGATCCGGCTTGTCCACGCCGAGCTCGAACTTCATCATGAACTCGACCCAGCGGCGGCGATCGCTTCGAATTGCTTCGGCGACGGTCATAACGGTCGTCTCCGGCAGCCCATACGAGCGAAAGATGCTCGCTACCTCTTCCATCTCGATTTCAGGCACCTTGAAGGTCTCTCGTTCCTCTCTCGCGTACTCCGAGTCGTAATGCTCGGCATCCGTCCGGGCGGCCAGATATCCCCCCAGTCCCATCGCGATGGCGCCCGCCGCGACCTCGGCCAACCCAGCGGTGATCACGAGCCCGGTCGAGTCCACGACCCCCGACAGGCCGGCGGCCAAGGCAAAGGGCACTGTCAACCCGTCCGACATCCCGATGACGATGTCCCGGATCTTTTCCGACGAGGCGAAGTGCGTCTCGACGTGCGGTGTTTGTGGCATTCCGTCTCCTCATGACAAACGCGTAATCGGTTCGTTTAGCACTCTTCGATGAGCGGGATCGACTCGTCCGCAGCCGAAGGCCTGACGGAGAGGACCAAGGTCCAATATCGCTCCCCGACGGCATCATCTAGGTTCAAGGTGCTTGCGGTGCGCCGCCTGCCGAGGAGGAAACGTCATGAACTTCGTCATGAGAAGCGGAGGATACGACGGCATCGTGGGTGGCGTCGGCGGTGGGGTCGTTCGGCGGGGAGCTGGCTCGCGATGATGGCCGCCGCGTTCGTCGGGCCGTTCGGCCTGGTCGTCGTCCAGCGCAAGTTCTTGAACCTGGAAACGGCGGCAACGAGATGACGGGGACGACGTACAACGCGATTCAGAAGTTCGTGCAGAGGCGTCACGGTTTCGTCCCGACGAGCGGATGGATCACTCACGTCAAGGCTGTTTCCGGCCTACCGACGCGGCGTGCGGCGAACCGCGCAGCGCGCGGCCGTCGGGTCGTGCCGTGCCCGGCCGACAAGCGTGAAGCAATCGAAGAGGCGCTTCGCCATTTCCGCCTCATTTGACGGCGACCGAAGCGAGGACACAAGAAGGGATTTCACGCGGACAATGAATGCAATCGACGAGCTGCCCGCGCCGGAGGACATCACCCCCGACCTCGAGCCTAATCCGTACACGGAAGACGGCGGGGAAAGCTAACTGTGAACCTCGAAATGTTCGTGACGTGCGCTCCGGAATGTGCGCGCGACGGACGGCTGAACGCGGAGATCTTGCGATGATTTGGTTGGAGTGGCTCGGTCTCTCGGCGGTCGTTCTCGTGGCGTTTATCGGGTTTTCATGGATGTCGTTTTCCTCGAGACTTTGGCGATGACACCGTACTTCCGAGTAATTAGCCTTTCGTCCAATATCGTTCGCGATGCCACACCGCTACGCTGTCAGTTCCAGGCGACGGCGATCTCCAATCCACGACATCCGCTGTGGCGCTGGCGCATCACGGACTGAGAGAGGGAGGACTCCAATGCCGCAGTGGATCAAACCGGTCGTATGGGGAGCTGTTGCGGGAAGCGTGCTGACCATGATCCTCGGTTTCGGTTATGGCGGCTGGACGACGAGCGGTACCGCCGCGCGCCTGGCGCAGCAACAGGCTGACTCGGCGGTGACGACGGCACTCGTGCCGCTCTGTATCGCGCAGTCGAAGGCCGATGGCGCCGTCGTGAAAAAGATGGCAGAACTCAAAGCGCTCACATCGTCCTGGGAGCAACGCGATTTTGTGACCAAGACCGGTTGGGCGAGCGTCCCGGGGAGCGGAGATGCCAATCGTGATGTCGCTGAAGCGTGCGCGACCGCGCTTCTGAAGACCGCTTCGAAGTAGTACCGCGTAGTACCGCGCATTACACTCGTCGCCGCGACCGGCGCAGCGCCGCGGCGGCGCGCGCCATCCTTGGGCTTCGATCGCGCGACCGCGACGTCACCATGCCCGGACTCATGGTTCGACAAAAGCTCCCGAGAGAGGTGTGATGCTGATCGCCCGAGAGTCGTTCGAACAGCCGATCCGTGCCGAGCTCTTCGGCATCGAACGCCTCGAGCAGCACGCCGCGAGCCTCGCGGCTGCGCAGCGTGTGACGTCAGGCCGGGGGCGGCGACTGTTGCCGCGCGTCCAGGACAACGGTCGTGTGCTCCGCGAATCATATCGCGTGATCTCCAACGCCATCCGCGACGAGCGCGCCATTACGCCGGCGGCGGAATGGCTCGTCGACAACTTTCACATCGTCGATGAACAGTTGCGCGAGATCCGCGACGATCTGCCGCCCGGCTTCTATCGCGAGCTGCCCAAGCT
>DAIRVP010000162.1:0-11599 GCA_036802765.1 Candidatus Rokuibacteriota bacterium
CGCTCGACGACGCCAGGCCCATGCCGTAGCCGAGGACGGAGTTGCCGACGTTGAAGGGCGCCTGCGTGGAGAACGTGTGGCAGCCGATGTCCGCCGACACGTGAGTGTCGCCGACCGAGGGATCGTGGGCTCGGAGAATCTTCATCGCGCTGAATACCGGCCGTTCCGGACAGCCGGTGCAGAACGAAGGCGGCCGCTTGGACACCGGCTCCGGCAGAACCGCGCGCACGGTTTCCCGATGTGCGGTCAGCGCCGCATACCGATCCTCAATCGCCGTGGCCGACGTTGCGGTCGGGTTCGCGGATACGAGGAACTTGCGCAGCCCACCGATGACGAGCGCCGGCACGTACTCGCCGTGCGGCGAGAAGACGTCCTTGCCCTGGATCTCGACGTCGAGGCGCGCCTCGTGAGCGAGCGCCTTCAGCTCTCGCTCGATGTAGTTCGGCATGCCCTCTTCGACGACAAGGACACGTGTCTTGCCGCGCAGGAACGTGAGTAGCTCCTCGGGCACCAGCGGGTGGATCGCGTTGAGGATCAGCAGCGGTACCGCCGACTCGCCGCGCACATCGGCCAGACCCAGCAAGTGTAGACCCCGAACGGTGGTGTTCCAGAGACCGCCCTGCATCACGATCCCCAGATGCGAGTCGCTCCCGGGACGGTGCTCGTTGAGCCTGCGCTCGACGATGTAGCGGCGTGCGGCGGGCAGTCGGTGCTCGAACTTCTTCGCCTCCATCGCGTACGTGAACGGCGGCAGGTTGATCCGGTCGAGACTGAACGATGGCGTCGAGAGCGGTGAGCGCATGCTGATCGCGGGCCGCACGTTGTCACGGCACAGCAGGGTGCCGCGCATGTGACAGGCGCGGATACGGATGGAGAACAGCACCGGCTCGTTGCACGCCTCGGATAGTCCGAAGCCCTCTTCGACGAACCGCGCAAACGATTGCAGCGTGTTCCGCGGGTCGAGCAGCGGCAGCGACGACTTGAGCGCCGCCGAGTGGGTGCGTTCCTGCAAGATCGACGCGCCCTCGCCGTAATCCTCGCCGATCACGACGAGCGCGCCGCCCAGCACCCCGGCGGACGCGACATGCGAGAGCGCGTCGGAAGCGACGTTCGTGCCGACGACCGACTTCCACGTCACGGCGCCGCGCATCGGATAGTTGATCGACGCGCCGAGCAGCGCGGCGGCAGCGGCCTCGCTGCCTGACAGCTCGTAGTAGATACCGAGTGGCTTCAGCAGCGATTCGTTGGCGTCGGCGAGCACGTCGAGCAGATGCGAGATCGGTGCGCCGGGATAGCCGCCCACGTAGCTGACACCCGACTGCAGCAGCGCTTTCGTGATCGCGAGGATACCCTCGCCGCGAAGCACCTGCCCCTGCCCGTAACCGAGCTGTTTGACGTCCTCGGCGAACGAGCGTTCGCCCATACGTCAGTCGCCTGACGCCTGAGACGGTCGGTCGCGACGTCGGTCGTCGATCATGCGCTTGCGCTCCTCGTTCCAGATGGCATAGCAGCGCGGGTGGAAGAGAATCGTGAGCGTACCACTGAAATCGAGCTCGTACTCCGTCGCGGTGTTGATGAGCTCGGCACAGCACGAGCAGGGCTTCGCCATGCTCGGTCCGGCCCAGAGCTTCAGTGGATCATCCGTGGGGAGCCGGCCGGATGCGAGCAACTCTCGCACCCGTTGACGGACCTGCGCGTCGTCCAAGCGCTCTCCCGTATCGTTGCGATCGACGCCGCCCGACGCGGGCACCGAATCGGGAGCCCAAGTGTAGGTGACACCCCAGGGGTCGTCAAGGCGCCGTCAGAGCGAGTGGCCGGTCAGAATCAGGGCTAAGTTGCGGAATTTTAGGAGGTCAGCACCGATCGGGGGCGACTGAGGGAGCCGGGGTGTATGAAAGATTGGACGTTGACCGGCGGGCAGAGCGCGGCAACAGTGAAGGATGTATCCCCGCCGCGTGTTCATCGACGCCGTGACGCTGCGACGGCTTTACCTCGACGAGCAGTTGACGACGGTTGAGGTCGCACGGCACTTCAACTGCAGCCCGAGCACCGTGAGACGTCAACTCCTGCGGTTCGGCATTCCCGCCCGCCGGCGCGGACCCGCGCCGGGGCGGTTTCGACGCATGGGGGGCGAGGCGTTCGGTGGTTGGTCGGCCGACATCGCATACGTAGTCGGGTTGATCGCCACTGACGGCAATCTCGGACGCGATACAACGACAATCTCGATCGTTTCAAAGGATATGGACCTGCTCGCAACCGTGGGCCGCTGTCTCGGCATAACGACGGCAATCAAACCGCACCGCGGCGGCTACGGCAATCGCTGTCATCATCTCGCATGGCGTGACCGCATGTTTCATGACTGGCTTAGTAGCATCGGCTTGACGCCTGCGAAGAGCCTCACGCTCCGCCCCCTTGCGATTCCGGACCGGTATTTCGCAGACTTCTTTCGCGGATGCATCGACGGTGACGGCTCAGTATTCACATACACGGATCGCTATCACACGACAAAGAACGAACGGTACATATACGATCGTCTTTACGTCTCGATCGTATCGGCCAGTCTACGATTCATCGAGTGGCTTCAGGCTACAGCGCGCCGCCTGATCGGCGTCACGGGATCAATCGTCGTCAGGCGTCGGGACGGAAGGAACCCGGTGTGGCGTCTTCGCTACGCCAAGGCTCAGTCCATCCAGCTCCTCGCGTGGATCTACTATGCGCCGCTTGTCCCATGCCTCCAGCGAAAGCGCATCACGGCTGAGAGATTTCTGGCGCCGCTCGGCTATTCGGCGGTGCGCCCCAGCGGACGCCCACGAGTCGGATGGATCTACGACGCGCCACACGTACGAGAAGACGAACGCAGATGGTTTCTTTCTCCTCTCGCGGCACGTATGCTTGTCCGCGGGGGCGTGTTGGAACGGTAGACAATGCGGCCTCAAAAGCCGCTGCCCGCAAGGGCGTAGGGGTTCGAATCCCCTCGCCCCCACCATTACCTTTCTTGACAGAATCGTCACGCCGCTTGTACCGTGAGGCCTCGCGTGGGGCTGTAGCTCAGTTGGGAGAGCACAAGGCTGGCAGTCTTGGGGTCAGGGGTTCGAATCCCCTCAGCTCCACCAATTTTCACCCGCCGAGATACAGTCGCTTGACCTCCGGATCGACGAGCAGTCGCTGACCGGGGCCCTCGAAGCGATTCTTGCCGAGCTCGAGGACATAGCCGCGATCGGCGATACCGAGCGCGCGCGTCGCGTTCTGCTCGACGAGCATGAGCGTGAAGCCGCCGCGTCTCATTTCCAGCAGCTTGTCGAAGATCAGCGTCACGAACTTGGGCGACAATCCCAGCGACGGCTCGTCGAGCAGGATGAGGCGCGGCGAGGTCATCAGTGCGCGCCCGATGGCGACCATCTGCTGCTCGCCGCCCGACATCGTGCCGGCCTTCTGTCGTCGCCGCTCCGCGAGAATCGGAAACAGCGCGTACACGTGCTCGAGCGCCGCAGCCACGCGCGCGGGATCGCGCTCGGTGTAGGCGCCCATCTCGAGATTCTCGAGCACGGTCATCTGCGGGAAGACGATGCGCCCCTGCGGCACGTACGCGAGACCGCGGCGCAGCACCAGATCGGGCCGCAGTCCCGTGATCTCCTCGCCGCTGAACAACACGTGCCCCGCGCGGGGACGCAGAAAGCCCACGACCGTCTTGAACGCGGTCGACTTGCCCGCGCCGTTCGGCCCGATGATGCTCACGATCTCGCCACGGCGCACCTCCAGCGAGACGTCGTGCAGGATGTCGATGCTGCCGTACCCTGCCGTGAGCCCGTGGGCGACGAGCAGCGGGGTCTGCGTCACGTGCGCGGCTCGCAGATGTACAGCACGTGCGGATACGGCAACACGTCCACCATGAGGTGACGGCGCACGAGGAACCCCGCGCGCTCGAGCGCGGCCGTGAGCTCCTCCGCGCTCCAGTAGTGAACCGGCGTGCGCGGCGCCATCACACGGTCGAGCGCCCAGGTGAACCAGCGCTTGGGCGCCGGACGGGTGTCGACATCCTTGACGAGGAGCCGACCGCCGGGCGCCAGGCAGCGCCGCAATTGCGCGAGCAGCGGCGGCACCGTGACCGGCGGCACGTGATGCACGATGTCGAGCATGTAGGCGGCCACGACTTCGGTGTCGCCTTTGAAGTCGCGCGCGTCGCCCTGCTCGTATGCGACGTTGTCGAGACCCAGCCGCTCCGCCGCCCGCCGCGCCATCGCGATCCGTCGCGCGTTGAGATCGAGGCCCCGCACGAAGCGCGCCGGCGCGGTCGCGGCGTAGTACAGCGAGAACAATCCGAAACCGCAGCCGATGTCGAGCACCGCGCCCGATGCGGGCAAATATTGGCCGATCTCCTCGAGGAAGCGCTGGCGCAGCACTAGGAAGCGCGCCCAGCAATACGCGCGTACCACCGGGTCGTCGTAGGCCCGGACGACGTTACGGATCGTTTCGTTTCGCATAGAGTCTGTAGCCGGCGCGCGTGATCGGCGGCTGGTACCGCGCACGCAGCCGCTCCGCGAGAGTCGGAAAGCGCTCGACACGCTCGTAGCCGCCGGCGGGCCAGCCGCGCTCGAACAGGACGATCACGCGCGGCGGATGTCGGTCGAGATCCCGGATGAATTCGTCGCGCAGCCCCCGCACGACGGCCGTGCCCTCGTCGTGGAAAAAATGAAAGTCATAGAGGAAGCGCGTGGGTTCTCGCACGCCCAGCCGAAAGAGCGCGTGGATGCCGCCTTCCGTCGTGTCGAGGATCTGCACGGTGTCGCCCGGCGCGAGCTGCGCCCTCAGGTCCGCTTCGACCGCGCGCACGGTGGCGTGCCGCGCCCACCAGAATTCTGCGGGCGACGCCTCGAGGCCCTTGGCACCGAGCAGAACGAGCGAGGCCAGCAGCATCGCCGTGAGCGTGCCGGCCAGCGCTCGGCGGCGCGCGGCGAGCGCGGCCGGCAGCTCGGCCGCGACGAGCACCGCGGCGAAGGCCGCGAGGGGATCGAGGTGATACTCCCAACCCTTCCCTTGCCCGACATAGTGGAAGATTCCGTATGCGACGCCGAGCGCAGCCACGAGGTGACGCGCGGCCGCGCGGCGACGCAGAAGCACGGCGACCAGCGATACGCTCACGCCAACGCCGATGGGGATCCAGGCGTGCCAGCGGTAGACGCTCCACGGCGACGTGCGTCCCAGCCGCGAGTAGAGCGGAATCAGGTAGCCCGTCACGATCTCATACCAGGCCCCGAGCCCGCCCGTCGCGGCGAGCCAGAGCAACACGGCGAGCGGCGCCGCCGCCGCGCTCGCGACAAACACGGCCGTGGCGCTGGCGGCGGTCGCGACGCCGCAGGCGCGCGCCGCCGCGACCGCAACCACCGCACCGAGCGCGCCGACGAAGAGCGCCACATGCGGCTTGACGGTCAGCCCGGCGCCCAACGCGGCCCCCGACCACACCAGCGTGACGAGCCGCCCGTCCTCGAGCCAGCGCGCCACGCCGAGCGCACCGAGCACCAGGACCACACAGACGAAAAAATCGCGCTGTCCGGCCTGCCACGCGCCGCCCGCGAGATGATACGTGGCGAAGACGAACGCGCCGGCGGCGGACGCGAGCGCGCCCCACGGGGCGGCGAACGCGGCGATCGCGCCGGCGGTGACGGCGAGCCATGCCAGGTCGACGAGGCGCCACGCGAGGTCGCCGCCGCCGAGCGTGCGTAGGACGGCGAGATGGATGAGGTACGTCCCGGGCTGATTCATGTCGAACAGGTCGCGATACGGCGTCGCCCCATCGGCGATGCGCCATGCGACGTAGTGCATGAGCGCGACGTCGTGGATGACCGGCCACGCGAGCGAGCGCCAGGCGAGGAGCACGGTGAGCGCGCCGAACGCGGCGACGACGAGCACGCTAGCGGCCGAAATAGGCCTCAATGACCCGCTCATCGCCCTGAATCGTTCCGGGCAGCCCCTCCGCGATCTTCTCACCGTGATCGAGAACAAACACGGTCTCGCAGAGCCCCATGACGACTTTCATGTCGTGCTCGACCAGCAGCACGGTCTTGCCCGCGTCTCGAAGGCGCGCGACGGCGTCCAACAGATCGTTGAGCAGCGTCCGATTGACGCCGGCCGCGGGCTCATCGAGCAGGATCAGCGCCGGATCGGTCATGAGCATCCGGACGAACTCGACCAGCTTCTGCTGGCCGTAGGACAGGTTGCCGGCGTACTCGTCCGCCAACCGCGCGAGGCGCACGAAGTCCAGCAGCTCGCGTCCGCGGCGCTCCGCGTCTTCGCGGGCGCCGCGGGTGACCACGAGCAGATTCTCCAGGGCCGTGAGCTCGGGAAAAACGCGAATGACCTGGAACGTGCGGCCGATGCCGCGCCGGGCGATCTGCCAGGGCCGGAGACCGTCGATGCGCTCACCGCGAAACGTCACGCCGCCCGCGTCGAGTCGCTCGATCCCGGTGATGCAATTGAACAGCGTCGTCTTGCCGGAGCCGTTGGGCCCGATGAGGCCGTAGATGCGCCCGGCCGCCAGCCGCAGCGAGACGTCGTTGACGGCCGCGACGCCGCCGAAGCTCTTGCGCACGCCCTCGACGGCCAGCACCGGCCGATCGTCGTTCATCGAGGTTTCTCACACAGGACCTGGTATTGCGCGCCCAGCGGCCAGCGCGACAGCCGCGGCTCGTAACGTCGAAGGAACCGGAGCAGCCGCGGGAAGACGAACAAGAAATCCGTTTGCACGATGTTGAATCGGCCGTCACGAAGCAGTCGACGCGCCTGCCGAGCCGTCAGCGTGATGGCGTCCCGATCGAATTCGAGCCGCGCCATCACGTACCGCGTCCCCGGATTCCAGGGATTGTTTTCCCAGAACGCGAAGCGGCCACCCGGTCGAAGCGAGCGCAGCACGACGGCGACGGCGCTGAGCCGCTCGGGCGGAGGAATATGGTGGAAGACGCCGTTGCAGAACGCGAGGTCGAACTCACTGGCCGGAACATACTCGGCGAGCGTCATGAAGCGCAGATCCGGATTGGCCTGTCGCGCCTGGTCGATGGAACGCGCGGAGACATCGACCCCGAGCACGTTCACGGTGTTCAGAATCTCCGCGAGCATCGTGCCGGATCCGATGCCACACCCGAAGTCGAGCACGGATGTCACGGACCCGCTGAGCCGATCCAGACAGTCCTTCAGATAGGTGATCCGCCCGCGCGCGAAGTATTCCTTGCTCTCTCCGGAGACGGCGAGCGCGTCCGAGAGCGTCGCGTCGTAGGTCGCGGCGTATCGATCGAAGTCGGTCATGGGCCGGGCGGTTTCCTCGCGTACAGCCGGTGCCCTTCGCGCGTGACGACGATGTCGTATCGCCGCGCGAGCAGCTCCGCGAGCGCCGGGAAGTAGCGGATGCGGTCATAGTCGCCCGAGGGCCAGCCGCGCATCAGCACGATGTACCGCGGCGGGCTGGCCTCGAGGGCGGAGACGAACTCCGCGCGGATCGCGCGGACGACGGGACGCTCGGGCTCGTGAAAGAAGAAGACGTCGTAGAGAAAGCGCGTCGGCTGCCTGACGTGCAAACGCAGCAGCGCCTGCAGTCCGCCGTCGGCGATGTCGAGGACCTGAACGGTATCGCCGGGCGCGAGCCCACGGCTGAGATCATCCACGAGCACACGGACACGGCGCTCCTTGTCCCACATCCATGCCGGGTCCGAGGCCTCGAGGCCTTTGGTGGTCAGCAGCACGAGTGACACCGCCAGGACGGCGGTGAACGCCACGTTGAGCCACATCCGTTCGGCGGTGAGCGCTGGTTTCAACGCCGCGAACGCGAGCAGGGCGACGAAGGTTGCGAGCGGATAGAGGTGGTATTCGGAGCCTTTCGCCTGTCCGACATAGTTCAGAACGCCGTAGACGATTCCGATCGCGCCCACGACGTGGCGCGCGTCGGCCCGACGGGTCGTGAGCGCGACGGTGAGCGCGCCGACGGCCGCGAGACCCAGAGGAATCCATCCGAGCCACCGATGGCCGAGCCATGGAGCAGAGCGCCCGAGATGGCCGTAAACCGGCAAGGCGTAGCCGAAGATCACGTCGAACCACGCGCGTAGCCCGCCCGCGAGCGCGAGCCACGCGCCGAGCGCGACGGGCACCGCCAACCCGCCGGCGACATATGCGGCGAGCGAGCGGATCGCCCCGATCGCGTCGCCGCGCCGCGCCGCCGCAGTGATCACCACTGCGCCGAGCGCGCCGGCGAAGATGACCGCGTAGGGCTTGAGCGCGATCGCCGCGCCGAGGGCGAGACCGGCGCCGGCAAGGCTCAACATACCGCCCCGTTGCTCGAGCCAACGCACTACGCCAAGCGCGCCCGCGACGAGAAAGACGCACATCAGATAGTCCCGCTGCCCGGCCTGCCACGCGCCACCCGCCAGATGGTACGCGGCGAAGCCGAGCGCCGCGCCGGCGGCGGGGACACCGCCCCAGGGCTTCGCGAGCAGCGCCAGCGCGCCGGCGGTCACCGTCAGCCACGCGATGTCGAACGCGCGCCACGCGCCATCGCCCGCGCCGAGCGTCCGCAACAGCGCGAGATGCAGCACATATACGCCCGGCTGGTTGATGTCGTAGAGGTCGCGATACGGGACGTCGCCATCGCCGATGCGCCACGCGATGTAGTGCATGACCGGCGCGTCCTGGATGAGCGGCCAGGGCAGCGAGAGCACGAGCAGGACGGCCACGAGCACGGCGAACAGGGCGACGACGATGACGCCGCCGAGCGTGCCTGCGCGCATCAGATCGTCCTCGGCAGACGATACCGCTGCTGGAGCAGGCCAAGCACGCCGCGCGGCATCAGCAGGACCACCGCAATGATGATCGCGCCGAACAGGAGCGGATGGACGTACGGATAACGCGCCCACACGATCTCCTGCGCGACGAACAGCACGATGGCGCCAAGCACGGGTCCGAAGACGGTGCCCTTGCCGCCGAACAGCGCCATCACGATCATCGTCACCGTGATCGCCAACGGAAACACGCTGATCGGCTCGATGTAGCCCTGGTCACGCGCCGTCAGCGCTCCCGCCACCCCGGGGCCCGCCGCCGAAAGCAGCAGCGCCGCGAGCTTGTGATGGAACGTGTCGATGCCCATCGCCTCAGCCGCCAGCTCGTCTTCGCGGATGGTCATCAGCCGCAGGCCGAAGCGCGACGTGACGATCAGCCACGACACGCCGGTCACGACCACGGCGAGGCCGCCCATGACGTAGTAGATCGGCACGCTGGCGTCGAGCGTCGGCAGCGAGAGGCCGTTGCCACCGCCGGTCAGCCCTTCGAAGTAGGACACGAGCGCGCGCAGAACCTCATTGAGCCCGAGCATGGCGATCGCGAAGTACGGGCCTTTGAGCCGCAGACAGGGATAGCCGATGACGACGGCGAGGCCGACTGCCGCCGCGCCGCCGGCGAGCGCCGCCAGCGGCCACGGCCAGCCCGCGCTGGCTACGAGAATTGCGCCCGCGTAGGCGCCGGCACCGAAGAACGCCACGTGGCCGAACGAGACGTAGCCGGTGAGACCCGAGATCAGATTCCACGAGCCGGCGAGCGCAATCCACATGAACACCTGCTGCACCGAGCGCACGCCATACCCGGTGCCGACGGTCGGGTAGACGGCGAGTGCGGCGAGCACGAGGAGGAGGGCCGGCGCGAGCAGGCGCTTCACGTCTGACGTCCGCCGAGCAGCCCGGTCGGACGCACGAGCAGTACGAGCACCAGCAGAACGTACGCGACGACCTCGGAGAGCTGCGACGTCAAGAACAACGAGGCGATCTGCTCCACCAGACCGAGCAGCAGACCGCCGAGGAGCGCCCCCGGATAGTTTCCGGCGCCGCCGAGCACGATCACGAGGAACGACTTGAACGTCCACACGCCACCCATCTCAGGCTGGATGGCGACGATGACGGCGAGCAGCGCGCCGCCGGCCGCAGCCAGCGCGGAGGCGAATCCGAATGTCAGCATGTGGATGCGGGCCACGTCCACGCCACAGACCATGGCGACTTCGCGGCTCTGCGACGTGGCGCGGATCGCCTTGCCGAGACGCGTGCGCTGCAGCAGCACGAACGACACCGCGGTCACCCCGGCCGCAAACAGGAAGGCGATCATCCGCGGCTTGGAAACCGCCAGTCCGCCGATGACCCACGCCCCCGTGATGTACTCCACGGCTCTCAGATCCGAGGTGAATGCCAGTTGGGCCAGGTTCACGAGCGCGATGGAGATACCGAAGGTCAGCAGCAGCGAGGACAGCTCGGGGGCGTCGACCACGCGGAACACGAGGCCGCGCTGCAGCAGGACGCCGACGAGGAACAGCGCCGCCATCGCCACCGGCACCGTGAGGAACGGGTTGATTCCGGCGCGCGTGGTAAGGAAGTACGTCGTGTACGCGCCCAGCATCAACAGCGGACCGTGCGCGATGTTGATCACGCGCATGACGCCGAAGATCAGTCCGAGGCCCAACGCCACCATCGCGTAGAGGCCGCCGGCGAGGATGCCCGACACGATGACCTGCGCGAGCATCGCCGGAGTGACGACGACGTTCACGTCGACGACGCCCGGGCCGGCCGGAGGACTAGCGCGACGTCCAGGGTGGGGTCGGGAAGAGCGGCTTGGCCTTCGCCAGATCGTCGGGCCAGACGGTGGCCTTCTTCTCCTTCTGCCACTGGAAGGTCACCATCTTGTGCGCGACCTGAAACCCGTCGGCCTCGACCTTGTAATCCCCGAAGATCGTGCGCATCTCGAGCTTCAGCAGCTGCTCGCGAACACGGTCGGCATCGAGGTTGTTCGCGCGCTTGGCAGCCTCCGCGTAGATGATGCAGCCCGCGTAGCCCGCCGCCGAGTGGTACGAGGGCTCGTGGCCGAACTCCTTCTTGTAGGTCTCGTACCACTCCTGATTGCCCGGATACGGCAGCGTCGGCTCCCACTGCGTCGCGCCATAGACGTACTCGGCGTTCTGCTTCAGCGTGTCGTAGAACTCGGGCAGATCGCCGCCGACCGTCACGCCGTACATCTTCGGGTTGACGTTCAGCTCCTTCATCTGACGGGTCAGCGCCACCGCGTCGTCGAAGTACGTCGCGGCCGCGAGGACGTCGGCGTTCGCTGCCTTCAGCTTAGTCAGCAGCGCGGAGAAGTCCGTGCTGCCCTTCGGATATGCCTCCGTGTAGACGACCTGCAGGCCTTTCTTTTTGGCGAGCTCGACCGCGCCGGACGCGGCCGCCTTGGAGAACAGCGTGTCCTCGTTCACCACGGCGATCGTCTTCAGCCCGCGCTTGGCCGCCATGTCGATGAGTCCTTCGAGGTAGACCTCGGCCGGCGAGATGACCATGAAGACGTACTTGCGGCCCTTCTTGAAGATCGACGTCGTCGCCGCCAGCGGCGCGACCATCACCTTCTTGTACTTCTCCGTCACGTTGACCGCGGCCTCCGTCACCGGCGACGAGTACGGCCCCATGATGGCGTCGACCTTGTCCTCGGTGATGAGCTTCTCGTAGAGCCGAACGGCGGTCGCCGGCATCGACTGGTCGTCGTAGACGACGAACTGCACCTTGCGGCCGAGCAGGCCGCCCTTGGCGTTGAGCTC
>DAIRVP010000163.1:0-10392 GCA_036802765.1 Candidatus Rokuibacteriota bacterium
CGGATGTACGACCGGTTTCATCCACGCGCTTGACCGGTCCCGGACGCGGTGCTATCTGTCTAGACAACTTGGGGTTTGGGAGGCCGGCGTGAACTATCGTCCGGGAATTCCGCGCTATATCCAGATCGCCGACGCGATCCGCCGCGACCTGCGCGGCGAGGGTGAGCGGATCGCTTCCGAGCACAGTCTCTGCGCGCGCTTCAAGGTGAGCCGGCCGACCGTCCGCCAGGCGCTCGATGTGCTGGTGCAGGAGGGCCGGCTCTATCGTCACGCGGGCCGCGGCACGTTCAGCACGGCCGCCAACGGCAGCGATCCGCGGCTGCGGGTGATCGGCTCGATCGATGACATGATCGCGCTCGGCGACGAGACGTGGCTGAAGCTCATCTCGAACGAGACGGTGACCGTGCCGGCGAACATCGCCCAGGCGCTGCGTCTGCCGCCGGGCTCGCAGGGCACGCGGATCGTCGGAGTCCGCCACGCCGACAGCGGCCCGTTCCAGCACGTCACGGTCTGGGTGCCGACGCCGATCGCGCTGGCGTTGTCCGACGAAGACCTGTCGAAAACGTCCCTCATCGCGGCCATCGAGCGACAGGCCGACGTGCGAATCCAGACCCTCGAGCAGGTCGCCGACGCGGTGCTCGCGCCGCGCCAGGTGGCCGAGCTGCTGCAGGTCCGTCCGCGCTCGCCGCTGTTGATGTTCGAGCGCACGTACTACGCGACCAACGGTGAGCCGGTGGAGCACGCCGTCTCCTACCAGACGGGCCGGCGCTATCCCTATCGCGTCATCCTGGCGCGAGCGGAGCGGCGGAGCTGACTTCGTGTCGTACCGGATCGGGTTCGACGTGGGTGGTACGTTCACCGACTTCGTGCTGCAGTCTCCCGCGGGAGAGCTGACCACCGCCAAGCGGCTCACCACGTATCCCGATCCGTCCGAGGCGTGTCTGGCGGGTCTCGATGCGCTGCTCGCGGGCGCCGGCGTCGCGTGGCGCGACGTGACGCAGGCGGTACACGGGACGACGCTCGGGAGCAACGTCGTCATCGAGCGCAAGGCGCGCGGCGTGGGGCTGCTGACTACGCGTGGGTTCCGCGACGTGCTGCTGATCGGCCGCGAGAAGCGCTACCAGGTCTATGACTTACAAATCGACAAGCCGCGCCCGCTCATCCCGCGCCGGCTGATCGCCGAGGTCTCCGAGCGCGTCCTTGCCGACGGCTCGGTGCGCACACCGCTCGACGAGGCGGACGCGCGCCGCGCGATCCGCGCGCTGGCCGAGCGTGGCGTCACGACGCTCGCGATCTGCCTGCTGCACGCCTACATCAACCCGGCGCACGAGCGCCGGCTCGCGGCGCTGATCGCCGAGGAAGCGCCGCACGTCACGGTGACGCTCTCGCACGAGGTCTCCCCGACGTTCCGCGAGTACGAGCGGACGTCCACGACGGCCGTGAACGCGTACGCCATGACGGCCGTGCGCGAATATCTACATGGCCTCGCCGCGGCGCTGGCGAAGCGCGGCTACGGCGGCCGGCTGTTCGTGATGCAGTCCTCCGGCGGCGTGGCGACGGCCGACGCCATGGCGCGCTATCCCGTGCGCATGATCGAATCCGGCCCGGCCGCGGGCGCGCTGATGGCCGCCGCCTATGGCGAGCTCACGGGCCATCGCGATCTGATCGCGTTCGACATGGGCGGGACGACGGCCAAGCTGGCGCTGATCGAGAACGGCCGGCCGGACACGACGACGACGTTCGAGCTACACCGCGTGCACGGCGCGGCGGGCAGCGGGTTGCCCATGAACATTCAGGCGATCGACCTTGTCGAGATCGGGGCCGGCGGCGGCTCGATCGCGCGCGAGCAGCTGGGCGTCGTCGCGGTCGGACCTGAGAGCGCGTCGTCGATGCCTGGTCCCGCGTGCTACGGTCGCGGTGGCGTCGACCCGACGGTGACCGACGCGAACCTCGTGCTCGGCTATCTGAATCCCGACTACTTCGCGGGCGGCAGCCTGCGCCTCGACGTCGAGGCCGCGCGGCGGGCCATCACGACGCGCGTCGCGCAGCCGCTCGGACTGACGGTCGAGGACGCGGCGTGGGGCATCCACGCCATCGTAAACACGAACATGGAGCTCGCCACGCGCGTGGTCTCCATCGAGCGTGGGCGCGATCCGCGCGACCTCACGTTCATTGCCTTCGGCGGTTCGGGGCCCGTGCACGGCTGCCGCCTGGCCCAGGCGCTCGGGATCCCGCGCGTGATCTTGCCGGCCGCCGCCGGTGTGACCGCGGCCATCGGCCTGCTCGCGGCGGAGGTCAAGTTCGACGTCGCCCGCACGTGGGTGCGGCGCCTGGAGGCGCTCGAGCCGGCAGCGCTCACGACGATGTACGACGACATGGCGGCGCAGGCGACGGCGGTCGTGCGCGACGCGGCGGTGGCGACAACCGTCACGCTCGTGCGCTCCGTGGATGCGCGGTATGTCGGCCAGGGCTACGAGCTCACGGTGCCGGTGCCGCAGGGCACGCTCGACGCCGCGGCGCTCGGCCGCATCCGCGCCGCGTTCGACGAGATCTACGCCGCGCGCTATGGCTATGCGAACCCCTCGGAGCCCGTCGAGACAGTGACGTGGAAGCTCGCCGCCGTCGGCGGCGCGCCGCGCGTCGCGCTGGCGAAGGCCTCCGCGCAGGCGCGCGACGGCGGTCTCAAGGGGCGGCGGCGTGCGTGGTTCCCTGAGACGCGCGGCTGGACGGAGTGTGCCGTGTACGATCGCTATGCGCTGGCGCCCGGCTCGCGCGTCGATGGCCCGGCCATCGTCGAGGAGCGCGAGTCGACGTCGGTGCTGCCACCGGGGACTTCGGCGGCCGTGGACGAGTACGCCAACCTCATCGTCGAGATCGCGCAGTGACGGAGCCACGCCGCATCTCGAACAGGCCACCCTCGGCGCAAGCCGAGCACGCGGCACTCGCTACGATAAATCCGGTCACGCTAGGCGTCATCTGGGGCGCGCTGAAGTCGATCGCCGTCGAGATCGGCACCACGGTGCACAAGACGGCTTACTCCGAGCAGGCGCGCGAAGGCCAGGATTTCTCGGTGGCGGTGTTCGACGCGCAGGGGCGCATGGTCGCGCAGGGGCCCTACTCGCCGGGGCACATGGGCGCCATGTCGTTCGCGGTGAGAAATGCGCTCGCCGCGCACCCGGTGGAAACGCTGAAGTCGGGCGACGCAATATTATTGAACGACCCGCTGCTCGGCTCTGGACATCTGCCGGATTTTTTCATCACGCAGCCGGCGTTCCATCGCGGCGAGCTGATCGGCTTCGCGGTGAACATCCTGCATCACACGGACGTGGGCGGGGCCCGGCCGGGCAGCCAGGCCGTCGAGGGAATCTTCGATTTTTTCCAAGAAGGGCTGCGCATCCTTCCGACAAAAGTCTGGGAGGAATATCGTGAACACGCGGGAATCATTGGCATCATCGCCGCCAACACGCGCACGCCCGACAAGGTCCTCGGCGACCTGCGAGCGCAGCGCAGTGCGCTGCGCGTGGGTGAGCTGCGGCTGGTGGAGCTGGCGGAGCGCTGGGGGCGCGACACGCTCCTCGCCGCGATGGACGAGATCATCGCGCGCACGGAAGCCAACATGCGGACCGCGATCCGCGCGGTTCCCGACGGCGTCTATCGGTTCGAGGACTTCCTCGACGACTGCGGCCCCGACACCGAGCCGCTGCGCGTCAGCGTGGCCGTCACGGTGGCCGGCGACGAGGTGACGATCGACTACGACGGGTCGAGTCCGCAGACCGCGTCCGGCATAAACTCCTATATCAACTACACGCGCTCGTACTCGTACGCTGCGGTGAAGTGCTTGACCGATCCGTACGGGCCGATGAACGAGGGCGCGCTGCGCCCCATCACCGTTCGGGCGCCAGAGGGCTCGTTCCTCAATCCGCGCCCGCCCGCGGGCGGCGGGCCGCGCGCGATCATCTGCTATCGCACGTTCGAGGCCGTGATCGGCGCGCTCGCGCCGGCGCTGCCCGAACGGGTGGCGGCCGCGGCGTCGCACTTCGCCAACCCGACGTTCGGCGGCTGGGACCGGGCGCGCCAGCGTCGCTTCGTCGCCTATGAGCTGGTGCTCTCCGGGACGGGCGCGCGGGCGAGCAAGGATGGCTGCGAGGCGATGTCGTACGCGTTCAACGCCTCGAACATCCCGGTCGAAGCACAGGAGGCGAACCAGCCGCTCGTCGTCGAGCGATTCGAGTTCATCCGTGACTCCGCCGGGCCCGGCAAGTTCCGTGGCGGGTGCGGCATCCGGCGCGATCTGCGATTTCTGGCCGACGAGGGCAAGCTGACGAATCTGTCCGAGCGCCAGCGCTTCGCGCCGTACGGACTGTTCGGCGGCCGATCGGGCGCGCTCGCCCGGACGGTGATCAATCCCGGTCCGAGCGAGCAGCGCGTGCACGGCAAGCAATCGCGCGAGTTCGAGTACGGCGACGTGATCTCGTTCCAGCAGTCGGGCGCCGGCGGCTACGGCGATCCGTTCGCGCGCGACCCGCAGGCGGTGCTCGACGACGTGCTCGACGACTACGTGTCGATCGAGGCCGCGCGTGAGCACTACGGCGTCGTGATCGTCGACGAGCGCGTCGACGTGGCCGCGACGGCGGCCCTGCGCGGGAGGCGCTGACCGTGATCGCCTTCACGCCCGAGCAGGAGGACTTCCGCAAGAGCGTGGCGCGATTCGTGGCGGCGGAGGTCGCGCCCGTCGCCCAGGCGCTCGACGAGCGCGGCGAATTCCCGCTCACGCTGTTCCGGCGCATCGGCGAGCTGGGCTGGCTCGGCCTCCGCTATCCCGAGAAATACGGCGGGGCCGACGCCGACATGACGACCTACTGCCTGTTCGCCGAGGAGCTGGCGCGCGGCTCGCTGTCCGTGGCCGCGGCCGCGTGCATGCAGTCGCTCATGGGCACGCACTTCATCCACGCCTACGGCGACGACGCGCTTCGCGAGCGCTATCTCGTGCCGGCGCTGCGCGGAAAGCTGATCGCGACGTTCGCGATGACGGAGCCGAATGCCGGCTCGGACGTCGCCAATCTCGCCACGCGTGCCGAGCGACGCGGCGACCGCTGGGTGCTGCGCGGCACAAAAACGTGGGTGACGAACGCGCCCGTAGCCGACGTGTTGACCGTGGCCGCGAAGACGTCGGCCGATCGCGGCCTGAAGAACATCGCGCTCTTCCTCGTCGATCGGCGAACCATGCGCGGCGTCACGCTCGGTAAGCCGATCGACAAGATGGCGGTGCGCGCATCGGTCACGGGCGAGATCCTGCTCGAGGACGTCGAGGTGCCCGACACCAACCTCCTGGGCGGCGAGACGGGCGGCGCCGACAAGATCGGCGGCATCCTGGCCGAGATCCGCATCATGACCGCGGCGCTGTCGGTCGGGCTCGCACGCGCCGCCTACGAGGCGGCGCTGGCGTACGCGCGCGAGCGCGTCGCGTTCGGCAAGCCGATCGGCGAGCATCAGGCGATCGGCTTCAAGCTTGCCGACATGCTGGCGGCAATCCATGCGGCGGCGCTCATGACCTACCAGGCGGCCGGCCGCCTCGATGCGGGGCGCCCGGTCGGGCGGGAGGCGGCGATGACGAAGCTGATCGCGTCGGAGACGGCGGTGAAGATCACCGACGAAGCGGCGCGCATCTTTGCGTCCTACGGGCTGGCGATGGAGTATCCCGTGCAGCGGTATTTCCGCGACGCACGCTTCCTGCTGCCCGGCGGCGGCACCTCGGAGATCTTGCGGCTCGTCATCGGCCGCGAGTTGGATTGGGACCGGGGCACAGCGTTTTCATGAAGTCCACACGGCCAGAAATCGCCCGACCGTCGAGCGCCGGAGGCTCTGCGAAGGCGCTCCGACGGCAAATCCAAGGGACGGCGTTTTCATGAAGTCCCGCTACGACGTCCTCACCTTCGACTGCTACGGCACGCTCATCGATTGGGAGCGCGGCATCGGCGACGCGTTCGAGGCGGCCGCGCACGTGAACGGCGTTACGCTCGATCGCGCGGCGGTCCTTCGCGCGTACCACGAGATCGAGCCCCTCGTGCAGGCCGAACGCTATCGAACGTATCGGGAGGTGCTGACGCTCACGGCGCAGCGGGTCGCGGAGCGGGTCGGCTGGTCGCTCGCCCGCTCGCGCGCAGCATTTCTGGCCGACAGCGTCCCGACGTGGCCGCCCTTTGCCGACACGAACGCGGCGCTCCAACAACTGGCCGCCGATCACCGGCTGGCGATTCTGTCGAACATCGACGACGATCTGCTGGCCGGCACGCGCAAGCATCTCGGCGTGCCGTTCGAGTTCGTGGTCACGGCGCAGCAGGTTGGCTCGTACAAGCCGGCGCCGGCGCATTTCAGCGTCGCGCGGCAGCGTATCGGCGCGGCGCGATGGCTGCACGTGGCGCAGAGTCTGTTTCACGACATCCAGCCGGCGCGTGCACACGGCATCCCGGCGGTCTGGATCAATCGCAAGCGCGAGCCGCTGACGGGCGCGGCCCGTCCCGACAGGGAATTCGCCACGCTGGGCGAGGCGGCGGCGTGGCTGACGAACGTCTGAGAGGAGCGCGCATGGCGCGGCACTGGGAAGATTTCAAGGTCGGCGAGGTGCTGGTGACGGGGCGGCGCACGATCGACGGCGGCGACGTCTCGCGCTTTGCCGGCCTCACCGGCGATTTCAACCCGCTGCACGTCGATGCGGAGTTCGCGAGAACGACACCGTTCGGTGAGCGTGTCGCGCACGGCATCCTGACGCTGGCGGTGTCCAACGGACAGCAGAATCTCGGCGGTTGGTTCGAGGGCACCACGCTCGCGCTCCTGGGTCTCGACCGGCTCAAGTTCACGGCGCCGGTGAAGTTCGGCGACACGGTGCGCACCGAGATGACGGTGACGGAGACACGGCCGGCGTCCAAGCCAGACCGCGGCGTCGTCGTCTTCGACGTGGCCGTGAAGAACCAGCGCGACGAGACGGTGTGCAGCTACCAGGAAACGGTTCTGATGCGACGGAAGCCGGAATGACGTCGCTGGACACACTGCTCGACGCGATCAAACGCAAGGACGTGGCGGCGGTCACGCGCGCGCTCGATGCCGAGCCCGGCCTCGTCCAGGCACGCACCGTCGGAGGGCAGACGCCGGCGATCGTGGCCATTTACTGGCGCGCCTCGGAGATCCTCGCCCAGCTTCGCGCACGCGGCGCCGAGCTGGACGTGTTCGAGGCGGCGGCAGCCGGCGACGCCGGGCGCGTGCGCACGCTGCTCGCCGCAAATCCGTCGCTGCGCGACGCGCACGCTCCGGACGGCTGGACGCCGCTGCATCTGGCGGGTCACTTCCGGCAGACGGCTGTGATCGACGTGCTGCTCGCGCACGGGGCCGACGTCAACGCCGTATCACGTAACGCCGATGCGAACGCCCCGCTGCACGCGGCGGCGGCCGGGGGCGCGGACACGACCGTCATGCGCCAACTCGTCGCGGCGGGTGCCCGCGTGAACCATCGGCAGAGCGGCGGTTACACGGCGCTGCACGAGGTGGCGGCCATCGGCAATGCGGACGTCGCACGGTTGCTGCTCGACGCCGGCGCAGAGGCGGACGCTCGAAACACCGAAGGGCGCACGCCGGGCGACCTGGCGCGCGAGGCGGGCCATGCCGCGCTCGCCGATGCGCTCGACGGAGCGGTGCGCGGGAGGGTGTCATGAGGAAGGTGGCGCTCGTCGGCGCCGGCGTGTCGAAGTTCGGCGTACGCAAGGCGTCCTATCGAGATCTGATCTGGGAGGCCGGCAAGGCGTGCTTCGACTCGGTCCCAGGCGTGAAGCCCAAGGATGTGGAAGGGCTCGTGGTGGGCTCGGTCATGCCCGAGCGCACCGCGTTCCAGAGCCACATCTCCTCGATGGCGGCGGAGGCGCTCGGTATCCGGCCGAGTGCGCTGAGCGCGCGCACGGAGCACATGTGCGCCTCGGGCACCGTGGGGATCCGGTATGCCTACGCGTTCATCGCGGCCGGCCTGGCCGATCTCGTCATGGTGCTCGGCGTCGAGAAGCTGAATCAGCCAAGCGGCGACGAGGCGATTCTGAACATGGGGACCGGCGTCGATCGCGAGTGGGAGGCAGCCTTCGGTCTCACGGCGCCGCCGTGCTTCGCGCTGGCCGCCCAGCGGCACATGGCCGCCTATGGCACCACCGAGGAGCAGCTGGCGCTCGTCGGCGTCAAGAACCACACGCACGCGTCGAAGAATCCGAACGCGCATTTCAACAAGGGCGCGACGCTCGATCAGGTGCTCTGCTCGCGCATGATCGCGAGTCCGCTGCGGCTGTTCATGTGCTCGCCCATCACCGACGGCGCCGCCGCGGTGATCGTCGCCAGCGAAGATCGGGCACGCGCGCTGACCGACCGGCCTGTGTGGATTCGCGGCAGCGGCCAGGCGCTCGACGGCTTTCAGCTCACGTCGCTGCACGAAGACTATGCGCACTGGCCCGCGATGCAGCGTGCCGCGCAGTCCGCCTATCGCGCCGCGGGCGTAGTGGCGACAGACGTGGACGTCGCGGAGGTGCACGACTGCTTCGCGATCGCCGAGCTGATCGCCTACGAAGAGCTCGGCTTCTGCGCCAAGGGCGAGGCCGGGCCGTTCGTCGCCGCCGGACGCAGCGACTATGGCGGCGACGTCGTCGTGAATCCGCGCGGCGGTCTGATCGGCTGCGGCCATCCGCTCGGAGCCACCGGCGTCGCGCAGGCCGCCGAAGTGTACTCGCAGCTGCGTGGCGATGCGGGGGCGCGCCAGGTCCCCGACGCGGCGATCGGGCTCACGCACAACAACAGCGGCATGGGCGAGCACGTCGTGATGATTTATGGGCGGGAGCCGAGATGACCCGAGGCGGAAGCGCCGCGAGATTGGGTTTGGTACTGAGCGCGGGTTCGAGCGCGGGCTTTGCCCGCGCAATCGATGCTGGGGGAGGCATCGGAGGGGGCCTCGACGGCCCCCTCCGATGGAGCGGCATGGGCGAGCACGTCGTGATGATTTATGGCAAGGAGCCTGCGTGACCATGGCCGACACGATCGCGGTGCTCGGCCCTGGACGGATCGGCCGCCAGATCGCGCTCACGTTCGCGCTGGGCGGCTATCGCGTCCTGCTGGTGGATCTCAAGAACCGCTCCGTCGCCGACAGCGAGCTCGTGCTGGCCGACGCGCGGCGCGAGATCGCGCGCGATCTGGCGCTGATGGCCGAGGAGGGCGTGATCGCGGAGGGCGACGTAGCGCCCACGCTCGAGCGGATCGAGGAGCGCGTGGGGCTCGGAGATCTCGGCGCGTGTACCTTCGTCCAGGAGGCGCTGCCGGAGTCCGTCGATCTCAAGCGCGCGGCTTTCAAGCGTCTCTCGGGCCTGATTTCCGCCGACGCGCTGGTGGCGTCGACGTCCTCTACGATCTCGCCCTCTGACCTTGCCGACGCACTGGCGGGGCCCGAGCGGTTTCTCGTCGCGCACTGGCTCAATCCCGCGCACATCATCCCGCTCGTCGAAGTCGTGCCGGGGCGACAGACGGCGCCGTCGAGCATCGAGCGCGTGATGCGGCTGCTCGAGGGACTCGGCAAGACGCCGGTGCGCTGCGCCGACTCGCCGGGATTCATCGGCCCGCGCATACAGGTCTTGCTCATGAACGAGGCGGTGCGGCTGGTCGAGGAAGGCGTGGCAACGCCTGAGGATGTCGACCGCGCGTTTCGCGCCGGCATGGGGTTCCGTTACTCGTCGATCGGCATCTTCGAGTTCATCGACTGGGGTGGCGTGGACATTCTCTATCGCGCCAGCCGTTACATGAGCGAGGCCCTCGGCGACGACCGCTTCAAGCCCGCGGGCCTGGTGGAACGGAAGATGGCCTACAACGAGCTCGGCCCCAAGACCGGGCGCGGCTTTTTCGATTACACGGGCGAGCGGCGCGAAACGTTCGAGACGGCGAAGATCCGCGCGCTCCTGCGGCAGCTCAAGCGCGAGCGGGAGTCGGCGTGACGTACTTCCGCGCGACCGATCCGTTCCCGCTGGAGAGTGCGGAGCACACCAAGCTTCACGAGTTCTACGCGCGGCTCGCCGAAGGCCGCCTGGTCACGACCCGCTGCACGACGTGCGGCACGACCTCGTGGCCGCCGCGCGGCTTCTGCGGCGAGTGCGCGTCGGACACGTTCCAGTGGGTCGATCTGCCGCGCGAGGGAACGATCCACGCCTTCACGACGCAGGATACGGGGCTGCCGTCTGGCTTCGACGGGCCGCGCGTCTTCGCGATCGTGAAGATCGACGGCCACCGGGTGTTCGCGGTCGTCACGGGCGCCGCGCCGGCAGCGGTGAAGATCGGGCAGCGCGTGCGTCTGGCGCCGCTCCGCGTCGCCGACGATCCGAAAGG
>DAIRVP010000163.1:10492-11567 GCA_036802765.1 Candidatus Rokuibacteriota bacterium
GCCAAACCCGGGCTCGACGGCCACGACCGTGGCGCCAAGGTCGTCGTGCAGGCGCTGCGCGACGCCGGCCTCGAGGTCGTGTACACCGGGCTCAAGCGCACGCCGGAAGAAATCGTCGCCGAGGCGGTGCAGGAGGACGTCGACGTCGTGGGCCTGTCGATCTTGTCGGGAGCTCACGTGCCGCTCTCACGACGCGTCCTCGAAGGATTGCGCGCCGAAGGCGCGGACGACGTGCGCGTCGTGGTCGGCGGCATCATCCCACCCCGCGACGTGGAGGCACTGCGCGCGCTCGGCGTGAGCCGCGTGTTTCCGATGGGCACACCGTTGCCGGACATCGTGAAGGCGTTTCAGGGAGAGCTGGACGCAGGGAGGACGTGATGAAGGATCTCAAGACGCACGCCGGCTTTCCGATCAAGCCGATCTATGGCCCCGAGGACCTCGCGGGCCGTGACGTCGAGCGTGACCTCGGCCGGCCGGGCGAATACCCGTTCACGCGCGGGATCCACAAGCACATGTACCGCGACCGTCTGTGGACGATGCGTCAGTACATCGGCTTCGGCACGCCGGCGGAGACGAATACGCGCTTCAAGTACCTCATGGCGCACGGTCAGGACGCGCTGAACGTCGCGTTCGATCTGCCGACGCAACTCGGTCTCGACTCCGACGATCCGCGCGCCGACGGCGAGGTCGGGCGCGTCGGCATGGCCATCGACACGCTGGCCGATATGGAAGAGGCGTTCGCCGGCATCCCGCTCGATCGCGTGAGCGTCTCGCTGACGATCAACGGCATGGCGGCGCCGATCACCGCGATGTACTTCGCGGTAGCCGACAAGCAGGGAACGCCGCGTGACCGCGTCGTCACCACGCCACAGAACGACATTCTGAAGGAATTCGTCGCGCGAGGGACATGGGTCTATCCCGTGGATCCGTCGTTGCGGCTGGTCGGCGATCTCATCGAATACTCCGCGCGTCACTATCCGCGCTCGAACCCCGTTTCCGTGTGCGGCTATCACATCCGCGAGGCCGGATGCACCACCGCGCAGGAGATGGCGTACGGTCTCGCCATCGCCGCCGC
>DAIRVP010000164.1:0-11511 GCA_036802765.1 Candidatus Rokuibacteriota bacterium
CGCACACCTCCTTGGCGTTTCGTGAGGCGACGTCGCGCGGCACCAGGTTGCCGAAACTGGGGTAGCGGCGCTCGAGGTAGTAGTCGCGCTCATTCTCGGGGATCTCGTTCGGCTTGCGGGTGTCGGCCTTCTGCTTCGGCACCCAGATGCGGCCGTCGTTGCGGAGCGACTCCGACATGAGGGTGAGCTTCGACTGGTACTCGCCCGCCTGCGGGATACAGGTGGGATGAATCTGTGTGAAGCAGGGGTTGCCGAACAGCGCGCCGCGGCGATGGGCCCGCCAGATCGCGGTGCAGTTCGACGCCTTCGCGTTGGTCGAGAGATAGAAGACGTTGCTGTAGCCGCCGGTGGCGAGCACGACCACGTCACCGACGTGCGACTGGATTGCGCCCGTCTGAAGATTACGCGTGACGATGCCGCGCGCCTTGCCGTCGATGACGACCAGGTCGAGCATCTCGCTGCGCGGATGCATGGTGACCGTCCCGGCGGCGATCTGGTGCTCCAGCGCCTGGTAGGCGCCGAGCAAGAGCTGCTGTCCGGTCTGGCCGCGCGCATAGAACGTCCGCTGGACCTGGACGCCGCCGAAGGACCGCGTCTCGAGCAGGCCGCCGTAATCTCGAGCGAACGGCACGCCTTGCGCGACGCACTGGTCGATGATGTTCACGCTGACCTGCGCGAGGCGGTACGAGTTCGCTTCGCGCGAGCGGAAGTCGCCGCCTTTCACGGTGTCGTAGAAGAGCCGGTAGACGCTGTCGCCGTCGTTGCGATAATTCTTGGCCGCGTTGATGCCGCCCTGGGCGGCGATGGAGTGCGCGCGGCGCGGCGTGTCGTGGTACGAGAAGCACTGCACGTGATAGCCCTGCTCGCCGAGCGTGGCGGCGGCGGCGGCGCCGGCGAGGCCCGAGCCGATGATCAGGACGGTGTGCTTGCGCCGGTTGGCCGGATTCACCAGCTTCATCTCGAAGCGGCAGCGGTCCCACTTCTGTTCGATCGGGCCGTCGGGGATTCTGGCGTCGAGCACGATTGCCATGAGAGCCTCCTTCAGCGGATCCACCCGGCCAGCACGGCAACGGGGACGGAGATGAAGCCGACGAACACGGCCAGCGCGACGCCTCGTGACAGAGTGCGGAACGTCGATGTCGTCCTGGCGTTGTTCCAACCGAGCGTCTGGAGCAGGCTCCAGGCCCCATGGTCGAGATGCAGGAACAGCGACGCCATGGCGACGATGTAGAACAGAGACACGTACCACACCGAGAAGGCCGCGACGACGTTGTGGTAGACGGACAGGTCCCTGAACTGGCCGGGCTCGAAGCCGATCACGCCGCCCGTCATGTGCAGCAAGTGATAGACGATGAAGAGGAACAGGATGACCGGGCTCCAGCGCATGGCGCGCGCCGCGTAGGTCGTCGCAAGCGACGCCTTGGTCTCGTAAGGGTGTGGGCGCGCGGCCCGGCTCATGCGGGTGAGCTGCACCGCCGCGGTGATGTGCAACGCGACGCAGGTCAGCAGCACGACGCGAACGACCCAGAGCAGCACACTGTAAGGAACCAGCGGCTCGCCCATCGTGCGCAGAAAGACGGCATAGGTGTCGATGGCCTGCGCGCCGAGGAAGATTTTCAAGTTGCCGAGCATGTGCGCGATGACGAAACCGACGAGCACGATGCCGGTCACCGCCATCACGACCTTTTTGCCGACCATGGTGCTCCACAGCGCCACGACCGGGTTGCTCGGCCAGACGTTGTGGGGCTTCGCGACTGCGATCGCCATGTCTTGATGCTCCTTGTTCGCTAAACCGATTTGACGCGTACTCCTGGCATCACGCCGCTGCGGACCGGCTGTCGCCCGACGCCATTTCCTTGTTGAAGTTGAAATCCGTCGCCGCCGAGCCGGTGATCAATCGAGCTCCACGACTGAACGTCAGATCCTCGATGGCCCACTCGATGAACACCGTGAGACGACTGCGGAACTGGACGAGGTACATCAGGTGGACGCAAGCCCAGATGAGCCAGGCGAGCAGCCCGGAAAAGTGGCGGCCGAAGATGTTGGCCACCGCGGACGCTCGTCCGATGACGGCCAGCTCACCCTTGTCGAAGTACTTGAACGGCGGCAGCGGCGTCGCCCCATCGACCCTTCTCATGATCGACTTCGCCGCGTACGCACCGCCTTGCATGGCGACCTGCGCCAGTCCGGGCAACGGCTTGCCGCTCGAATCCGACGCGAGCGCCAGGTCTCCGACGACGAAAATATCGGGGTACCCGGACAGCGTGAGGTCGGGATTGACCTTGAGGCGACCGCCCCGGTCGGTCTCGGCGTTCGTGCGCTCGGCGACCGTGCGGCCGAGTGCGGACGACGTGACGCCACCGCCCCAGATGACAGTCTTCGATTGCAGACGATCGGTGACGCCGTGGCTCTCGACAGTGACGCCGTCGTGATCGACGTCCTTCACCATCACGCCGGTCTTCACGTGCACGCCGAGCTTCGCGAGTGATTCGGTGGCCTTCCGGGCGAGATCTTCCGGAAACGTCATGAGCACTCGTGGGGCGCCGTCGAGCAACATGATCTCGGCGTCCGGCGAGCGGATCGAGCGAAAGTCGTTCTTGAGCGTTTGCCGCGCGATCTCTGCGATGGCGCCGGCGAGCTCGACGCCCGTCGGCCCGGCGCCGACAATCACGAACCTGAGCCACGCATGTCGCTCCGCGGGCTCGGTCAGTCGCTCGGCGACTTCAAAGGCATACAGAATCTTGTGCCGGATGTTCGTCGCTTCTTCGATGCTTTTCATCCCGGGCGCCCACCGCCGCCATTGCTCGTGGCCGTAATAGGACGTCTGGGAGCCGGCGGCGACGATCAGCGAGTCGTACGCGATGACGGCGCCGTCCGCGAGGGTGACGTGCTTGGCCTGCGGATCGATGTCCACGACTTCGCCCAGCAGCACGCGGGTGTTCTTCTGCCGGCTCAGCACGGCGCGGATCGGGGCGGCGATCTGACCGGGCGACAGTGACCCGGTCGCCACCTGGTACAGGAGCGGCTGAAACAGGTGGTAATTGCGGCGATCGATCAGCGTCACGTCGACGGGCGCAGATTTCAGCGCCCGCGCCGTGCTGAGACCGCCGAACCCGCCGCCGATGATGACCACGCGGTGTCGCTGGGTCATCGACGTTTCTGCGCCGCTTTCTTCGGTAGTGCCGTGACCGTGGAATAGGCCGGCGTCCATTGGGTCGCGGCGACGCGCTCGAGCAGGTCGGCGTCGGTGATCTTCGGCGCGACGCCGTCGCGCTGTGCCTGACGACCGACGGCGGTGGCGATGTGGGCCGCGACGTCCCTGAGCTGCTGCAATGCGGGCAACAGCGAGGCCGACGGATCTCTCAGGGCAGGCGACTTCTCTCCGAGCGCGCGAGCGGCGGCCAGGATCATCGTGTCAGTGACGCGCCGGGCTCGGGAAGCGACCACGCCGAGTCCCATGGCCGGGAAGATGAAGATGTTGTTGCACTGTGCGATCGGGATCTTCCGTCCGTCGTACGCGACGGGCGCGAACGGCGAGCCCGTGGCGACCAGCGCGCGGCCGTCGGTCCAGCGGATCAGGTCGTCGGCGGTCGCCTCCGACCTCGAGGTCGGATTCGACAGCGGGAAGATGATCGGCCGCTCGACCTTGCGCCCCATCTCGCGCACGATCGCTTCGGTGAACGCGCCGCGGGCGGTCGACAGGCCGATCAGAATCGTCGCGTCGATCTTTCCGATCACGTCGGCGAGCCCGATGCCGTCGCGCCCGGAGAGCCACGCGCTCACCCGGTCCCGCGGCTGCGCGTAGACGCGCTGCTCGGCGGACAGTTCCGTGCGCCCCGAGTGCAGCAGGCCGTCTTTGTCGACGATCCAGAAGCGCCGCCGTGCATCCTCCTCGGACACTCCGGCGTCTCTGATCGCCGCGCGCAGGAAATCGGCGACGCCGATGCCGGCCGAGCCGGCGCCGAGCATGACGATTTGCTGCTCCTTCAGCGGCCGGCCGGCGACCTGCACCGCGCCGAGAATCGCGCCGAGAGCCACCGCCGCCGTGCCTTGAATGTCATCGTTGAACGTCAACAGCTGATCGCGATAGCGCTCGAGAATCGGCCGCGCGTGCGGGGTCGCGAAGTCCTCCCATTGCAGGCACGTGCTCGGGAGCTCTTGCTTGACCGCCTGCACGAACTGGTCGACGAAGTCGAGATACGCCTGACCGGTGACGCGCTCATGACGCCAGCCGAGGTACTCGGGGTCCTTGAGGCGCTCGGCGTTGTTGGTCCCGACGTCGAGGACGATCGGCAGCGTGCGCTCCGGGCGGATGCCTCCGACGAGCGTGTAGAGCGAGAGCTTGCCGATCGGAATGCCCAGGCCGCCGGCGCCCTGGTCACCGATACCGAGAATCCGCTCACCGTCGGTCACGACGATGACGTCGACGTCCGGGTTGGGCCGACTGCCCAGGAGCGCCGGGATGGCGTCGCGCAACGGATAGGAGATGAACAGGCCCCGCGGGCGTCGGTAGATGTGGCTGAACTGCTCACACGCCACCGCGACCACCGGCGTGTAGACGATGGGCGTCATCTCCTCGATGTGATCGAGCAACAGCCGGTAGAAGAGGACTTCGTTGGTGTCCTGAAGCGCGCGGAGATAGATGTGGCGCTCGAGATCGTCGGTCTTCCGCTGGTACGCTTCGTACGCGCGTACCGTCTGCTGATCGAGCGTCTCGATGTGCGGCGGGAGCAAGCCGTGTAAGCCGAGCGCAGCCCGTTCCGCATCCGTGAACGCCGTGCCCTTGTTCAGGCCCTGCCGGTTGAGAAGATCCATCCCACGTGGCGACTCAGCCTGTCGTGTCATGATCGTGTTTCCTCTCAGCGCAGCAACGTTGCGCAAGGGATGCCGCGCACGCTCATGTGTAGAGCCATAGCATTCCGACGCACCCCACGGTCCCGTCGTTACGCGGTCGCAACGGTGGATGCGGTCGCGCGATCACGCTTCAGAACGTCGAGGGTGAGGGCAAGCGACGCGAGAGCGGCGGGAAGTGCCAGCGCCCTGAGACCGAAATGGATTTCGAGGACGGCTCCAGCGGCACAGCCGGCCAGGAATCCGAGCATGCACGGGAAGGTAATGCTGGCCCGAGACCGCGCTCGGGTCAGCTCTTCGGGCTCGCTCACCCCGCGGATGACGGTCGCCACGTCGACGGTGAACTGGGTGATGTTCGTGGTCATGACCGCGGTCGATGGGACGCCCGGGAGAGCGAGCCTGACCAGCGCATTCTGAGTGGCCATGGCCGCCACTGCTAGCATCCCCACCAGCACCGGGATAGGGCCATCGGCGTCGGCGAATGGACCGAACCCGACGCCGACGGCGAGGCAGGCCGCCAGGAGAACCGCCTGCAAGGACAACAGCGCCCGCCGGCAGCCGTAGCGCGTCTTCTCGAACCCGATCGCCACCAGCATCACCGCGCCGAGCACGAGGATGAACACCGGGGCCGCCAGGAGTGGCCCGATCTCGCCGAAGTCGCCGGTGACGTAGTGGGCTGCCAGGACCACGAGGTTGCCCGTGATGTGAGCCGTGAAGAGACCTCCGAGGGCGAGGAAGCCGATGACGTCGACGGCACCGGCGGTCGTGCTGAGGACAACCGGCAGCAACGGATTCATCGTGTCCGTGTTACCGGAGCAGTGACGCGCCCGGAATGTTCCGCACGTTCGATCGTGCCATCTCGAGCATCCGCCCGACACCGCCGCTGAGGACGACCTTCGTCGCCGCCAGCGCGAAGCCGGCCATCTGCGTGCTGGTGATGTGCGGCGGGATCGAGAGCGCATTCGGATCGGTGACGAGATCCACCAGGGCCGGACCGGGATGGTTCAGTACGTCCTCGAGCCCCGCGCGGATGTCCTTCGGCTGCTCGATGCGGATCGCGTGAATGCCGGCCGCCTGCGCGATCGCCGCGTAGTTGACGCTGGCGTGGTCGGTCTCGAAGTCGGGAAGCCCGGACACGAGCATCTCGAGCTTCACCATGCCGAGCGCCGAGTTGTTGAAGGTGATGATCTTCACCGGCAGCCGGTGCAGCGCGACGGTGAGCAGCTCACCGAGCAACATCCCGAGGCCACCGTCGCCGGACATCGAGATGACCTGGCGGCCCGGATATGCAAACTGGGCCCCGATCGCGTGCGGCAGCGCGTTCGCCATCGTGCCGTGCAGGAATGAGCCGATGACACGACGCCGGCCGTTCGGCGTGATGTAACGCGCCGCCCACACGTTGCACATGCCGGTGTCGACGGTGAAGACAGCGTCATCGGCCGCGAGCTCGTCCAGAATCCTGGCCGCGTACTCTGGATGAATCGGCGTGCGATTCGCGATGTCGCGCGTGTAGGCATCGATGACGTGCTCGAGCGCGCGCGCATGCTCGCGCAGCATGTCGTGGAGGAACGAGCGGTCGGGCTTCTGCTTCACCAGTGGCAGCACGGCGCGAAGCGTGGCGGCTACGTCGCCGTGCACGGCGAGGTCGAGTCGGGTGCGCCGGCCGAGGCGGCTCAGATCGTGATCGACCTGCACCGTATGCCGCTGGGGAAGGAAGCTGTCGTATGGAAAATCGGTGCCGAGGAGCATGAGCAGGTCGGCCCGGTGGGTCGCGTCGTAACAGGCGCCGTACCCGAGCAGACCGCTCATACCGACGTCATACGGGTTGTCGTACTGCACCCACTCCTTGCCGCGGAGCGAGTGCCCGATGGGGCTCTGCAGCTTTTCCGCCAGCGCCATGACCTCGTCATGTGCGCCACGGACGCCAGCGCCGCAGAAGAGCGCCACCGTGCGCGCGCTATTGAGACGGTCGGCGAGCTCGCGCACCTGATCTTGGGGCGGCACCACCGTGCCTCTCGCCGTGACGGGCGAGCTTTCACCGGTGGCATGTTCCGCGGACCGATAGAGCACGTCGCCCGGCATGACGAGCACTGAGACGCCACCGCGACCGATCGCGGTCTGAATCGCGATGCGCGCCAGGCGTGGCATTTGTGACGCCTGGCTCACCAGCTCGCAGTAATGGCTGCACTCCACGAACAGCCGTTCCGGGTGCGTCTCCTGAAAGAATGACGTCCCGATCTGCTCGGTCGGGATGTGTGAGGCAATCGCGAGCACCGGCACGCCATCGCGATGAGCGTCGTACAGCCCCTGGATCAGGTGGGTGTTGCCGGGACCACAGCTGCCCGCACACACTGCAAGGCGCCCGGTCAGCTGGGCCTCGGCCGCGGCCGCGAAGGCGCCGGCTTCCTCATTGCGGACGTGAATCCATTCGATCCCTTCCGTCCGCCGGATCGCGTCGACAAATGGGTTGAGGCTGTCACCGACGACGCCGTACACGCGCGTCACGCCGGCCTGGCGGAGGACCTGGACGAGCTGCTCACCGATCGTGCTCATTGAAGTCTCCTCTGGCGACACCGCGGCACGCGGTACCACTTCTTCGGAGGGCGGGGGCGCAACCAAAGTTACGATCCGCGCGGCAGTGACCTCAGGCGCCTACTGGGATCTTCGTCCAGTTGACATGTGCGCACCGGGGTTTATTGGTGGCGGTTGGCCCCGGTGCCGACAACGTTCGATGAAACCCCGAAAGGAGGGACGCCGATGGCGACCGACACGCGGACGACCGGTATCGACGTCGTTGGTGACATGGTGGCCTGGGGTGCGCATTTTTGCTTTTTCTACGAGACGAGGCAGGATCTCGTCGACACGCTGATCTCATACTGCAAGTCGGGTCTGGAGAGCGAGGAGTACTGCCTGTGGATCGTCGCAGAGCCGTTGACGGTCGATGAAGCGAAGGATGCGCTGAAGGCTGCGGTGCCGGACCTCGACCGACATCTCGCGGAGTCTCGGTTGGAGGTCGCGTCGGCGCGCGACTGGTTTCTCCCGGGTGGCTCGTTTGATGGCCAGCGGCTGACAGGCGCGTGGTATGACAAGCTCGCTCGCGTATCCGCCCGAGGCTACGCCGGCATGAGAGTGACCGGGGATACGACCTGGCTGACCAAGAAGGACTGGGGCCATTTTTGCGACTATGAAGATGGCCTCAACGAGGTCATCGGAAATCAGCGCCTCGCCGTTCTCTGCACATACCCCCTCGCGGGGTGCGGCGCTCCCGAAATCCTGGATGTGGTGCGGACACACCAGTTTGTCCTCGCAAGGCGACGCGGGAATTGGGACGTCGTCGAAACCGCCGCGCTCAAGCGAGCCAAGGCCGAGCTCAAGCACCTCAACGAGGAGCTCGAGAAACGTGTCGACGAACGGACTCGTCAGCTGAGGGAGGCCTCGGAAGCGTTGCGCCAAGCGCAGGCAGAGCTCGCCCACGTCAATCGCGTCACGGCGATGGGGCAGCTGGCCGCGTCGATTTCCCATGAAGTCATGCAGCCGATTACGGCGGGGATCAACAATACCGGAGCGGCTTTGAACTGGCTGGCCTCCCAGCCGCCGAAACTGGAGGAGGTCCGGCAGGCGCTCGGTGAGGCCGTGAAGGAAGGCAATCGGGCCATAGACGTCATCGGCCGAATCCGCGCTCTCATCAAGAAGGCGCCGCCGCGGAAGGATACCTGCGATATCAACGAGGCGATACGTGACGTGGTTGGACTGACGCACGGTGAAATGGTCAAGAACAACATCTCGGCGCACACACAGCTCGCCGAGGATTTGCCACGCGTTCAAGGCGACAAAGTCCAATTGCAACAAGTGATCCTCAACTTGATCATCAATGCTGTCGACGCGATGAGCAGTATCAGCACAGGCTCGCGGGAGTTGTTCATCAGCACGGCGAAAGGTGTGGGCGGGATCGTCGTCACGGTGCGGGACTCCGGTCCGGGACTCAGCCCGGAGAGTGTCGAACGCCTGTTCGACGCGTTCTACACCACCAAGGCCGACGGGATGGGGATGGGACTGTCGATCTGCCGTTCGATCGTCGAGGCTCACGGCGGACGAATTTGGGCCTCGCGCGAATTCGGCCAGGGGGCAACGTTTCAGTTCACCCTGCCGTTGCCAGGCGCATAAATCTATTTTTCGTCGAACTGCCGGATACCGGCGGCGAACCAGCTACCGCCTTGCGCCGAGCGGATCAGCAGCACCGGCGTCGCGCAGTCGGCCGGCGGCCGAGGCGACAGCACGTCGTCGATCCTGAAATCCCCGGCCGCAGAAAGATGGACCGGGCCCGTGTTGCGTTCGACGAATGGCGCGACTGTCTCACAGATGAGCGTGACGAACACGTCGAGCGTGGCCGGTTGGCCGGTCGGCGTCAGCATGAGCGCAGTGCCGGTGGTATTGCCCGCTGAAAAGATGAGGCCGCGTCCCTCCGCCGTGATGTGCCCGTCGCGCGTGATGTCGGCGGTGAGGCCACCGACCGCCCACGCCGTTCCCGACGGTTGCACGCCGCGGACGATATTGCGAGTCACGATCTCAGCGGAGGACACCGTCCCGCCCGCGCCGGACACGCCGTTGACTCCGATTCCGCCTCTGAATCTGGCGAGGGAGTCGGGGTCCGCACTGACGGGGCGTGCGAGAGCGAGCACCGCAACGGCAACCAGTGTCAGGATCACGCCAGCCTCGACGAGCAGCGCCAGCGCCCAGACGGCGACCATGAGCGCCGCAGCCGCGACTCGCCAGCAGAAACGACTCAGGTCAGCTGCCATGATGCCCCCCTAGAGATACTGACCGGTGTTGACGACTTTCGAGACGCTCCGCTGCGGTTGGCTGGCCTGGCCGACGAGGGACTTGACGTAGGCGATGCGTTCGCCCTTCTTGCCCGCGATCTTTGCCCAGTCGTCCGGGTTGGTCGTGTTGGGCAGATCCTCGTTCTCCTTGAACTCCTCACGCACGGCGTCGAGCAGGTCGGCGGTGGTGAGGCCTTTGCCAGCGCCGCCGATGTAGCGCTTGAGCGCCAGCTTCTTGGCGCGCCGCACTACCGACTCGATCATCGCGCCGGAGACGAAGTCCTTGAAGAAGAGGACGTCCTTCTCGCCGTTGGCGTACGTGACTTCGAGGAACCGATTCTCGTCGTCGCGGCTGTACATCGCGTCCAGCGCGGACGCGATCATCGCGCCAATGGCCGTCTGGGTGTCGCCGTGCTCGCGAATCTCGTCGGCCGCGATCGGAACGTCACGCGTCAGATACTTGCCGAAGATGTCGCCGGCCGCGGGGCGATCAGGTCGATCGATCTTGATCTTCACGTCCAGGCGGCCCGGCCGCAAGATGGCCGGATCGATGAGATCCGGGCGGTTGGAGGCGCCGATGACGACGACGTTGCGCAGACCCTCGACCCCGTCCACCTCGGTCAGAAACTGCGGGACGATCGTGTGCTCCACATCGGACGAAATGCCGCTGCCGCGCGTGCGGAACAGCGCGTCCATCTCGTCGAAGAAGATGACGACCGGCACGTCGTCGGCTGCCTTCTCCTTGGCCTTCTGGAAGACGTCGCGGATCTTGCGCTCCGTCTCCCCCACGTACTTGTCGAGCAGCTCGGGGCCTTTGACATTCAAGAAATACCCGTTGATCTTCTCGCCACGCTCCTTCGAGACTTTCTGCGCCAGGCTGTTGGCCACCGCCTTTGCGATCATCGTCTTGCCGCAGCCGGGAGGCCCGTAGAGCAGTACGCCCTTGGTGGGCCGGAGCTGGTGCTCTTTGTAATAGTCGGCGTACAGGTACGGCAGCTCGACGGCGTCCTCGATCGCGTGGATCTGGGCGCTCAATCCTCCGACGTCGGCGTAGCCGATGTCGGGCACCTCTTCGAGCGCGAGATCCTGCATCTCGGTCTTCGGTAGTCGCTCCAGCACGTAGCCCGACTTCGGGTCCATCAACAGCTGGTCGCCCGGCTTCAAGCGCAACGAGCGGAGTGGATCCGCGATGACCGCGATCTTCTCGCCGTCGGCGCGAACGGTAACGACAGCCCGCTCGTGATCGAGGCGGTTCTTGAGCACGACGACGTCGCCCTGGATCTCGTACCCCGCTGTCGTCACGACGTTGAGCGCCTCGTTCAGGACGAGCTCTTGTCCGGGCCGCAGCGACGCGGCGTTGATAGCCGGGTGCAGCCTGACCCTCACCTTGCGACCCTGCGCGAGGACATCGACCGTGTCGTCGTCGTGTGCGGAGAGGTACACGCCGTAGGTCGAGGGCGGGGCACAAAGCTTGTCGACTTCTTCTTTCAACGCGGCGATCTCGTCGCGCGCCTGCCGGAGAGCGTGCACCAGCTGCTCTCGTTGCACGAACTCGTGGACGTCAAGATCCTCCTCGAGCACGTCGACCTGCAACATCTTCATGGCCCGCTCCTTATGAGGTCAGGGCAACTTCGAGCGAATCGTCGAGCAGCTCGATGGACAGATCGGCGGCGCCGTGCGGCGTGGTCCCTACGACGCCGCGATGAATGAAGTCACACATGACGCGGTTGCCCGTCGCCCAGTCATCCGTCTGGCCGGCGAGGTGGTAGGCGCAGCACTCGCCGGGGCCGAGCGTGGGCTGCGCGCACAGCACGCACAAGCTCATCGGCGGGCCCCACGT
>DAIRVP010000165.1:0-11481 GCA_036802765.1 Candidatus Rokuibacteriota bacterium
GCCGGGGAGGAGGCGGTCATTGTCGTCGCCGGGGTCGGCCCTGCCGGCACTCATCACGGCGTCCAGACCCTCAAGCAGCTGACGGTGGCGAAGGACGGCAAGGTCGTCGTCCGCGCCGGGCACGTCCTCGACGTGGATCGTCGCGATCCCCTTCAGCCGCTTGGGATCGTGCCGGCAGAAGTCGGCGAGCCAGTCGTTGTAGCCGGAGAAGATCGCCGCGAGCAGCTCGCCGTCGGGTATCTGGTAGAGCGAGAGCCCCTCGGTCGGGTAGATCACGGAGCCCCACACGCCGTCGAGGTCGTTGTCGGCGAGGAACGCGCTCGGGTCGTACGCGCCGCGCCGAACGTCGGCGAAGCGACCGGCGGGACGCAGCTCCTCGGGGCGATCGAACCGCTTGCCCACCTGCGCGCCGCCCTGAAACGAGTTCGTACGCACACCGTCGACAAACCACCAGTCGCCGTCGGCGTCGCTCACGACACGCGGCGCGCGATCGGCGTATTTCGGCGCCAGCCGCCCCTTCCAGGTATCGGGCGGCTCCACAACGTGCGAGTCCGACGAGAGGACCCGGGAGTCCTGCATGCTTATGCGTCGGGCACACGCGTGGATTGCCACGCGAGCATGCGCCAGTGCTCCCCGATCTTCGCGTAGATCGCCAGATACCGAACGGTGAACCGCTGCTCCTTGCCGGCGTTCTCCACGTGCATCTCCGACACGCCATCGACGATGCCGACGTTGCCGTGAACGCGTGCGTGCCGGTCGCGCGGCGCGATCCCGCGATAGTGTGGCTTGCCGGCGCGCAGATTCGCCAGGTGCTCCTTTTTCGATTCGAGCCGCGCGCTGGAGTGCACGTAGGTCAGGTCGTCGGCCAGCGCCGCGTCGAGCGCCGTCCAGTCTTCCTTGCGCATCGCCTCGAAGCGCCGATCGTCGGCGCGGAGAACCTCGGATTCCGCTGCTGATGTCATCGCATCCTCCTCCGGCCCCGCATGGTGCGGAAGAGTGTACTAGGAACCGGCCGTCATGGTGGACACGTGCGCACTGATGACTTTCCAGCCGACGTCCGGAAAGCGCACCCACGTCTGACTCTGCCGACCGATCGCGTCCCGGCCGCGCACCTTGAACTCGAGGTTGACCGTGGCCACGGCACGGCCGAGCGTGAGGATTTCCAGGCGAATCCGCCGCTCCTTGGTGCCCGGGCCGGGCGGCCGCGCGACGCGGTGGGCGTGGATCTCGTCGAAGCCGTAGCCGTGCTCGGCGAACGCGTAGCGGATCGTGTGCGGGCTGTTCCAGAACGTCGCGTCGAGCACCTCGACGTTCTTGTCGATCAGCGCCTGCTCATAGCGCTCGAAGAGCTCGCGCACCTCCGCGACCACGTCGGGTCGGTTGACGGCCAGGTCCAAGGGTTGAGCGCCGGTCAGGCCACCAGCCGACGCAGCTTCTGCAGGCTGCGCAGTCCTGGCGGAATCGGGCCGCGCCGGCCCCAGTTCGTGAACGACACCTCGCCGACGTAGATGTCGCCGCGCGAGTCGACGGCGAGCCCGTGCGGCGAGATGAATTGGCCGAGCTCGAGGCCGGCCGGGCGATTCCCGAGCCGCGCCAGCAGCTCGCCCTTGCCGCTGTAGATGCTCACGCGCGGCCCGATGTTCGGCATGTCCTGGTTGACCGCCATGCCCGCGCCGATCTCGCCGACGTAAAAGCGCCCCTGCGGCCGGGGCTCGAGGAACAATCCCGACGGCCGATGCATGTTGTTCCACTGCGTTTCGTAGCGTCCGTGGCCGTCGAAGACCTGCACGCGATGATTCTCGCGGTCGGCGACGTACACCCAGCCGTCGGTGTCGCAGCAGATGTTGTGCGCGATGTTGAATTGCCCCGGATCGGTGCCCGGCTCGCCCCACGAGCGGAGCAGCGTCCCGTTGGGCGCGTACTTGTGCACGCGCGCGTTGCCATAGCCGTCGGAGACGTACAGCTCGCCCTGCGGCGACAGCGCGGTATGCGTGCACCGATGAAACGGCTGGCCGCTCATGTACGGCGCCGGCGTGCCGGGAATACCGATCGTCAGGAGAATCTTGCCCTCGAGCGTGCAGTGTCGCACCGTGTGGTCGCCGTCGTCGGTGAGCCAGAGCGTGTCGTCGGGCGCCATGTGCACGCCGTGGGCCCGGCGAAACACGCCTTCGCCCCACGAGCGAAGAAAATTGCCGTCGCGGTCGAACACGCACATCGGGTGGGCGCCGCGATTGAACGCGTAGACGCGATCCTGGCGATCGACGCCGACGGCGGCGACGTCCGCATTGAATTCCATCCCGGGCGGCAGCTTCGTCCACCCGTCGACGACTTCGTAGCGATACTCGCCTGAGCCCAGGATCATAAGCCCCTCCTTCGCGTGAGGAATTGGCGAACCGCTGCGGTCGTCTCGCGCGGCTTTTCCACCTGGACGTAGTGGCCCGCTCCCGGAATGACGGCCACGCTGGCGCCGGCGATGTGCTCACCGAGGAACCGAGAGTACTTCGGCGGCGTGAGTTGATCCTCGTCGCCGCAGATGACGAGCGTCGGCGCACTGATCGTGGAGATGCGCTTCATGACGTCGAACCGATCACACGCCTGCAGATCGCCGAGGACCACGCCGGGCGCATTGTCGGCCGTCGCTCGATGCAGCTCGGTCTTCAGCTCGGCGGGCGCCTGGGCGCCGACGGCGAGGCTCATGAGCAGATCCACGCCGCGCGGGTAGTCGGCCGCGAGCAGGTCGAGGAGTCTCGGCAGCACGCGCAGCCGCGCGCCCGTGCCGATCAAGATGACGCCGTCCGTCCGCTCCGGATAGGACAGAGCGAACTGCTGTGCGATCGCGCCGCCCATCGAATGCCCGCCGATCACCGCGCGCGCGATCCCCAGCGCATCGAGAAATTCGGCGATCACTGCGGCCGCGTCTTCGATCGCTTTGGGAATACTGCCGCCCGAGCCACCATGCCCCGGAAGGTCCAGCGCGATGATCTGCCCAAGATCGGCGAGGCCGCCCAGCTGATGCATCCAGGCCTGGCTCGAGCCTCCCGTACCGTGCACGAAGCACACGGCCGGCGCGCCCGCGCCCGCCGTGAGGTACGCGATCCGAACACCGCTCGCCGACACCGTGTGCACGAGAAACGCGTTATATCATGCCGAGACGGAGGTCAGCGATGAGACAGGGATTCCGCGTGCTCGATTCTGATACCCACGTGAATCCGTCGCTCGATGTCTTGTTGCGGTATGCGGACAAGCCCCTGCGCGATCACCTCGACGAGCTCGCTCCCTACACGCGGAAGGTCAAGGTCCAGCCGGGCCGCGGCGATGCCGAAGACCAGACGGAAATGACGATCCTGTCGATCAGACAGCTTCGTTATCAGCGCGTCGCCGGCGAAAAGCCGAGCGCCCCCACGGACACGGCAGGCGATCGCGGATTCCTCTCGGGACGCACGCAGATGGTCACGCGCAAACCCATCGCCGCGCGCGTCGCCGAGGACAACGCGCGCGGCCGCCTGGCCGATATGGATACCGAGGGGCGTGACATCGACTTCATCATTCCTGGGCCGTGGGCCTATGGCGCGCCGGCGCTCGCGCCCCATCTCACGCGAGGCATGTACGCCGCGTATCACCGTTACATGGCCGAGTACTGCGCCGCCGATCCGCGGCGCTTGAAGAGCATGGTGTTGGCGCCGGCGACCGATCCGGCGTGGGCCGCACAGGCGATTGCCCAGCTCGCGAAGCAGGACTGGGTGGCAGCCGTATGGCCCTTGCTTCCCGAAGGTGTGCCCGTTGACGACCCCGACCTGGAACCGATCTGGGCCGCCGCCAACGACGCCGATCTCGCGATCATGTATCACGGCTTCACGATCGAGACGCCATACTTCCCCGGCTATCGCGACGTCTGGGACAACCCGGCGATGGGGCGCTGCGCAGGCCAGACATGGGGTGGCCAGCGCTTTTTGTCGTTCATGCTGATGGGCGGGATGCTCGATCGGTATCCGCGCCTGCGTGTGGGCACGCTCGAGTGCGGTCACGGCTGGCTGCCGCATTGGCTCCTTCGACTCACGCGGCAGATCGCCTATGTACGCGGCTCGGTGCCTGCGGGGGTGAAGCACAGCCCGGTGGAATACGCTCAGCTCGGTCGCGTCTTTTGCGGCATCGACTTCTCGGAGGGCGTCGAGCTCACGCGAGCGGTGATCGACCTGCTCGGCGATCACGTGCTGATGTTCGAGTCAGACTATCCGCACCCGGAGACGATCTTTCCGGATCACGCCGACGCAGTCATCGCGTGGCGAAAGACGCTCGGAGAGGCGGCGACACAGAAGCTCATGTGGGAGAACGCCACGCGCTTCTTCCGGCTGACGTCGACGCCCTGGAGTTGAGGCGCCCAGGTCAACCTTTCTCGAGATAGTCGGCGAAGTATTCCTCGGGGGTCACGAGTCGGCTCGTCAGCCCCAGCCGGAACGCCTCGCCGGCGAACATTTCGATCTGTGACCGGTTGCGCTCGAATCCGTACGGATGAAAGTCCTCGCCCATGACCGCGGTCGTCGCCTCCAGCTCGGCTTCGAGCCAGGGCGTGGCGTATGGAAAGCCCTGCTGGGCAGCGGTGAAGCAGTCGTTGGCGGCGATGAACGCCTCGGTGAGGCTCTTGGCGATCCATCGGTTCGCTTCCGACACCTCCCGCCGCAGCACGATGAGATGCTGCGGCGGAAACGCGCCCGTCCGGCGAAAGTATTCCTGCTCGATCTGTCGGAACTCCGGAAACAAGCGAGCGACCGGTCCAGCGCCTGGACGATAGGCCTGCGGACGCGGAGGGCTGTAGATCGCCTCCAGCTCGCCGGCGATGAGCATTTCGGCCAGCGAGCGTCCTTTCGGCGGCGCGTTCACGCCGGGTGGCAGCGTCTGATCCATCGGTGCGGACCACGGCGTGTCGATGTCGCCGATCCACCACTGGATCGTGGCCGGATCGACGCCGACGAAGCGCAGGAAGTGCCGGTACCAGATCGACCCGCTCGCGGTGTAGCTGTACATGCCGATGCGCTTGCCGGCCAGGTCAGATGGCTTGCGAATCGGTCCGTCGCGGCGGACGTAGAGATCACGCGCGGTGAAGTTGCGAAGTGGAAATACGGGCAGCCCGACGTACCGCCGGTCGCCCCGGTCGATGCGATAGAGATACTGCGCCATCGACCATTCACCGCCGTGAACGGCCGGATCTTGCACGGCGCGGCGCAGCATCTCGGCACGCTCCGGCCACGACCCGCGGCTACCGATGACCATCGTGAGCGCGATGTTCTGCGGCTTGATCTCGCCCGTCGCCAGCGGCATGACGCGCGCGTAGTCGGCGCACGTGAGCGTGAGCGGGACCTGGACCATAGTCCAGGTAGTGTACGTCATAGATCGCAAGCGCCGTCACGTGGCTCGAATCCCGACGCTCCGCAGTTGTAACAAGGGCTGGGAATCGGGTTGCCCACCGGGAATGATCGGTGCGGCGCGTGTCTTCGGCGATTGTCATCGCCGCGACGGGCGCGCGGATCTGGCACGGAACTCGCTCGTGCGCGCACAAGTATGTACGGCCGCATACCGTTCGCCTGGCCATGAAGATCGTCCTGGCGTTCGGATCGCTGGCCGCAGATCCTGACGACGGCGCACGATGGGCCTGGGGCCTCGAACATCTCTTCGGATTCGACGCGCTCGGACACGAGGTCTTCTGGCTCGAGTCGTTGGCGTCGTCAGGAGATCCAGCCCGCGATCAACACCGGATCGGCACGTTTCTCGGCCGCGTCAAGGCGCTGGGGATGGAAGGCCGCGGCGCGCTGCTGCTGTTCGATCCAGCGCTGTCGATCGACGAGTGGACGGTGGAGGCCGCGCAAGTGTGCGGCACCAGCAAGGACCGCATTCGCGAGACGACGCGCAGCGCCGACCTGGTCTGGAACCTCTGCGGCGCTCTCCGCCGGCCGCTGCTCTCGTTGTTCCGGCGTCGCGTGCTCGTCGACTGGGATCCCGGCGTCCTTCAAGTGTCTGCGCTCGCCCGAGATCCGAGCATTCGCGAGCATCACGTCTTTCTCTCCGTCGGCGCGAAGATCGAAGACCACGACTGCGAGGTGCCGCGTCTCGGGCTGACCTGGCATCGCTTCACGCCGTTCGTGTATTTACCGATGTGGCCCGTGAGAGCCGATCCCGGCCAGCACGCACCGTTCACCGACGTCGTGCACTGGAGCCGGGGCGAGCTGCGGCTGCGAGATCGGACGCTGAGCACCGGCCAGCGTGACGGCTACCTGCGTTATGCCGATCTTCCGGAACAAGCCAAACGGCCGTTCGAGCTCGCCGCGCGCAGCCTTGCGAAAGAGGCGAGTCCGGATCGCGAGCGGATGCTCGCTGCTGGCTGGACAGTCGTCGATGCGCGCGAAGTCGCCGGGACGCCCGACGCGTATCGCACCTACATCGCGCAGTCGCGGGCGCAGATCGCGTGTCCGACGCCGATCTCCCGGGAGCTGAAGACGGGATCGCTGAGCGACCGCAGCGTCCGCTATCTCGCGACCGGACGTCCGGTGCTCGCCGAAGACACCGGCTTCAGCGAGCACCTGCCCACGGGTCAGGGGCTCGTCGGGTTTCGTGATATCGACGAGGCGCGCGAGGCCGTCGCGGACATTGATGCGAATTACGAGCAACACAGCCGCGCGGCGCGCGAGATGGCCGTCGAGCTCTTCGACGCGCGCCGCTGCCTGCAGAAAATGTTGTCGGTCTGCTAACTACCTCTTCGCGCCGGCCGCGGCGCGCTCCAGGAGATCTTTCGTGCCCGCCTGGATCCACGGAAAGAAGGTCGTAAAGACCACACGCACGCCGAGCCGCGTGTATCGCTCGACGTTGCCGGTGTTGACCAGCGTGCCGGCGATGCGGCCGGCCTGCACGATCTTCGTCAGCGCGCCGTCGATCGTACGCTGGACGTCCGGGTGCCCCACGTCGCCGATATGCCCCATCGACGTCGCGAGGTCGCTCGGCGCCACGAAGAACACGTCGATGTGCTCGACCTTGAGGATCTCGTCCAGACGCGGAATGGCGGCGATGTCCTCGATCAGCACCATGAGCATGCTCTGGTCGTTGGCGGTCTTGAAGTAGTCGTCCACGCCGAACCCCTGGCGGCTCGTGAACATGCCGCGCTTGCCGTGCGGCGCAAACTTTCCCGCGGCGACCACCGCCTCAGCCTCCGCGCGGCTGTTGACGTGCGGCACCACGATGGCCTGCGCGCCACGATCCAGCGTGCGATAGATCGTCGCGTAGTCGTTGTCCATCACGCGCACCACCGACGTCTTGCCCCACAGGTCGCAGGCGCGCGTGAGGTTGCCGAGATCGGCGTAGTCGACGCCGCCGTGCTCACCCTCCAGCCAGATGCCGTCGACGTCCAGCGTGCCGAGCTGATCGATGAGATCCGGATCGTTGGTGCCGCCGATGATCGTTGCGACCTTGCCGGCCGCCAGCGTCTGCTTCATGCGATTGGGTCGGATGTTCATGTGGTCTCCTCGCTCACGAATCCAGGTCGTCACCGCCGCCGTACCGTACCATGCCCGGGATGACAGCGGTGCCGCCCCAGGCGACTGCCGAGCACCTGACCAGCGTTCTGCATCGCGCCGGCGTTCTCAGGCACGGAGAGGTGATCGATGTCGCGGTCGAGACATCGCGTGACACGCTCATCTCGCGCATCATGCGCCTGCGCCTCACCTACGACCGGCAGGAGCACGACAGTCCCTCGCACGTGTTCTTCAAGACATCACACGAGGGCGTCGAACCGGCACTGCGCGAGTTCGGGCGCAAGGAGGTGGCGTTTTACGATGTCGTCGCGCGCGCCATGCCGTCTGGGCTGCTGCCGCGCTGCTATGAAGGCGTCGCCGAGCCGGAGCGACCGTGGCATCTGATGCTCGAGGACCTCACCACGACGCATACGGCACTTGGCGACTGGCCGGTGCCGCCTACACTCGAGCAGTCGGACGCGATCGTCGTCGCGCACGCGCGCTTTCACGCGTTCTGGTGGGATCACGAGCGTCTTGGCGTGTCCGTCGGCGCGTTCGCCGACGATTCGGGGGCGCTCGAGCGCAATCTCGCTGGGTTCCCGAAGGAAGTGGCCACCTTCACCGATCGTCTCGGCGATCGCTTGTCGGCCGACCGCAGACGAATCTACGAGCGGCTCATCGCGGCCGGGCCACGGCTGGCCGGACGCTATCGGACCCACCGGAATATGACGATCATTCACGGCGACGCGCATGTGTGGAATGCGATGCTTCCGCGCGATCTTGCGGTCGACGACGTGCGGCTGATCGACTGGGACGCGTGGCGCATCGACACGGCCACCGACGATCTTGCCTACATGATCGCCGTGCACTGGTTTCCCGATTGGCGAGCTCGGTACGAGCGCGAGAGCCTGCTCCGCTATCACGATGCCCTGGTCGCGGCCGGCGTGCGCGGCTATTCGTTCGACGCGCTGTGGGAAGACTACCGGCTGTCCGTACTGTGGCAGATCACCACGCCGATGTGGCAGGCGAACCACGGGCTCGGTCCCTGGATCTGGTGGAACCATCTGGAGCGCGTCATGAGCGCCGTCCACGACCTCGGCTGTCTCGATCTTCTCGACTAATCCTCAATCGCCGCGGCGGAGTCGCCGCACCATGCCGAGCGCGTAGGGCGCACCCTCGAGCAGCTGTGTCAGCATCAGATCGTCGAGCGGGATGCCCGCACGCCGCGCGCTCTTCACGCACAGATCACGCGTCTCCGCGTCGATCTGCTCGGACCCGCCCGACAGCACCGGCGGCGGCGTGACTTCGGGCGCCGCGGCGCCGGGCACGAGACTGGGCCGGCGCGTATGCCACTCGGTGGCCGACTCGTACGCGTGGCCGATCCTCAAAATCGGGGTCTCGCCGAACGGGCGTCCGAGGATCTGCATGCCGAGCGGCAGGCCGTGGCCGCCGAAGCCGTTGGGCAGGGCGAGCACCGGCTGGCCGGTGACATTCCATGCGGTCAATAGACTAGGCTTCTGCCAGAACGAGACGCTGCGATAGTCGGTGAGCCGCGGCGCCTCACCCATGCCCGCCGTCACGAAGGCGTCGAACTTGTCGTAGAGCGGCTGCATCTCCAGCTGCATGCGGCGGCGCTCGCGCGTGGCCTGCACGTAGTCGTTGGCGGTGAACAAGACCGACGGCAGCACGCGCGACCGGAAGTCGGCGCCGAAGTCCTTGGGTCGCGCGATCAGGTTGGCCTGATGCACGCTGAAGATCTCGCTTTCCGCGATGATGATCTTCACGTCGAAGTACTCGGCCAGTGGCCGCACGCGGCATTCTTCGAGCGTCGCGCCCAGTCGGCGCAGCACGTCGAGCGCCGAGTCCATCGCGCGCCGCACATCGTCGGACGCGGGAATGTCGTGCTCCCAGTGATGCCGCAGCACGCCGATCCTCAGCCCGCGCAGGTCGCCCCCGAGCGCCTCGCGGAAGACCGGAATCGGACGCTGGACGCTGCCGGCATCGCTGGCATCGTAGCCGGCCAGCGCCTGCAGCGTCAGCGCGCAGTCCGCGACCGTGCGCGCGAGCGGCCCGCAGTGATCGAACGTGTACGAGTTCGTGATGACCCCGGTACGACTGACGAGCCCAAAGGTCGGCATGAGCCCGACGACGCCGCAGAGCGACGCCGGCCCGCGGATCGAGCCGCCGGTATCAGAGCCAAGCGCGACCGGCACGAGACCGGCCGCGACCGCGGCGCCCGAGCCCGACGACGAGCCGCCGGTGAAGCGCTCGAGATTCCACGGATTACGCGCGGGCGGCCACGGCAGATCGAACGACGGGCCCGCGTGCGCCATTTCGTGCGTGGCGAGCTTGCCGAGCAGCACCGCGCCCGCGTCATACAGCCGGCGTACCGTCGTCGCGTCCTCGCGCGGAATGCGATCCATGAACACGCGTGAGTGGCCAGACGTGAGGATGCCGCGGGTGTCGTAGATGTCCTTGAGCCCGAACGGGATGCCGTGCAGCGCGCCGCGGTGGGTTCCGCGCGCGATCTCTGTCTCGGCGGCGCGCGCCTGCGATCGCGCCCGCTCGAACGTGCGCGTGATGAATGCGCGGGTCTGACCGTCGAAGCTCTCGATGCGTGCGATCAGCGCGTCGACGAGCTCGAGCGGCGACAGCTGGCGCGTCCTGATCAGCTCGGACGCTTCGGCGATCGTGAGGTCGTGGAGCCCGGCGGCCATGGACGTGCGATGGTCCTCCAGCCGCCGGGCACCGTCAAGCGCTGGCTATCGGGAGCTCAGCGCGTCGCCTTGGGCACGCTCTTGACCGCGAGCTCACCGATCTTCTTGCCCATGGCCGTGCCGACCTCGGTCGAGTTGCGATAGTGCACGCCGTCGTAAATCCGTGCGACGGCGACTTCGCGGACGAAATCGTCGACGCTCGCCCAGGTCCGCACGGCGCCACCCGCGGTGGAGCTCGCGGAGCTCAGCTTCGGCACCGGCCCACTGCCGAGCTCGGCCTGCAGCACGGCGCCGAGCGAGCCGGACACGATGCAGTGCGCGCACGGATACTCCGGGTGCATCGGCGTGTCGATGAACGGCAGCCAGCCCGGGTCGCGCGCGTCGCCCTCGGCGTTGCGAATCGCGGTGACGGGACGCCAAAAGTTGTAGGAGTACTTCGCGTCGAACACGGCGATGAGCCCGTCGTCCATCGCCATCGCCGCCAGCGCCAGCAGTCGCGCGTTGTCGTTGACGTCGCGACCCGGCGCACTCGCGACCGAGCGCGCGACGGGCCAGTACACGTTCGGCAGCGTGGCCTCCCAGAACTGCGCGATCGCAGTTTGCTCAGGGGTGCGCTGCGTGCTGGTCTTTCCGCCGATCGCCTTGATCTCGTTGAAGTCGCGCTTCCAGGTCTCGCTCGTCAGCGCCGGCGGTGGACCCGGGCGGAACTGATCGCCGCTCGTCATCACCCACGGCTTGCGCTTGCCCCAGTGGGGCACCGCCGGAAACATCGTCGGCACGTACACGCCCGGCGCCGTATGAGGTCGATACGTGTTGGGCGCGTTGTAGCCGTCCTCCGCGCACGCGGCGACGACCGCGGTCGCCGCCTGCTCTCCGACTTTGATGCCGTCGTCCTTCGCGCGGCCATCGGGGACGCTCTTCAAGAGGGCCTGATAGTCGGCGTCGATGGCCGCTTGCTGGGCGGGCATCAGCTTGGACAGCGCGGTCCGCGTGGCGGCGGCGACCGCCGCGTCCACGGAAGCATCGCGCGGCGCCGTGATCTTCGCGCGCAGCGCGGGGTAGCGGCCCGTGATCGCGGAGACCGCATCGAAGATGGACACCTGGACGATCGCCATCGTCCGTACGGCCGGCGGCGTCGCGGGACTCTTCGATGCAATCTCGGCGGCCTTTGCGTTCGCGTCGGTCACGACGTCGGCGTGCGCAAACGACATGCCGACCAGCAGCACAGCAGTGATCGCGACCAGAATGGTTTTCATTGTCGATCTCCT
>DAIRVP010000166.1:0-11455 GCA_036802765.1 Candidatus Rokuibacteriota bacterium
GCTCGCCGAACAGAATGTCGCCTTCGTACCCTTCGAGACGGGCGCGCAGGTCGTGATCAGACAGATGAAGGAGGTCGGGCTCACGGCCCCGCGCACGCGCTTCCTGGGTCCGGACGGACTCTTGGAAGAGGAGCTGCTCAAAGGCGCCACCTGCGATGCCGCGCTGGCGACCGACATGCGGGTCACGTTCGCCGGCCTGCCGTTCGAGAAGATGCGCGGAGTCGGCGCCAAGACCTACGAGTCCTACAAGGCGAAGTTCAACAAGGAGCCGACCGCCTACGCCCTCTACGCCCTGGAGGGCGCCCGGGTGATCCTCGACGGCATCAAGCGCGCGGCGCCGCAGATCGAGAAGGCGAAGGACGTGACCGAGAAGCGCGAGGCCGTCCGCAAGGCGATCGCCTCGACGAAGAACTTCGAGGGCATCAACGGCAAGTGGAGCTTCGACGAGAACGGTGACGTCGACTACGACACGATGTCCGGCTTCAAGGTCGTGAAGGCTGACACGCCGGTCGGCTGCAAGTTCCAGTTCGAGACCATCCTCGAGTAGCCCCCGGTGGGGGGCCTGCATCAGGCCCCCCATTTTCATATGACCGGGTGGGAAATCCTCGTCCAGCAGACGATCAACGGCCTCACCCGGGGCGCCGTCTTCGCGCTGATCGCGCTCGGCTACACGATGGTCTACGGCATCATCGAGTTGATCAACTTCGCCCACGGCGACGTGTTCATGCTCGGCCTCTTCATCTCGCTGGCCTGGTTCGCGCTGCTCGGCGTCACCGGCGTGCTCACCGGCTGGAAGCTGCTGACGCTGCTGCCGCTGGTGTTCGTGCTCACGATGCTCACCACAGCCGCGCTCAACGTCGCCATCGACCGCATCGCCTATCGGCCGCTGCGCCGCTCGCCGCGGCTGGCGCCGCTGATCACCGCCATCGGCGTGTCGTTCATGCTCGAGAACGTCGCGCTGCTCTGGAAGGGGCCGGCGCCGATCGCGTACCCTGACGTCTTTCCGTCCGTCGACATCCTGCGCGAGTGGTTCGGCATCGACTCCGCGATCTTCCTCACGACCAAAGACATCCTCGTGATCGGGACGACGATTCCGTTGATGATTGGCCTGCACTACTTCGTCACGCGCACGCGCTGGGGCAAGGCCATGCGCGCGACGGCTCAAGATCGCGAGACGGCGCAGGCGATGGGCATCGACGTCGAGCGGACGATCTTGATCACGTTCTTCGTCGGCGGCGCTCTGGCCGGCGCGGCCGGCCTCATCCAGGGCATGTACTACAACATCGGCATGTGGTGGATGGGCTACCAGGCCGGGCTGCGCGCCTTCACGGCGGCGGTCCTGGGCGGCATCGGCAGCATGAGCGGCGCTGCCCTCGGCGGCCTCGTCATCGGGTTCCTCTCCGCGTGGAGCGACCAGTACATCTCCGCGCGCTGGACCAACGCGATCGTCTTCTCGATTCTCATCGTCGTGCTCGTGTTCCGCCCCCGCGGCCTGCTGGGCGAGGCGAGCGCCGACAAGGCATGACGGCGCTCGCGCGGATCGCCCTCGTCCTGGCCCTGCTCGCCTATCCGTTCGTCGATCGGGTGCTCGGCCTGCAGACCGTGCACGCCGTGTCGGACGGGATGATCTACATGCTGCTGGCGCTGGGCCTGAACATCGTCGTCGGCTACGCCGGGCTGCTCGACCTCGGTTACGCCGCGTTCTTCGCCATCGGCGCCTACGCTATGGGACTGCTCAATTCGCCGGTTCTCGGCTCGCCGCTCTATGGCCATGCGTGGAGCTTCTGGGTGTGCATCTGGGTGGCGGCCGCGGTGTCAGCGCTGCTCGGCCTCGTCATCGGCGCGCCGACGCTGCGGGTGCGCGGAGACTATCTCGCGATCATCACGCTCGGCTTCGGCGAGATCATCCCGGTGGCGATCCGCAACCTCGGCGACGTGACGATCGAGATCGGTGGCTGGAGGCCGATCGAGCGGCTCAATCTCACCGGCGGCGAAAACGGCGTGAATCCCGTGGGCCGCCCGCATCTGCCCGGCGTGCCGTTCGAGACCGATCCGATACCGTGGTACTTCCTCATCCTCGTCATCGGCGCGCTCTCGGTGTGGGCGATGAGCCGGCTGCGCGACTCGCGGCTGGGCCGCGCGTGGATGGCCATCCGCGAGGACGAGACGGCTGCGGACTGCACGGGCGTGAACCCCGTTTCGACCAAGCTGCTCGCCTTCGCCCTCGGTGCGTCGTTCTCCGGCTTCGCGGGCTCCGTCTACGCGGCCAAGCTGCAGGCCATCACGCCGGGCGCCTTCGAGTTCCAGGTGTCGATCATGCTGCTCTGCATGGTGGTCCTGGGCGGCGCGGGGAGCATCCGCGGCGTGATCCTGGGCGCGATGCTCATCACGATCTTCGACCGCGTTGTGCTGTCGCAGACCACGTTCCTCGTCCGCGCGATCGGGCGGGCCAGCGGGATATCCGCGCTGACGACGATCGACCTCACGCTCTGGCGCTGGTTCTTCTTCGGCCTGGGTCTAGTCCTCGTGATGCTGCTGCGCCCTCAGGGATTGGCCGGACGGCGCGTACGGCCGGTCGCCGCAGAGACCGACGACGATGCTGTGGTGCCGGAGACGCCCGCTGTGACGCCGCGGAAGGAAGCGATTCCAGCGTGGCTGCGCGCGCGCGCTGGAGGGGTCGACGGGAACGAGGCGGTGCTCGACGTGCGCGGCCTTACGAAGGCCTTCGGAGGCGTCATGGCGCTGAACGCGGTCGACCTCGCCGTCCCGCGCGGCGCCATCATCGGGCTCATCGGCCCCAATGGTGCCGGCAAGACCACATTCTTCAACGTGGTGACCGGCCTCATTCGGCCGGACGAGGGCCACATCACGTTCGCCGGAACCAGTCTGGTGGGACTTCGGCCCAATGCCATCGTCGCGCGCGGCATCGCGCGGACGTTCCAGTCGATCCGGCTCTTTCCGCTCATGAGCGTGCTCGACAACGTCCTGGTCGGCGAGCACTGCCGGCTGGCGTCAACGGTGCCCGGCGCTGTCTTCCGACCGCCGTCCGTCATCGCGGAGGAGCGGCGCGCGCGCGAGCGGGCGCGTGAGCTGCTCGCGTTCGTCGGCCTCGCCGGCAAAGACGACGATCTCGCGCGCAACCTGCCCTATGGCGATCAACGGCGCCTGGAAATCGCGCGCGCGCTGGCGACCGAGCCTCGGCTGCTGCTGCTGGACGAGCCGACCGCGGGTATGAATCCGCGCGAGACCGACACGCTGACCGATTTGATCGGTCTGCTGCGGCGCGAGCTTTCGTTGTCGATCTTGCTGATCGAGCACGACATGGAAGTCGTCATGGGGATCTCGGATCGCGTCAGCGTGCTGGACTACGGCACGCGCATCGCCGAGGGCACGCCGGCGGAGATCCAGCGACATCCACGCGTGATCGAGGCGTACCTGGGCACCGGCTACGAGGCGGAAGCGGCGGGCCGGAACGCGCCGCGGTAGCAATGCTGGAGCTGGCCGACGTCCACGCGTACTACGGCAACATCCGAGCGTTGCGCGGTCTGTCGCTCAGCGTGGAGCGCGGCGAGATCGTCACGCTGATCGGCGCCAACGGCGCCGGCAAAACCACCACGCTGCGCACGATCCTCGGTCTGGTCCGCCCGCGACGCGGTCACGTCTCGTTCAACGGCCAGCGCCTCGATGGGCTGGCCACCGACCGCATCGTGCGCCTCGGCATCGCGCAGTCGCCGGAGGGGCGGCACATCTTCCCGCGCATGAGCGTGCTGGAGAACCTCGAGCTCGGCGCCTTCGTGCGCCCGGATCGCGACGGGATCGCGCCCGACCTCGAGCGCGTGTTCGCGCTGTTTCCCCGCTTGCGCGAGCGGATCGAGCAGAAGGGCGGCACGCTGTCCGGCGGCGAGCAGCAGATGCTCGCCATCAGCCGGGCCTTGATGGCGCGGCCCGGGCTGTTGCTGCTGGACGAGCCGTCGATGGGGCTGTCGCCGATTCTCGTCGAGACGATCTTTCGCATCATCGAGGACATCAACCGCCAGGGCACCACGATCCTGCTCGTCGAGCAGAACGCACGGATGGCGCTGCGGGTCGCCCACCGCGGCTACGTCATCCAGACAGGCCGCGTGGTCTTGCACGACACGGCCGCCGCGCTGATGCGCTCGGACCTCGTGCGGAAGACCTATCTGGGCGAAAAGTAGCGCGCGCGAATCGGTAACGCCTAGACGATCGGGTCGTAGCGCGCAACTTCCGTGTGCTCGAAGAGAGCGAGGAAGGCTTTCGGGAGCCGACGCCGGTGATGCGCGGGCGGATACGGTTCCTGGTCATCGGGCGAGCCCAGCACCCGCTGCAGTCGAGAGATGTGCGCATTCAGCGAGTCTTGATCGGCCCACTGCTCGAACAGAAGGAGGTGCCGCGGCTCATCGCTCCGCCGATAGTATGTGTAGCTGATGCAGCCCTTGTCCTCGGCCAGCGTGCTTGCGGTGAGCTCCGCGGCCACCTTCGCGCACTCAGCCTCGCGTCCCGGCTTCACCGTCATCTGCAGCAGAATCGTCAGCATCGTGGTCCTCCCCGCCTCCGCCATCAATTCCACCGCGCGGTGACTCACCCAGTCGTCGCTCCATCGCCACCCACGTCGGCTCGCTGAATCCTTCGTGGCGGTGGAGCGTCGTCTCAGTGAAGCCGCACGACGCAAACAGCCGCCGATTGTCCTCGAGCACCAGGCGCACACCGAGCGTCATGCGTGGGAGCCCACGTCGTCGCGCCTCGCGCTCGGCCTCGCTGATGAGCGCTCGCGCGATGCCACGCCGGCGATGCGCGGGATGCACGGCAAGCCGGCTGAGATACAGCACGCCGTCGTCGTCTTCCCAAAGCACGACACCGATCAGCGCGCCATCCGACTCGGAAATGGCGCCGCCGCCGTGCACGAGGTGCTCGCGGATAGTCTCCGCCGTCTCCTTCAGCGCGCCCGACGGCGGATTCGTCGGCCGCGACTGCGCCCCGAATGCCAGGCGCACGAGATCGGCGATCGCGTCGGCATCGCTCAGCGTGGCGATGCGAAGCGTCACGCCGCCGCGGGCTTGACCTCGCCGGCCAGACGCTCCATCGCGCGCATCATCGCCGGCACTCCGGCGCGCGGCAGGTCGAACGTCATCCACTCCGCACCGAGCCCACGCACCCGCCGGATGTCGGAGGCGATCTCCGCCACCGAGCCCTGGAATGCCGCGCGGCCGCTAGCCTTCGCCGAATCGGTGATGTCGAGCAGATTGCGCGGCGCCAGTCCCGGCCGCTCGCGACGCCCGTGCCGCGCGGCCAGATCGCGCACTGTCGCGAAGCCCTTCTCGATGTCGTCGAGGCTCAGTCCCAACGGATGCCACGCGTCACCCAGCTCGGCGCAGCGTCGCACCGCCGGAGACGACACGGCGCCCGGTGCGCCGCCGACCCAGATCGGCGGATGCGGACGCTGCGCGGGGCGCGGCGAGAACGTGGCGCCGCTGAAGCTGGCGTAGCTGCCGCGGTATTCCGGGACGTCGGCGGCCCACGCCGCCTTGATCGCGCGGATGTAGTCGTCGCTCAGCCGCCCGCGCTCGTGGAACGGCAGGCGCAGATCCACGAACTCGGCCTCGTCCCAACCCACACCGACCCCGAAGATGAAACGTCCGCGCGACGCCTGGTCCACCGTCGCGGCGGCCTTCGCTGTGACGAGCGCGCTGCGGTACGGCAGCACGATAACGCTGGCGCCGAGACGCACGCGCTGCGTTCGCCCCGCCAGGTATGCCAGCAACGAGAACGGATCGGGCCAGTGTCCGCCGTAGTGCTGCGTCGTCGCCGGTTTGGCCAGGATGTGATCCGGCACGAAGACGGCATCGAGGCCGAGCGCCTCGGCGCGCGTGGTGAGAGCTTCCGCGTCCGCGACCGTGAGCTGCCAGATGGGAAGCACGACGCCGTATTGCATGGGACCTCCTCGCGCGCGAGCCCCGCGCGCCGGATCAGCGCCGAACGGTGAGCCCCTCCAGGTCGAGGTCGGGCATGCGCCCGAGCATGAGATCCGTCACGATCCGCGCGGTGCCGCATGCCATCGTCCAGCCCATGTGACCATGACCGCAGTTCAGAAACAGATTCCGGTGCCGGCCGAGCCCGAGGATCGGCGGGCCGTCCGGCGTCATCGGGCGCAGACACGCGCGGTACTCGCCGCGATCGTAGTCGGCCGCGTCGGGGAACAGATCGCGCGCCAGCCGCAGGATGTTGTTGAAGTCGCGCGGTGTCCAGCCCCAGTCGTAGCCGGCGAACTCCGCGGTCGACGTGAGCCGCAGCCGATCGCCCAGCCGCGACCAGCCCACGAGCCATTGCTCGTCGACGCCGGAGATCGTGGGCGCCAGGCCACCGCCCTTGAGCGGAAACGTCGACGAATATCCCTTCGCCGGATAGATCGGGAGCCGGACCCCCGCAGTGCGCGCGACGCTCACCGCGCCGACGCCGAGCGCCAGCACGTAGTTGTCGGCGCCCAGCACGCCGTCGCTCGTCACCACGCTGGCGATGCGGTCGCCGTCGGCGCGCAGGCCGCTCACGCGCGTGCCGAGCCGAATCGTGAGCCCGTGCTTGTCGCGCGCGACGCGCGCGAGCTCTTCCGAAAACACGCGCGAGTCGCCGCTGGAATCGCCGAGATCGCGGATCGCGCCCGCGATCTTGCTGCGCACGGGCTCGAACGCCGGCTCCAGCCGCGCGAGCGCCGCGGCGTCGAGGATCTCCTGCTTCTGACCGTGCTCGGCGAGCAGCGCCATTTTCTTCACACCCGCCTCGAGGTCCATGGGATTGCGATGCAGGTACAGCGCGCCTTTCGTGATCGCCTGGTACTCGATGCCTTCCGTCTTCACCAGCTCCTTCATCACCGCCTGGCTGTACTGGCAGAGACGGAGCTTGATCAGCGTGTTGCGCTTTGCGCGCTCGGACGTGCACTCGCGCAGGAAGCGCAGGCCCCACGCGTAGAGCTGCGGATCGGCGGTGAGTCGCACGCGGATCGCCGTCTCGGCTCCGCGCAGCGACTGCCACAGCATGCGCGGCGCCCGCGGAGACGCCCACGCGAAGGAATGACCGGGCGCGATGATGCCCGCGTTACCGCCCGTCGCTTCGAGACCCAGTGCGGCCTTCTCCTCGATCAGCGTGACCTCGTGGCCGGCCTTCGCAAGAAAGTAGGCGGTCGTCACGCCGACGACACCGCCGCCGAGGACCAGCGTCTTCATCCCGGGCACCTCACGCGTCGAGCAGGAATCCGGCACGCACCGGATCGGCCGGATCGAACAGGAACTGGCTGGAGCCGGTGACAAATGCGGTGCCCGTGATCTCGGGAAGAATCGCCGGCTTGCCCTCCACCTGCGTCTCGCCCGCGATGCGACCGGTGAAATCGAGGCCGAGTAGTCCGCGGCTGACGAACGTCGAGCCGACGCTCATGAGCCCGCGATGATGGAAGAGCGCCATGCGCGCGCACGTGCCGGACCCGCACGGCGCGGCGTCGACCTGGCCCGGCCCCCATACGAGCGCATTCGGCGACACGCGCTGGGCGTCGGGCAGCTCGTGGACAAGAACGTTGTCGACGGTGGTCTTGCCGACGCCGGGCACGTCGACGCGCAGCTGCGCGTTCACCGCCTCACGCACCGCCATGCCGCGCTGGGCGATCCGCTTGGTGTGCTCGCGGCGCACGGCCACATCCAGGCGCGACGCCTCGACGACGGCGAAGACGTTGCCGACACCCACCGAGATATCGAGCGGCACCTCGCCCACGCCCTCGACCTCGACGGTCTGATCCGCGAGCGCCACGAACGACGGCGTCCAGCGCAGCGTGACCTCGCGCACACGCCCGCCGTCCGAGCGCGCGATCGTCTCGACGGGGCCGGCCTCCGTGTCGATCACGATGCGTGTCTCATCGCCCTCGCGCGCGACCATGCCGGTTTCGAGCGCGACCGTCGCGGCGCCGATCGTCCCCTCGCCGCACGAGACGTAATAGCCGCCGGGATAGAAGAAGAAGAGCCCGAATTGCGCACCGGGCGTGACGGGCTCCGTCTTCACGGCGATCAGCAGGCCGCGATGACCGCGCGGCTCGAGGCACAGCCCGGTCCGCACATCATCGAGATGTTCTTGGAACCAGCGACGCTTATCGGCGATGGTGGCGCCGGGCAGACGCGGCAAGCCGCTGGTCAACAGACGCATACCGATCCCGGCCGTGTGGAAATCGAGCGTCGAGAGTACGCGATCCGCGCGCATGGGAACCTCCCGCGTGGGCGCCATGATATCGTGCCGCCCGATGGACTCGCACACGTTCTTCTCGCAACGTCTGCGCCTGCATTACGTCGACTGGGGCAACCCGACGAAGCCGCCGCTGCTGCTCCTTCACGGTGGGCGCGATCACTGTCGCAACTGGGACTGGACCGCCGAGGCGCTGCGCGACGACTGGCACGTCATCGCGCCCGATCTTCGCGGCCACGGCGACAGTCAATGGTCCACCGACGGCAGCTACACGATGGCCGAATACATCTACGATCTCGACCAGCTCATCCATCAGCAGCGTCTGGCACCGGTGAGCATCATCGCGCATTCGCTCGGAGGCAATATCGCGCTCCGCTACGCCGGTGTCTACCCGCAGCACGTCGCGCGACTCGTCGCCATCGAAGGCCTCGGTCCCTCGCCCGAGCGACTCGCCGAGCGGGTCGCGAAGCCGATCGACGTCCGGATGGACGAGTGGATCGGCGAGCAGCGCAAGCTGGCGGGCCGGCTGCCGCGGCGTTATCCGAGCATCGAGGACGCGTTTCGGCGGATGCAGGAGGAAAATCCGCATCTGACCGCCGAGCAGGCGCGGCATCTCACCGTGCACGGTGCCAACCAGAACGAGGACGGCACGTATTCCTGGAAGTTCGACAACTATGTGCGCGCGTTTCCGCCGTACGACATGTCGCGCCGCGATATCGAGATGCTCTGGCGACGCATCGAGTGCCCGACGCTGCTGCTGCATGGCAAGGAGAGCTGGGCCGGCGATCCGGCAGCCGACGGCCGCGCGGCGCACTTTGGACACGCGACGGTCGTCGGCGTCGACGGCGCCGGCCACTGGCTGCACCACGACCGTCTCGACGAGTTCCTGAAAATCGTCCGCGAGTTCCTGAGCCGCTGAGCGCGCGTCACGAGTGCGGCGGGGTGCGCCGCCGCACCCTGACGTGAACCCTAGCGATGCGGCGATCGACTCACTGGCCGGCCGGCTCGATGAGCCCGCGGGCTTCACCGGCGGGATGCGCGAACGAATGGACGTTGGCGTACGTGTTGCCGATCCGCATCTGCTGGACGATCGCGGCGAGCGTGGCGCCGCAGGTTGTATTCACGATGCTGGTATCCGTGATGGTCGCGTTGCTGACCCATTTGCCGTCGATGTTCAAGCCTGCCGCGTGCAGGCCACCGAGAAAGATGATGATCGGCCCGTTGACGCCCGGGGGCCCACAGTGGATGTGCGACTGCGTGATTCTCACGCCGTCGCTGACGTGAAGCTGGAACTCGATCGCCGTCTGGTCTTTGTTGACGCTGAAGAACGCCTTTCCGGAGGTTTCGGTGGCGACCGGGGGCACCTCCTGATCTCCGGTCATGGTGGCCTTGAACAGCTCATCCGCGGTCGCCATGCCTGCCATAGCCAGGGCGGTGGCCAACATGCAGACCATCAGAACGACTTTCGATGTAGGAGCCGCGAGTCTCATTGGTATGACCTCCACGTGGCGCGACGGGAGTGAGCTGCGATGCGCAAGAAACCGCGCATCGACAAACTACCGAGCCGCGGTTCCGGTTCCGTGAAGCCTACGTTCCGGCTCCGTGAAGCCTGCGTTCTCGCTCCGTGAAGAATTTATGACGAGCGCGCCGGCTCCGGCGGCCTCCGCGTCTTGTCGTCGGTCGCCTGCTCGTAAGCCCAGCCAATGCGCAGCGCCATGTCCTCGCGCCCGGCATGACAGAGAACCTGCAGCGACGTCGGCAGACGATCAGCGGTGAAGCCGTTCGGAACCGCGATCCCGCACAGCCCCAGGTAGTTTCCGGCGCGCGTGAAGAACGCGGCGGTCCCCGACTGGTCCACCTTCGCGATCGGGATCGCGGCCGTCTGTGCCGTCGGTGTGAGCAGCGCGTCCACATCGGCCAGCGCGGCCACAAACGCGCGGCGATGCTGCTCGCGCTCCGCGAGCGCCATCAAGTAGTCCCGCGCTGATATGCCGCGGCCGACCTGGATGCGCGGGCGGATGTGCGGATCGACGGGCAGGCTCATGTCGTCCACGAGATGCCCGACGAACCGGTAGCCCTCGGCGCCGATGATGCGACCGACGCCGGCGGCGTAATCGCTGAACCGATTGGGCAACGTCACCCGGACGATTTCTGCGCCGAGCCCCGCGAGCGTCTTCACCGACGCGTCGTACTCCGCGAGCACGTCCGCATCGACGTCCAGACGCTCCTCGTCCGGCAGCACGGCCAGCCGCAGACCGCGCACACCGCGGCGCAGCGTGGGCATCGGATCGAGCGGCGTGAGCGAGAGCGTCGCCGCGTCGTTCTCATCCGGACCGTTCAGCACGCGGAAGATCAGCGCGGCGTCTTCGACGGAGCGCGCCATCGGTCCCGGCGTGTCCAGCGTGAACGCCAACGGCAGCACGCCGTGCGTGCTGATGCGGCCGAGCGTGACTTTGAGGCCGACGATGCCGCACCAGGCGGCGGGCAGTCGCACCGAGCCGCCCGTATCGGTGCCGATCGCGACGGGCGCCAATCCGGCCGCGACGGCGACCGCGGATCCGCTCGAGGAGCCGCCGGGCGTGCGATGCACGGCGAGATCCCATGGGTTCCACGGCGTGCCCAGATGCGTGTTGGTGCCGAACGAGCCCATCGCGAATTCCACCGTGTGCGTCTTGCCGAGCACGATCATGCCGGCCGCGATGAGCCGCTGCGCCAGCGTAGCCGTCACGGGCGACACGCGATCGATCCACACCTTCGAGCCGCCGGTGGTGACGCGACCCTCTAGATCGATGAGGTCCTTCAGCGCGATCGGGACGCCGTGCAGTGGGCCGACACGATGGCCGCTCCTGATCGCGCGGTCGGCCGCCTCGGCGGCGAGCCTCGCCTCGTCTCCGTAGACGGCGATGTAGGCATGGAGCGCCTCGCGCGCGCGGATCCGCGCGAGCAGCGCGTCCACCACGTCGACGGGTGACAGCGCGCGAGTCTCGAAGGCGCGCGACAGCTCGGCCACGCCGGCCCAGATCGGATCGATGGCGCTCATGACATCCACTCTCCCGTGTCCTGGTCGGTCGTCGCGGCCGGCGGCGCGTCCGTGGTCCGGAAGGAGGCAGGCCGCTGACGGGTGCGATCGACCGTCAGATTGAACACATCGAAACGGTTGTAGTAGCCGACGACGTCGTGAAACTGCTTGGGCTCGACGCACGCGCGCGTGTCGATGTCG
>DAIRVP010000167.1:0-11304 GCA_036802765.1 Candidatus Rokuibacteriota bacterium
CCTGATCGGCGGCCTCGTCGTGACGGAGACGGTCTTCAATCTGCCCGGCGTCGCGCGGTTCCTCGTGCAGGCGATTCTCTGGCGCGACTATCCGATCGTGCAGAACCTCGTGATGTTCATCGCGATCATCGTCATCTTCTCCAACCTGTTCGTCGACATGCTCTACGGCTACCTCGACCCGCGCGTCCGGTATGGCTAGGCCCGTCGGCGTCCCCGTCGATCTCGTGGTCGTCGGCGCCCCCGCGCGGCCGGGGTGGGGGACGCATCTCGCGCGCTTCGTCCGCCGCAAGCCGCTCGGCGCGGCCGGCGGTTTCATCATGATCGTGATGGTGCTCACGGCCTTGCTCGCGCCGTGGCTGCAGACGCACGATCCGATCGCCACCGACGCGGCGTACACGCTCGGCCGTCCGAGCGCCGAGCATTGGCTCGGCACCGATCACCTCGGGCGCGACATCTACTCGCGTATCGTGCACGGGGCGTGGGTGTCGCTCGTCGTGGGCCTGGGCAGCACCCTGCTCGGCTCGGTGCTGGGCGGCATCATCGGCCTGCTGTCGGCGTACGCAGGCGGCAAGACGGACTTGATTACGCAGCGGCTGCTGGACATCCTGCAGGGGCTGCCGTTGCTCGTCCTCGCCCTGGTCATGTCGGCGTCGCTCGGCCCCTCGGTCCGCAACGTGATCATCGCGATCTCGATCCCGATCATTCCGCGCGCGGCGCGCGTGATCCGGGCGAGCGTGCTCAGCATCCGTGAGATGCAGTACGTCGAGGCCGCGCGCGCGCTCGGCGTGCGCCACCTCCGTACCGCCTTCCGACACATCCTGCCCAACACCATCGGGCCGTTCATCGTCCTGTGCACGGCGCAGCTCGGCAGCGCGATTCTGGTCGAGGCGACGCTCTCGTTCCTCGGCATGGGCGTTCCCGAGCCGTACCCGTCGTGGGGCCGCATGCTGTCGGTCTCGGCCGCCGAGTACGCGCAAAAAGCACCGCATCTGGTGCTCTTTCCCGGTATCGCCATCAGCCTGGCGGTGTTCGGCAGCAACCTGCTCGGCGATGCGCTCCGTGACACGCTCGATCCGCGGCTACGGGGGTCGCGATGACGCCTATTGAGTTGGGGGACCCCTTCGGCTTCCCCCAAACCCCCTCGTTCACGTTGAGAGCAGTCACCGTTCCCCCAGACCCCTCATTCGCGTTGAGAGCAGTCACCGTTCCCCCAAGCCCCCCTCATTCACGCGAGGGTAGTCACCGTTTCGCCGCCAACCCCCCTCATTTGCGTTGCGGCCCACACCGGAACTCAATTATCTTGCGCCGGGGCTAATTCATGACTGAAACCGATCCGACCTGGTTGTCCGCCACCGAGCAGGCCGCGCTGATCCGGCGGCGAAAGATTTCGCCGCTCGAGATCGTCGACGCGCTGTTGGCGCGCATCGACAAGATCAACCCGCGCCTCAATGCGTTCGTGCTGATCAATGCGGATCAGGCGCGTCGTGATGCGAAGGCCGCCGAGCGCGCCGTCGGCAAGCGCGGCGCCAAGCTCGGGCCGCTGCACGGTGTCGCTTTCGGCGTGAAAGATCTGGTCGTGACGAAGAACGTGCGGACGACCTTCGGCACGCCGCTCTATCGCGACAACATCCCGACCGAGGATGCGCCGATGGTCGAGCGGCTCAAGGCGGCGGGCGGCATCATGATCGGCAAGACGAACACGCCGACATTCGGTTGGATCGGCGCCACGCACAACCTCATTTTCGGCCCCACGCGCAATCCGTGGCACCCCGATCGAACGCCGGGTGGTTCGAGCGGCGGCGCGTCGGCGGCCGTGGCGGCGGGCCTCGGCGCGCTGCACGTCGGGACCGACGGCGGCGGATCCATTCGCATTCCCGCCTCGTGCGCCGGGATCTATGGCTTCAAGCCGTCGTACGGTCGCATTCCGCTACACCCGCCAAGCGGCGCCTGGAGCCTCTCGCACATCGGACCGATGACGCGAACCGTCGCGGACGCCGCGCTGGCCATGGACGTCTGCGCCGGACCGGACGAGCGCGATCCGTATTCGCTCCCCGCCGACGGCGCGCGCTGGAGCCGCGCGCTCGGCGGCAATCTCAAGGGGCTGCGTGTCGCCTATACCGACGACCTCGGCTTCGCGGAAGTCGTCGACCCGGAGGTCAGCGCGGTGTGCGCGCGCGCGGCGAAAGCGTTCCGCGAGCTCGGCTGTCGCGTCGACGAGGTGCAGCCGAAGTGGCCCTCGATGATGGAGTGCTGGGAGCAGATCTTCTGCGGCGGCATCGCCACTCGCCTAGCGCCGTATCTCGACCAGCGCGACCTGATCGAGCCCGGGCTGCTGCGTTTCATCGACGCCACGCTGAAGAACCCGCCCACACGCTACGTCCAGGCCTGGTTCGATCGGCTGAACTGGTGGCAGCACCCGCGCGCGTTCTTCGAGAAATACGATCTCTTGCTGACGCCGACGATTGCGTGCCCGCCATTCCGCGTGGGACTCGACACGCCCGGCGCCATCGCCGGGCGCGCCGTGTCGTTCTACGGGTGGATTCCGTTCACGCCGGCATTCAACCTCACGGGTCAGCCTGCGGCGTCGGTTCCTTGCGGGTTCACGAAAGACCGGGTCCCGATCGGATTGCAAATCGTGGGTCGCCGCTTCGCCGACGCGCTCGTGCTTCGCGCCTCGGCGGCGTTCGAGCGCGCGCGCCCGTGGCGCGATCAGCGACCTCCGATCGCCTGACATTCGTCTGACCACTCTGGAAGTCGCTGGCACTGGCATTGCGTGCATGCCCGGAGCCAGTTCCGTCCAGGAGGTCCTTCATGAAGCTCGTGACACTGCTCGCTCTGTGCCTGTGCGCGCTCGTCGCGCTCGGCGTTGCCGGCCAACTCTCGGCCCAGACGTCCACGATGGGCACCGGGGCGACGCCGACGCTCAGCCCCGGCAGCACGACCGCGACGACGACGTCGCCGCTGGCGCCGACCACCCTGTCGGGGGCGAACGCGCTCCCCATCGCTGCGGCGACGGGGGCGACGCCGACGGTTCTCAACGTCGTCGAGATCACGCAGCAGGTGCCCGCAGGGACGACCGCGGTGACCGCCTTCACGGTGCCGGCGGGGCAGACGTTGATCGTCACCGATGTTCTGCTGACCAACACGAGCACGGCCGCCACGTGTGGCGCGGCGATCAATCGCGCGGGCGGCTCCACGACCACGACGTCGTCGACGACGACCACGACGCCAAGCACGACCGTCACAACGCCGAGCACGACAGTCACAACGCCGAGCACGACAACCACGACGCCGACGACAACCACACCGGGGACCACCACGGGCAGCACCGGAACCTCGACGACTGCGGTGCCGGGGACGACGACGACGCCGACCGTTGCCGGGACGATCACTCAGACCGATTCGACTATCACCGGTCCACTCTGTATCGCGCCGCGCACGACCACGGTGCTGAACCTCACCACGGGCATCGAGTTCGGGCCGGGGCAGGCGGTGCAGCTCGTGAACGGTGCCGACACGACGGCGACGGCGGGCACCACGGCCACCGCGGGTTCCATCGGCTTTAGCCTGCGCGGCATGTTGGTTTCGGGATAATCGAGGACGCCGTACCGATCATTGGACGTTGACGCGGGCGGCGTCGCCGACGACGCTGCCCGCGTGAGCCTTGCCGATCTTCTTGTCGCCGTCGCGATCTTCGCGGTCGTGGGGACCGCGGCGCTCACATTGCTGGACGAGGGCCAGCGCGCCTGGGCGTTCGGCATCGCGCGCGCGGAGACGCAGCAGAGCGCGCGGGTCGCGCTCGCGCGTCTGGCGACCGAGATCCGACTGGCAGGGCGCGGCGTCGGCGCGTTCGACGCCGTCGCGCTCGCGGCGCCGGACGCGATCGTGCTGCAACAGGATCTCGACGGCGACGGTCTCATCGCGATCAACGGCGAGCGGGTGACGTGGCGGCTCGTCGGCACCGTGCTGCGTCGCGACGCCGGTGGCGGCCTGCAGCCCATCGTCAACGGCGTGGCCCGCCTCACGCTGACGTACTTCGACGCGACCGGCGCCGCGACGGCGACGCCCGGTGCCGTGCGCAGCGTGGAGATCGTGCTCGCGACCCGGCCCGATTACTCGGTCGCCGGCTCGAATGTCTCCACGGTCTTTAGCACCCGTGCGCATCTCCGCAATCGGTAACTGGCCCGTTACTGGGCGTCATTGCCCAGTGACAGGCCACCGCATTGGTCGGACCGTGAAGGGTCATGTCCACATTTCCAGACATTTGCGTCATGCCGCTATGCGGCGCGGACTTTGCGTTTCGCGACGGGCGCGCGATGAACCTGCCTCCGTCCCGGCGTCCCACCCAGGTGGCTGTCGGTCGCGCCATCGGCCTCCGGATCATCAGCCCGCTGACGTTCGACCTCACGCTGCCCGTGCTGGAAGGCCGGCTCGCGCGCGCGCTGCCGGGGTACTTCGGGCTCTTGCGCTATCTGGTGGAGCTCGATGCGCCGCTGCCCGACGGGTTCGATCCCCTCGGTGAGCTGCCGTGGTTCGCACGCAACCGCCGGGTGCGCTCGCTGGTGATCTCTCCCGCGCCCGATGCGCCGACGCTCGAGACGCCGCCCGATGTGATCGGTCAGTGCGTGCGCGAGGGACGGACGCTGCACGTCTTCGTCTCCGTCGGGCCGTCGTCACGCGCGCTGCGGCTGGCCGGCGAGGCGGCCGCCTCCGAGGCGCGCTGCCCGTTCCTGTGCATGGCGGACCTCGAAGCGAGGCCACACTCCGAGCGCGCGTCGCTCGACCGCATCATTCGCGAAGCCAGCATTCGCTAGATCTCAGGACGTGGACGCCACGCTCGGCTAGAATACCGGCCGTGCGAGGCATCTCACGGCCGTTGCTCGCGCTCGCCGTCGTCGGCGTCGTCGCATGTCAGACGGTGCCGCTCACGAATCGCTCGCAGCTCTTGCTCATCCCGGAGGGCACCGAGGTCCAGATGGGGCTGTCGTCCTATCAGGACATTCTGAAAAAGGGCAAGGTCTCGCAAAATCCGGAATACAACGCGCAGGTTCGCCGCGTCGGAACACGGATCGCGGAGGCCACGGGCCGCACCGACTATCGCTGGGAGTTCAACGTCCTCGAAGACAAGCAGGTGAACGCGTTCTGCCTGCCCGGTGGAAAGGTCGCCGTCTACACGGGCATCCTGCCGGTCACCCAGGACGACGCGGGCCTGGCCGCCGTGCTCGGCCATGAAGTCTCACACGCGATCGCGCGTCACGGCGGCGAGCGCATCAGCCAGCAGCTCGCGGTGCAGGGGGGCCTCATCGCGACGCAGACCGCGCTCTCGCGCGGCGACCCGGCGACGATGCAGCTGATCACCGCCGGCCTCGGCGCCGGCGCGACTGTGGGCCTCCTGCTGCCCTGGAGCCGACAGCAGGAATCCGAGGCGGATCATCTCGGCCTGATCTACATGGCGAAAGCGGGCTACCATCCGCAAGCCGCACGCGATCTCTGGGTCCGAATGGCGTCGCAGGGGGGTGCTCGGCAACCCGAATTCCTCTCGACCCACCCTCTCCCACAGACTCGGATCGCGCAGATCGAGGCCTGGCTGCCCGAAGCTCTGCAGTACTACACCCCCCGCTAGCACTCGTTTCCACCATCCGCCGTGGGATTGGGCCGACGTCTGCCCCATACGTCCGCCAAACGCGTGGGTAGCGTAATTCCCTAAAAAAATCGTGTGGTTTTCGCTTGACACACCCCGAATAGCGACTGTAGATTCGCCAATCAAGTGGGACAAAGTGGGAGTAAGTGGGGACACAACCCTAAAAATCAATGTTCAGGGGACGTTATCCGGCGACCGTCGACGCCAAAGGGCGGGTGAGCATCCCGGCCAGGTTCCGGGAGGTGCTCGGCCGCTACGAAGCGGGCGACCTCGTCATGGTGCCGGATGGGGAGTGCCTCGAGGTGTACCCCCTGGCCGAGTGGGAGCGGATGGAAGCCAAGCTACGAGAGCAGTCTCGCTTCAACAGCGAGGTCCGCGAGATCAGCCGCCTTTACGTGTCACGTGCAAAAGATGTAACGCTAGATGCAGCAGGTCGAATGCTGATTGCCCCCGATGCCCGGCGTGACGCGGCCCTCGAGAAGAACGTCCTGATCGTCGGCGGAGGCCTGGACAAGTTCGAGATTTGGGATCGCGCTCGCTTCGAGGAATACGAGCGCACTGGCCAGCCGAAGCTGCCCTCGCTCTACGAGAAGCTGTCGGCGTTGGGAGTCTAGCGGTTCACGTTCCCGTCCTCATCGACGAGGTCGCGTTTGTCCTGCGACCGCGGCGCGGGGGCTGGGTGGTCGATGGGACGGTGGGAATGGGTGGCCACGCCGAAGCAATGCTGAGGACGAGCGGCGCTGACGTACGTCTGCTCGGTCTCGACGTGGATCCCGAGGCGCTCACACGGTCGCGCGAGCGTCTGTCGCCCTTCGGCGATCGCGTCGTGCTTGCGCAGGCGAGCTTCCGCAACGTCGCGCGCGTCGCGGCCGAGCACGGCATCGAGAAGGCGCGCGCCGTGCTGCTCGATCTCGGCGTATCGTCCTACCAGCTCGACGAGTCCGGACGCGGCTTCAGCTTCCAACACGACGAGCCGCTCGACATGCGGCTCGATCCCACGCGCGGCCGCACCGCGGCCGACCTCGTGAACCACGCGGACGAGGCGGAGCTCGCGCAGCTGCTCTTCGAGCATGGCGGCGAGCGCTTCGCGCGGCGTATCGCGCGCGCCATCGTACGACGTCGTCCGATGCGGACGACGGGCGAGCTCGTCGCCGCCGTGCGCGCCGGCGTGCCGCGCGCCGCATGGCCAAAACGAATCCACGTCGCCACGCGCACGTTCCAGGCGCTGCGCATGGCGGTCAACGACGAAACCGGAGCGCTCCGCCAGACGCTCCAGGAGGCGCCAGGTCTGCTCGCCATCGGCGGGCGCCTGGGCGTCATCTCCTTTCACTCGGGCGAAGACCGCATCGTGAAGCAGGCGTTCCGTGCGCTCGCTGCCGCGACGTTCGCGGAGCTGGAGCCGTCGCCCCTGACGCCCGGGGACGATGAGGTGCGGGCCAATCCCCGCGCCCGGAGCGCCAAGCTGCGCGTGCTGGAGCGGACGTCGTGATCAAGCACAAGCACCAGAGACTCCACCGGGAAGCGGATCCGCGTGTGCGGCGCTCGTTCGCCACGGCCCTGGCCATTTCGGCCGTGCTCGTCGTGGGCGCGTTGCTCGTGGTCGGTCTGCGCGTGCAGCAGGTGCAGCTCGCGTACCGACTGGACGCGCTGCGCGCGGAGCGCGCCCGCGCCGAGACGCTCATTCGCCAGCTGGAGATCGAAGTGGCGACGCTGCGCTCGCCGCTGCGCGTGGATCAGCGTGCGCGCGAGCTCGGGCTGACCGCGCCCGCGCGTGACCAGGTCCGCCTGGCGCGCGAGTACGTCACCGCGACGACCGGCCTCGCCGCAGCCCAGAGGAACAGGATCGAGGCGGCGGTGCAGGAGGATCGACGCACCCCGTGAACGCCGCGCTCCGGACGCGGACCCTGATCCTCGCGGCGATCCTCACGCTCGCGTTCGCGGGTCTCGCGGGCCGGCTGAGCTGGCTGATGATCGTCAAGCACTCCGAGCTCGCCGGCCTCGCCGAGCGACAGTACTCGCGCACCATCGCGCTGTACGGCGCGCGCGGTCCGATCGTCGATCGGCACGGCGCGCCGCTTGCGACGTCGACACCCGCCGAGTCGCTGTTCGCGCAGCCGCGCGCCGTCGGCGATCCCGTGCGCGTCGCCGCCGCGCTGGCGCCGATCCTCGAGACGCCGGAGCGCGACGTGCACGCGCAGCTGACGTCGGGCAAGGCGTTCGTCTGGCTGCGCAGGAAGCTGCCCCCCGACATTGCGGCGCGGGTGCGCGAGCTCGGCGAGCCCGGCCTCGGCTTCGTCGACGAGCCGCTGCGCCTCTATCCCAACCGCGAGCTGGCGGCGCACGTGCTCGGCTTCGAGGGCACGGAAGGGGGACTCGAAGGCGTGGAGCGCGCGTGGAACGACGCGCTGGCCGGCACGCCCGGACGCGCCGTTGTGGGTCGCGATGCGCTCGGTCGCGAAGTGGTCACGCAGCGGATCCTCACGCCGCCGGCGCCGGGGCGCGGCGTGATGCTCACGCTCGATCGCACGATCCAGTACCTGGCCGAGCGCGAGATCGACGCCGCGTACCGGCGCACCCAGGCGAAGGGTGCGATGGCGATCGCGATGGATCCGCGCACCGGTGACATTCTCGCGCTCGCTCTGCGTCCGACCTTCAACCCGAACGCGTTTCACACCGCGGCATCGCGTGAGGTGTGGCGCAATCGCGCGGTCACCGACCCCTTCGAGCCCGGGTCGACGTTCAAGGTGATCCTTGCGGCGGCCGCGCTCGAGGAGGGCGTCGTCCGGCCCGAGGATCGGATCTGGGCCGAGAACGGTAAGCTGACGATCGCGAAGACGACGATCCACGACTGGAAGAAATTCGGCTGGCTCTCGTTCAGCGAGGTCTTGCAGAACTCGTCGAACGTGGGCTCCATGAAAGTGGGCCTGTCGCTCGGCCCGGACCGCTACTACCGCTACATGACGGCCTTCGGCTTCGGCGCGCCGACGGGCGTCGGGCTGGCCGGCGAAAGTCGCGGCGTCCTGCGGGATCCCCAGCGGTGGTCGGCGCTCTCGCTCCCGACGATGTCGATCGGTCAGGAGGTCTCGGTGACCGCGCTGCAGATGCTCGCGGCGTTCGGTGCCGTCGCCAATGGCGGCATTCTGATGCAGCCGCGGCTCGTGAAGGCCGAGTTCGATGCCGATGGCCACGAGGTGCGTCGGATCGAACCGCGTGCGGTGCGCCAGGTCATCTCCGCGGAGACTGCGCGGACGCTGACGGGGATGCTCGTGCAGGTCGTCGAGCACGGCACCGGCCACTTCGCCGCGGTGCCGGGCTATGAGGTGGGCGGCAAGACGGGCACCGCACAGAAGCTCGACCCCGCGACGCGACGCTATTCGCGCGCGCCCGGCGTCCTCTCGTTTATCGGCTTCGTGCCCGCCGACGCGCCCCGTCTCGTGATGCTCGTGCTGTTGGACGAGCCGAAGAACGAGAAGTGGGGCAGCGAGGCCGCCGCGCCGATCTTCTCCGCGATCGCCGGACCGGTGCTGCGCTACCTCGACGTGGCGCCGAGCGACGCGGTGCCGATCCAGATCGTGACCGGACCCGGCGCCGAGGGCGCCGGCGCGGCGCGCGTGCGACTGGTCTCGACGACGGAGACGGCTACCGGCTTTATGCCGGACGTGTCCGGACGCACGCTGCGCGAAGCGCTGGCGATGCTCACGCCGCTCGGCCTGCGCGTGGAGCTCTCTGGGCACGGCCGGGTCGTTCAGCAGTCGCCCGTGCCCGGTGAGCCCGTCACCGAGGATGCTGTCGTGCGACTCACGCTGGCCGTGAGCGCCGCGCGCGCCGGGGTCGCGCGTTGACATGCGGCGTGAGGTGTCCGTGAGCGTGCTGCTCGAGGCGTTGACCGACAAGCGCGTGATCGGAATGCCACCGCGTGTCGTCACGGGCCTTACTGCCGATTCCCGGCGCGTCGAGCGCGGTGATGCTTTCGTGGCCGTGCCGGGATTCAAGCAAGACGCGCGGCGCTTCGTTCCCGAGGCCGTGGGACGCGGCGCGGCGCTGGTCGTCACCGAAGGCGAGGCCTTGAACGGCGTGGGCGTCCCTCAGGTGCTCGTGCCGTCAGCGCGCCGCGCGCTGGCCGCGCTGGCGGGCGCGTACTGGGATCACCCGTCACGCGCGCTGACGCTCGTGGGCATCACGGGTACCAACGGCAAGACCACCACGTCGTACCTCGTCGACGCACTGCTGCGGACGCGCGGTGACGCCACCGGCATTCTCGGAACGATTCAGTACGTCGTGGGCGACGAGATCCGTCCCGCCGGGCAGACGACGCCCGAGGCGCTCGAGATCGAGGCGATGCTCGCAGCCATGCGCGAGCGTGGCGTGCGCGGCGTGGCGATGGAGGTCTCGTCGCATGCGCTCGCCCTGTCGCGAGTGGATGCCCTGGCCTTCGACGTCGCGGTCTTCACGAATCTCACGCAGGACCACCTCGATTTCCACGGGACGCTCGACGAGTACGGCCGCGCCAAGCGGCGTCTGTTCGAGCTGCTCGCCGCATCGCCGAAGCCGCGGCGCGTCGCCGTCGTCAACGGCGATGATCCGGCGGGCGCCCGCATGGTCGCCGGCCTCGCTCTCGAGACGCTGACGTTCGGGCTCGGCGCCGACAATCGCGTGCGGGCCACCGAGTGGACATCGATGCTCCAGGGCGTGCGGCTGGACGTTGCGACGCCGGCCGGCCGTCTCAGGCTCGCCTCGCCGCTGATCGGCGAGCACAACGTGATGAATCTGCTCGCGGCCGTCGGCGTCGGTCTGGCACTCGGACTCCGGCTCGACGCGATCGCGCAGGCGCTGAGCGATGTGCAGACCGTGCCGGGACGGTTCGAGCAGGTGCGGGCCGGACAACCGTTCCTCGTCGTCGTCGATTACGCCCACACGCCCGATGCGCTGGAGCGCGTGCTGACGACGGCGCGGAAGATCACCACGGGGCGCCTCGGCGTGGTGTTCGGCTGCGGCGGCGACCGCGATCGAACGAAGCGCCCGATCATGGGCGAGATCGCCGCGCGCCTCGCGGATCACGCGTGGATCACCTCGGACAACCCGCGTTCCGAGAATCCCGAGGCGATCGTCGCCGAGGTCGCCGCCGGCGCGGCGCACGTGCGGCGCGAGGGCGACACGCGCGTGGCCGATCGACACGCTGCGATCAGCGCGGCGCTCGCGTGGGCGCGCCCGGGCGACACGATCGTCATCGCCGGCAAAGGGCACGAGACCTACCAGATCGTCGGCAGCGAGGTGCTGCCGTTCGACGACCGCGATGTGGCGCGGGCACTGTTGTCGGGGCAAGCGCGATAGGGAGGCGTATGGCGGCATTCAGCATCCAGGAGCTGGTTCGCGCCACCGAGGGCGCGCTGGTGAGCGGAGACCTCGGCGTCCCCGTCGCTGGCGTGTCGATCGATTCGCGCACGCTCCAGGTCGGCGAGGCGTTCTTCGCCATCGTCGGTCACCGTCTCGATGGCCACGCGTTCCTTGCCGACGCCGCCGCGCGCGGCGCCGCCTGCGTGGTCGTGCACACGTTGCCCGACGAGCCGCCGGCCAACGTCCCGCTCGTGCTCGTCGAAGACACGACTCGGTCGCTCGGTCGGCTCGCGGCGTGGCACCGCTCGCGCTTCAGCGTGCCGGTGGTC
>DAIRVP010000168.1:0-1118 GCA_036802765.1 Candidatus Rokuibacteriota bacterium
GGCCCCTCGCCAGATGACTCGCGGCGTGAGTGTGGGCGTTGCCGAGGCCGGGCAGCGCGATGCGGCCGGCGGCGTCGAGCACGCGCGGGTCGGCCGGCGAGGCGAGCGCCGGACCGACGGCGGCGATGCGGTCGCCTTCGACGAGGATGTCGGCGCGCGAAAGCGCGGGCGGCGAGCCGCCGAGGACCTGGGCGCCACGAATGAGCACGGCCATCACTTTTTCTCTGGCAGCAGGTCGTTCGTGTAGATCTCTTCGAGCGGCACCTTGCGCTTGAGCTCGAGGTATTGCGTGTAAGTGTCGCGTGTCTTTTCCAAACGCGCCGGATCGAACTGGCCGACCGCCGCCTTGCCGGCGGTGACCTCTTCGGCGTACACGAATCGCGCGGCCACCTGCGCGGCGCCCAGCGCGCCGTCGGGGTCGACCTCCGGATGGTGCTTGCTCACGTAGCCGACGCCTTCGTCGAAGTGCTTCTGCCGGAAGGCATAGTCGGCGCCCTTGAGAGTGGCCTTGAGAAACGCCTTGAGGCCATCGGGATCCTTCGCAATCGTCTCCTCGCGTGCCACGAGCGACGTGGACGACAGGTCCAGACCGAGGTCGGCCCAGGCCGTGAGCACGCGGATGTCGGCGTTCTGCTGCTTGGCGACCTTACGGATGCGCGCCTCGTGCACGACGAAGAACGGCACGGCGTCGACGGCGCCTTTGATCAACGAAGGCGGCATGGACGCTGCGTCCATCGTCACCCATGTCACGGAGTTCGGCTTCAGCCCCGACAACCGCTCGAATACCGGCCAGAGAATTTGATGGCTGTTGCCCGGCGAGATCGCCAGCTTCTTGCCCTCGAGCTCCTTCGGCGTCTTGATCGGCGAGTCGGCGCGAACGAAGATGCCGTGCGGCGGCCGCCGATACCACAGGGCGATGGCCTTGACCTTCACGTCGGTGTTCGCGCGCGCGGCGATGAGCGCGGAGATGTCCGAGATCCCGACTTCGCCCTGGCCGGCCGCGATGCGCTTGACCGTATCGGCCGAGCCCTGCCCACGGATGATCTTCACGTCGAGGCCCTCGTCGCGGTACCAACCTTTCTCGAGCGCCGTGTAGTGCGGCACGTACTCGCCGGTGG
>DAIRVP010000168.1:1128-11252 GCA_036802765.1 Candidatus Rokuibacteriota bacterium
GTGTGATCTCGTTCGAGAACTGCGTCATCGCGACACCGACTTCTGCCGGATGCGCACCGGACTATCCGGCGTTGACGTCGCTCGTCGGCTTGGCGGGTCTGGAGGGAAGGTGGGGCGTGACCGCGCGCGTACTCGCCGGTGGGGACGAAGTCGAGGATGAGCGTGTACGCCCGCAGGGTCTTTTGCGCGACGCCGGGAACGGGCAATGCGAGAAGCGCGAGCAGCAGAACGAGTGTGAGCATTTTTGGAGCAGCGCGAGTCATATGGGCGCCATGCATCTCACGCGATCCTGAGCGTGTCAAGCGACGTGGCGGCCAGTCACCGCCGGTTCGCCGGTGGCCCATTCACGGGCGGATAACGATACCAATCCACGGCGCGCTCGCGCCCCGGGATCAACAGCAGCAACGCCCACGTGACCTCTTCGTGCTCCGCGACGAGCCAACCGTCGAGCGATTTCCCGAGCGAGACGGTTTCGAAGTGCCACGTCGGCCCGAGCCAGCTCTTGCCCAGCGCGCTGCGTCGCAATTCGATCCTGCTCCCATGGCAGCTTACGGTGCCTTCACTGAATCGCCAGCGCTGGGCGTCGCCAGCCTTGATCTCGAAGATGTCGTCCTCGGGAAACGAGATGCTCGCGACGCTGCCCGCGGCGCCCGCGATCTCCTTGCCGGTGGCCAGCCACGTGAGTCGATAATCCTGCTCGCCCGAGCGGCCGCCGGGGCCGCGCTCGCCGCGCTGCGCATACGTTCCCACAATGCCGTGGCAGCCTCGTGCCACGTCGTTCAGGGCCGCCCAGCCTACGGGATAGGGCGTCACATAGCTCGAGCAGCCGCCGATCAGCGCGCCGAGCGCGACGAGACGCACCAGCCGCAGCCGGTTCACCCGTTCAGCGCGCGATGGCGGGGCGTCGATCGAACCACGGCCGCGCCGTCTCGAGCTGGGCAGCCAGGCGGAACAGCGTGGCCTCGTCCCCGTACCGCGCGACGAGCTGCACCGCGACCGGCATATCACCCGGCGCAATGCCGAGCGGCAGCATCATGGCGGGCTGGCCGGTGATGTTGAACCAGACTGTGAAGGGCGAGAAGTGAAAGACTCGCCGCCAGTACTCGTCGACGTCGTCGAGCATCATGTCGATCCAGCCGAGCTTGGGCGGCAGCGTCGCGAGCCCCGGCGTGAGAAGAATGTCCCAGCGCTCGTGGAAGGCTGCCATCTGTCGGCCGAGGCGATGGGCCATTTGCGTGGCGCGTACGTAGTCGGCGCCGCTCACGCGCGCGCCCATCTGGCCCGTTGCCCACGTGACCTTCTCGACCTCGTCTTCGCGCGCCGGACGGCCTTTCGCCGGATTGCTGCCGAGGTTCACGACGGTGTTCGCGGCCGCCAGCGTCAGGAACGTCGGCACCACGGCCGCACCTTCGACGTCGGGATTGGCCTCCTCGACGTGATGACCGAGGTCGGCACACAGCTTCGCGGTCTCGGCCAGCGCGCGCAGACTCTCGGTCTCGACCTTGGCGCCGTTGGGCGTCACGCTCGTGAATGCGATACGCAGGCGGCCGGGATCGGTTTCAAGCTCTTTGGATAGCGGACGAGCGAGCGGCGGCGCCACGTACGGATCACCGAGTCCGGTGCCGGCCGTCGCGTCGAGCAGCGCCGCCGAGTCGCGTACGCTCAGCGTCACGGCGTGCTCCGCGGACAGCCCACCGAGGCCCTCGCCCAGATAGGGCGCCTGCGTGTTGCGTCCGCGTGTGGGCTTGAGACCGACGAGGCCGCAGCACGCCGCCGGCGCGCGGATGCTGCCGAATCCGTCGGTCGCGTGCGCCATCGGCAGCATGCGCGCGCCGACCGCGGCCGCGGCGCCGCCGCTGCTGCCGCCGGAGATTCGGGTCGGGTCCCAGGGATTACGAGTGGGACCGTGCATCTCCGGCTCGCAGGTGAGCGAGAGTCCGAGCTCGCAGGTGTTCGTGCGGCCGAAGATCACGAGCCCTGCGCGTTTGAGCCGGCGCACATGCTCGCTGTCGGCCGTCGGCACCGGCGCATCGGCGTAGTAGCGGCTCGAGCGCGTCATCGGCACGCCCGCGATCGATGCGGTGAGGTCCTTCATCAGATACGGCACGCCGCGGAAGGGACCGTCCGGAAGGCCGGCCGCGATGGCCTTACGGCCATAGTCGTAGAGCTTCATCGTCACCGCGTTGACCATCGGATTGCGCGCCTCGACGCGCGCGATGGCCGCCTCCAGCAGCTCCTCCGGGGATACCTCGCGCCGCGCGACCAGTGCGGCCAAACCCAGGGCGTCGTAACGCTCGTACTCGCCGAATCCGCTCATGAGGGGCTCCTTTGTCGCCGCCACTCTACAGTAGAATCGGCTCCGACCCGCATGGGGTGGCACCTTCCGTTCGATCGCGCCGAACGCTGCCTCACGCGAGGGCAGCGTGCGCTCGCGCGGCGCGATTTTGCCGGTGCGGAGAAGCTGCTGCGCGAGGCGATCACGCGCGATTCTCGGCTGGCCCACGCGCATCTCTATCTGGCGCACGCGTTGGCCGAGCAGGAGCGTCTGACCGACGCCGAGACGACGCTCGAGCGCGGAGCGGCGCTGGCGCCCGCGAACTTCGTTTTTCCGCTGCACCTCGCGATTCTGCGGCTCGACGCCGATCAGCGCGCACCGGCGCGCGACGCGCTCGGACGCGCCCTGCAGCTTGCGCCCGACAATCCGCTCGTCATCGGCTATCGGCATCTGATCGCGTGGGAGGATGGCGATCCCGGCGCCCTCGAGGCTCTGCGGCGTGAGGCGCGTGAGCTGCCCGAGTCGTTTCGTGCGCGACTGCTGCTGCGCCTCGCGGCGACGGCGCTCGCCACGCGCGGAGGCGCGGCGGCGGTGTCGCTGCTCGAGCCGGCGCCCGAGCCGCCCTTCGGTATCCCGTGGTCCCCAGCGCTGCGAGCCCGCTGGCGCCGTCGCAGGCTGGTGCGCGCGCAGAAATTGGTGGAAGCGGGACGAATGGAGGACGCGGCCGAGTATCTGGCGGCACAGCCCGATACGCTGTCGGAGCCCGGGGCGCGAGAGGTGCTCGAGCGGGTGCGCCGCGGCGGCCTCGCCGCGGTGACGGCGGCTCTCGAGCGCGCCGAGCCGCGCGAGCGCCCAGCGCTGCTGTTGCGGCGCTACGAACACGAGAACGATCTCGGCGATCACGACGCGGCGTACCGAACGTTGGAGGCATGGCTGGCCGCTCACGCAGAGGCTGGACGTCGCGCGTCGCAAGCTCCGATCGCCGAAGCGGCGGCGCGCCGGCTCGCCGAGCTGGACATCGAGCGCGGCGACTGGGAGCGTGCGCTGCAACACTGTGCAGCGTCGCGCGGGGCGCGGCCGGCGCGTGAGACGGACGGCGTGGAGGCGCTGGCGCTTCTTGGCCTCGGGCGCCGGCGCGCGGCGCGCCATCGGTTCGAAGACTTTCTGGCCGACGCGTTGTTTCCGATCGAGCTGGCGGTAGGGCGTCTCTTGGAGTCGGCGGCATGACGGCTGCAGTGGTGCGTTTTGATGGACTCCCAGGCTCAGGCTTCACCCTGGAAGCTGGGCGGTCTCACCGTCGTGCAGCTTGCGCGCCGTGTCTGGCATGAGATCGGCGACGACGAGGTCGCCGACCGGGCCGCGGCGCTCGCGTATTACTTCCTGTTCGCGCTCTTCCCCGCGCTGCTCTTCCTGACCGTTCTCCTCGGCATGCTGCCGATTCCGAATCTCATGGACAACCTGATGGAGTACGTCTCGCGGGCGCTGCCTCCCGACGCGGCGTCAATCATGCAGAAGACGCTGCGCGAGATCATCCGCGGCGCGCGCGGCGGTCTGCTGTCCATCGGCGTGCTCGGCGCGCTGTGGGCGGCATCCAACGGCATCGCGTCGATCATGACTGCACTCAACGTGGTCTATGACGTGCCCGAGGCGCGCCCGTTCTGGAAGCGCAAGGCCCTCGCCCTCGGCCTGACGCTCTTGTTCTCGGCCTTCATCCTGACCGCGCTCGTCTTGATGGTGTTCGGGCCGAAGCTCGGCGAGACGATCGCGGGCTGGGTCGGACTCGGCGCGGTATTCACGCTCGTGTGGAACGTTGTCAGCATCCCGGTCGTCGTGCTGCTCTCCAGCGTCGCCATCGCGCTCATCTACTATCTGGCGCCGGCCGTCGAGCAGAAGTTTCGCTGGGTGACGCCGGGTTCGGCCCTGGCCGTCGTCCTGTGGCTCGCGATGTCCGCGGGCCTGCGCTGGTACGTCGTGCACTTCGCCAACTACAACGCGACCTACGGCTCGCTCGGCGGCGCGATCTTGCTCATGCTGTGGCTCTATCTGAGCGGCGTCGCGCTGCTGATCGGCGCGGAGGTGAACGCCGAGATCGAGCACGCCGCCGCGGCACGCGGCGCCGCCGATGCCAAGGCCGAGGGCGAGGCGGTGCCCGGCGCGCAGCCCGCGCCAGCGCTGCCGTCGAACGTGTTGCGTCTGCCGCTGCCGATGCCTCGTGAGGCGCGCGTGGCCGCGTCGGTCACCGAGGGCGTCGCCCGTCTGGCGCGGCTCGAGGTCGAGCTCGCCGTCAGCGAGACCCGGCGCGCCGCTGTCGATCTCGGGCTGGCGTTCGGCGTTGCTGTGATCGCTGCCGTGATCCTCGTCACTGGATTGACGGTGGCGTTTGCGGCGGCGCTCGCGCCCGCGTTTGGCGCCGACTGGCGTCCGCTGCTCAGCGCGGGCGGCGGCGGCGCCTTGCTCGCGGCGGTTGCGCTGGCGTGGGCGGTCTATCGCATGCGCAATCTCGGCGTGTTGCGCGAAACGCTCGCATCGCTCAAGGAGACGTGGCAATGGGCCGAACGGCGACTGAAATCCAACACGATGTAGCCCTGGCGAGCCGTTTCCTCATCGACGCGTTCCAGGCCGCGCGCCGCCGCGGCTGGCTGCCGTGGATTCCCGTCGCCGCCCTGGTGCTGGCGGGAGTGTTGCTTCGTAAGCGCCCGGTGGCCAATATCGCCGAACGGGCAGCCAGCGCCGCCGACCGCGCGCTTCAGGTCGCCGGCGCGCTGGCCGCCATCGAGCGGTTCCGCCAGGTGACGAGGAGCCGCCGCGCCGCCTGACTAACGCGCCGTCAGTCACTTCGTTCCACGATCCCGTCTCGATCTCGGGTTGGAACGCTCGCCCCACCGACGCGTTCGCAGCGGTAGATGGCTCAGCGTGCCGGGGGGAATGTGATGAGTGGAGCGAGTGCGGTCGATGTTGAGGCGCTGATGGATCAGTACGCGGGGCGGGTGTATCGCCTCGCGGCGCGCATCACTGAAAACGCTGCCGATGCCGAAGAAGTCGTTCAGGACGTGTTCTTCACCGTCTTTCGCAAGAGTGCGACGTTCGAAGGGCGATCCGCGTTTGGAAGCTGGCTCTATCGGATCGCGCTCAACGCGGCCCTGAACCGGCGGCGCGCGAAGCGCGGGCGCGTGCAGGTCTCGCTCGATCAGCTCGCGCAATCGCCCGAGAGCAGCGCGATGATCGCGCGCGCCACGCTCGATTGGTCCCAGACGCCCGAACGCCGTGTCCTCGCGCAAGAAACGCGCGCCGTCCTGAGCACGGCGCTCGATTCGCTGCCGGCTCAGTACCGGATGGTGATCGTGCTGAAGGACGTGGAAGCGCGGCGGACCGCGGACGTCGGCGCGGCGCTGCATGCATCGGGACCGTGCGTGAAGACGCGACTGCATCGCGCGCGGCTCGTGCTGAGAGAGCGTCTCGCCCCGTATTTTCCCGAACGGCGGCGCCGGGGCTAGCGGCCCTGCCAGTTGGCTTTGCGCTTTTCGAGGAACGCGCGCGCGCCTTCCTTGAAATCCTCGCTCATGTAGCAGGACAGGAGCAGGTCTTCGAGGCTGCCCGGCGACGTGGCGGCGATCATCCGTCGCACCGCTTCCTTCGTCGCGGCCAGGGTCAGCGGCGCCAGCTCGGCGATGTGCGCGGCCAGCTCCTTGACGCGACCGCGCAGTGCGGCGGCGGGATGCACCTCGTCCACGAGCCCGATCGCTTTTGCGTCCGCCGCGCTGACCAGCCGCGCGGTCAGCACGATCTCACGCGCGCGCATCGGACCAACCGTGGCCGCGAGCAGTCCGAGGCTGAACGGTGCGGCGAAGTTGCCCAGCGTGCGCGCGACCGGCGCGCCGAACCGCGCGTGCTCCGCCACGATGCGCAGATCGCACGCCAGCGACATGAACATGCCGCCGCCGACGGCATCGCCGCCGATCATGGCGATGGTGGGCTTGGTCATGTTGGCGATGCGGCTCAGCACGCGCGTGATGCGCGCCTCGTAACCGAGCGCGTCGTCCTTCGTCTTGAAGCTGAGGAACTGGCGAATGTCCGTCCCGCTGACGAAGGCCTTGTCGCCGGCCCCGGTGAGGACCATCACGCGGACACCGGCGTCCTTGTCGATCGTGTCGCACAGATCGTGCAGCGTCTCGTACATCTCGAACGTCATGGCGTTACGCGCCTCAGGGCGGTTGAAGGTCACTGTCACCACGCGGCCGTCCTGCTCGACGAGGATGGGTTCGCTGTCCGTCATGGCCTCGACGATAGCGCACCGGCGCCACCGCCTGCTACCCTTGAGCCGATGCTCGATCGCCTGGCCGATCTGCTGCCGTGGTCCGGTCGCGTGCGCCGCTTCGACGTCGGTGCTCCGCCGGCCGACGTCCTCATGCAGGGCTCGCTCGTGCTTCGCGGCCTTGGCGCGGCGATCTCGCGCCTCGACCTCGACAGGGGAACGCTGGAAGCGCGCCTGGCGGTCGGAGGCGTGCTGCACCTGACGGCGCAGGCCGCCGAGGACCGCAGCCACGTCGCCATCGACGTGCAGGGTCGCGACTGGGGCGGCGTTGCGCGCGTGCTCGCGCGGGAGCTGGCCGACGGAGGTGGCGCGTGATCTTGTTGACCGGGTTCGAGCCGTTCGGCACGTTTCCATCGAATCCAGCCGGGGAGGTCGCCAAAGCACTCGACGGCCGCGCCTTCGGCCCCGAAGTGGTCCGCGGAGTCGTGCTGCCGGTTCACCACGCCGATGCCGCGCAGGCGGTGGCGCGGCTGGTCGAGGAGAGCGCGCCTCGCGCGATCGTTCACCTCGGACTCGCCGGCGCTCGCGCACGAATCGCGCTCGAGCGCGTGGCGGTCAACGTGATGGACTTCGAGATCGCCGACAACGCCGGCTATCGGGCGACGGGTGAGGCCTGCGTGCCCGGTGGACCCGTCGCGTACTTCAGCACACTGCCGGTCGCCGCGATGCTGGCGGCGCTGATCGCGGATGGCGTGCCCACCTACGTGTCGAATACCGCCGGAACCTACCTCTGCAACCAGACGATGTACACGACGCTGCACCGCCTCCAGCAGCGTGGTCTCGCGATCCCGGCCGGCTTCATCCACTTACCGCAGTCGGCGGCCATGGTCGCCGCCTCCGGCCTCGATCAGCCAAGCATGGATCTGCCGCTGATGATTCGCGCGATCGAAACGGCGCTGCGGGTTACGGCTCAGTTCCTCCCGTCCGCTCGCTGAGGAACGCGCGCAGGCGCCGCTTCATCTCGTCCGGCATCTCGACGTCCGCCGCGCGGCCGGCCACCTGGATCGTACGCCGCAGCGTGCGGAGATAGGCTCGGCAGGGCGCGCACGTCGCTAGATGCAGCATGAGCTGCGCGACGTCGATCGGTCCCAGCTCGCGGCCCAGGAAGTCGGACATCCGTGCGATGGCCTCGCGGCACGTCGTGATCATCGGCGCGTCTCGATCAGCGATTCGAAGAAGCCGCGCAGCGGCGGGAGCGTCGCGAACAACGCCCCGAATGCCTCGCGATCCACGGCGAGAACGTTCGTGGCACACACCGCTCGCACGGTGGCGCTGCGCGGCCGCTCGCTCACCAGAGCGATCTCGCCGAAGCACTCGCCCGGCCCCAGCCGCCTGAGCGGCGCCGCCGTACCAGCGCCATCATTTTTGAGCACTTCGACTTCGCCCTCGGTCACGATGTAGAGCCAGTCACCGCGATCGCCCTCGCGAAAGACGACCTGGCCGGGCTCGAAGTACTCGCGGCGCACGCCGACGGCGCGCTCCGTCTTGAGCTGGACGATGTCGGTCGGCAGCAACAGGTCCAGCGTCCAGTCGGTGGCCACGCGGATCTTCCGATCCAGCCCGGGGAGCTTCATCAAGTAGATCGTGCGCCACAGCCACCACGCGAGGAACCCGGACAGCTTGACGCCGAAGATTTCCGCGACGGCGGAGCGCCTGCCGAGCGAGCCCATCTTGGCGAGCGCCGTGAAGGCGAACGCGCGCTTGGGTTCGCCCCGCAGCGCGGCGGCGATGTTGCGCGCGACGTGCGCGGCCTGGCGCGTTGCGTGCTGCGCTGTCGGTGGGCACAGCTCGCCCGTCTTCGCGTCCCGGACGGCCGCGCAGTCGCCGACGGCCCAGACGCCCGGGCGGTCCGGCACTTCGAGCGCCGCGTCGACGACGATCCGGCCACGGTCCGTCTTGAGTGGCAGCATCGCCACGAGCGGATTCGGCCCCGCCGGCACCGTGCTCACGAGCGTGCGCGTGGCAATGCGAAAGCCGCCGGCGAGCAGCGCCGCGTCGGCGGTGGCGCCGGCCAGCCGCGTCTGCAGCCGGATCTCCACGCCACGCCGCATGAGCAGGTCCTGTGCGAACCTTGCAAGCGAGGCCGGCAGCTCGGGCAGGATGAGCGGCCCCGCGTGCAGAAGGACGACGCGGATCTGCCCGGGATCGAGATTGCGGAAGCTCTTCGCGGCCGCCCGCACGAAGTCGTTCAGCTCGGCAACGGCCTCGACACCCGAGAATCCGCCGCCCGCCACGACGAACGTCAGCAGCGCCCGGCGGACGTCGGGGTCCTGCTCGATGTCGGCTTCCTCGAGCGTGTGGATGAGGCGATTGCGCAGGGCCAGCGCGTCCCCCAAGTACTTGAACGGCAGCGCATACTCGCAGAGCCCGGGCTGGCCGGCGAATGACGTCACGTTGCCGAGCGCGATGACGAGATGATCGTAGTGCAGGTGATGCTGGCGGCTGCCGAACCCCGCGGTCGAGGCGACGCCGCGATGGTCGAGGTCGATCGACTCGATGGTGCGCGTGTAGAGATTGGTGTTCGGGCAGAGCCGGCGAATCGGCGTGATCGTGTCGAGCAGGCCGATCGAGCCGGAGATGACCTCGGGCAGCATCGGCTGGAAGACGAAGTAGTTCTCGCGGCTGACCAGCCCCAGCTCAATGTCACCGCACCGGATCTCGTCCCGGAGCAGCTTTTCGAGCGTGAGCGCGGTGTAGACGCCGCCGAAGCCGCCGCCGAGAATGAGGACGCGCGTCGGCCGGCTCACGACGCCTCCGACGACGCGCCGGGCGTGCCCATGCCGTCGAGCACCGCGGCGTCGGCGGGATCGACCGAGGTCAGATGAATGCCTACGCGTCCGCCGCTCTCCGTCGTGACCTTGCCCCAGAGATCGCCGGACACGCGGCCGAGCTCGGGCCACGTCAGCCGCAATCGCACGTTGGTGAGCGGCGCGAGCGTTGTTTCCAGCTCGACATCCAGCCGGCGGCCGGCAACATGTCGCACTCGCCCCGCGAACGACTCGGTCCGCACCTGCTTGCCGTCCACGATCCAGCCGATGAGCGGCAGCGACACGTCACGCCCGGCCGACACGACGGCCTCGCGTCGCTGAGCCCAGCGGCCGCCGAGCCCGCGCAGCTCGTAGAGGGCCACCGGCGCGTCGAGGCCCTTGAGCTCGACGTGCACGGGCGCTGCGACATCGGCGAGGGGACCGAGATAGCGCACGGTGGACTCGGTCAGCAGGATCTGGCCGCCGACCGTGCAGCCCTCCACGCGCGCGGCGAGGTTCACGGCGGCGCCGACGACGGCGTATTTCGTCCGCTGCTCCGAGCCGATGTTACCGACGACCGCCTCGCCCGTGTTGATGCCGATCCCCATCTCGAACCGCGGCCGGCCACGCGCCGTGTTCGCGTCGTTCAAGGCGTCCATTGCGCGCTGCATGGCGAGCGCCGTGGCGGCGGCGCGCTCGGCGTGATCGGCGTGCTCGATCGGCGCCCCGTAGACGGCGAAGATCGCGTCGCCGATGAACTCGTTGATGGTGCCGCCGTGGGCGATGACGA
>DAIRVP010000169.1:0-11225 GCA_036802765.1 Candidatus Rokuibacteriota bacterium
GACGGCGAGTCTCGACTTCGGCAACCAGGTGCGCGTCCTCGCGCACGTGCAGGCGCTCGCTCACCGCGGGATCGCGGTGGTCCTCTCGACCCACGATCCGGACCAGGCGTTCCTCTGCGCCGACCGTGTGGCACTGCTGCACGACGGCCGGCTCGCGCATCTCGGCGCGACGGCGGACGTCGTCACGCCCGCCACGCTTCGCGAGACCTATGGCGTGGACGTCGACGTCGTGACGCTCACGCGCGACGGACGCACGGTGCGCGTCTGCGTGCCCTCGCTGCAGCGCAGGCCAGGCGACGAGGCGCGTTGACGTAAGATCTTCCCGTGACCGCCGAGACCACCAGCGCATTGCTCCTGTCCATCCGCGTGGCGGTGCTCGCCACACTGCTCAACGCGCTGATCGGCGTGCCGCTCGCGTACATCCTCGCGCGCCGCCGCTTCCGCGGTCGGGGGCTCGTGGATCTTGTCACGACACTGCCCTTGGTGTTGCCGCCGACGGTGACCGGCTACTACTTGATCGTTCTGCTCGGGCGCCGCGGCTGGCTCGGCGCGCCGGTCTACGCCGCGACCGGCTGGAGCATCGCCTTCACGTGGTACGCGGCGGTGGTGGCGGCCACGATCATGGCACTGCCGCTGCTCGTACGCACCGCGAAGGCCGCGTTCGAATCGGTCGATCGCGATCTCGAGCGCGCCTCTTACACGCTCGGCCGATCGGAGTGGCGCACCGCGCTGGAGGTGACGCTGCCGCTGGCGCGCAACGGGATCCTCGCCGGACTCGTCCTGGCGTTCGCTCGCGCGCTGGGTGAGTTCGGCGCCACGCTCATGCTCGCCGGCAACATTCCGGGCAAGACGGCCACGGCGCCGCTGGCGATTTACACGGCGGTGCAGACCGGTGAAGACGCCGTTGCGCTCCTTCTCGTCGGCATGCTGACCGCGCTCTCGTGTGTGGTCATCATCGCGGCCAACCGCCTCGGCGCGAGAGCCACATGAGCGATCGCCTCGAGGTCGCGCTATCGCTGCGCGTGCCGGGATTCGATCTCGACGTCGCGTGGTCGGCCGGAGGCGGCGTCGCCGTGCTCTTCGGCCCGTCCGGCGCAGGCAAGACGCTCACGCTGCAGTGCCTCGCGGGACTGATCAGACCCAACGCGGGCCGCATCGTGGTGGATGGCCGCGTCCTCTTCGACAGCGTCTCGGGCGTCAACGTTCCCGCGCAGGCGCGCCGCGTCGGCTATGTGTTCCAGGGCTATGCGCTGTTTCCGCATCTCACCGTCGCGCAGAACGTCGGGTTCGGATTGCGCGGCCTGCCCCCCGCGCGCCGTGCCGAGAAGACGGCTGCGGTGCTCGAGCAGCTCGGTCTCGGCGGCCTCGACCGGCGCTATCCACGCGAGCTGTCGGGCGGCCAGCGCCAGCGCGTCGCGCTCGGGCGCGCGCTGGCCATCGATCCGGCGCTGCTGCTGCTCGACGAGCCGCTCTCGGCGCTGGACGCGCCGCTGCGCCGCGCGCTGCGTGACGAGCTTCGCGCGCTGTTGAGCACGGTCGGCACCGCCGCCGTTCTCGTCACGCATGATTTTACGGAGGCCTATCGGCTCGGCGATCGGATCGTTGTCTACGACGCCGGCCGCGTCGTGCAGTCGGCGCCGCGGTCCGAGCTGCTCTGGCAGCCGGCGTCCGAATCGGTCGCGCACATCATGGGCATCCGAAACGTGCTGCGCGGCACGGTCGTGAAGGCCACGCCCGATCGCATTCAGATCCGCTGGCGCGGCCAGCTGCTGGAGGCGGTGAACTCGCCGAGCCGCTCGTACCTGCCCGCCGCCGACAGTCCGATCGCGTTCTTCATTCGCCCTGAATACGTGCGGCTGATCCGCAAGGACCGGGGCGAGGCCGATCCAGCGCATCACATGAACCTCATGGAGGGCGTCGTCGTCGGCGAAGAAGACTTCGGTACGACGTGGAGCCTGCGCATCCGTCTGATGGAACCGGGCGTGCCGGCGCAGGGCGATCACGATCTCGAGGTCGAGGTTCCGCATCTGGTCTACGAGATCCTCGAGATCGAGCGCGATCGCCGCTGGCAGTTCTCGATCCATCGCGGCTCGATTCACGTGCTACCCACGTGAGCGTCCCCGCGGGACGACAGGCGGCGGTCGCCGTCCTCGCCCTGCGCGGCGTGCAACGGCGATATTCGAACGCATACCTGCTCGACATTCCCTCGCTCGACGTTCTCGCCGGCGAGCTCCTCGCGGTGATCGGGCCAAACGGTGCCGGCAAGTCGACGCTGCTGCGAATTCTCGGTCTGCTCGAGCGGCCCGACGAGGGCCGCGTGCTCTTCGACGGCCGTGCGGTCGACGCGCGCAACGCGCTGGCCGAGCGGCGGCGGATGGCGACGGTCTTTCAAGAGCCGCTGCTCGCCGACACCAGCGTCGCCGACAACGTCGCACTCGGGCTGCGCTTTCGTGACGTGCCCACAGACGATCAGACGGCGCGCGCGCAGCGCTGGCTTCAGCGACTTGGTGTGGCGGCGCTGGCCGAGCGGGCCGCTCGCACGCTGTCAGGCGGTGAGGCGCAGCGCGTGGCGTTGGCGCGCGCGCTCGTGCTCGAGCCCGACGTCTTGATGCTCGACGAGCCCTTCTCCGGCCTCGACGCGCCCTCGCGCGCCGCACTCCTCACCGACCTCGGCGCCATCTTGCGCGCGGACCGGGTCACGACCGTGCTCGTGACCCACGAGCGCGGTGAAGCCCAGGCGCTGGCGGACCGCGTGGCGGTGCTGATGGACGGGCGGCTACGCCAGATCGACGAGACCTCCCGCGTGTTCTACGCGCCGGCGTCGGAGGACGTAGCGCGCTTCGTCGGCGTCGAGACGCTGGTCGCCGGCCGTGTCGTCGGCCGGGCGGCCGGCGTGACCGCCGTCTCGGTCGGCGGATGCGTTCTAGAAGTTGCGGCGGATGCGGTGGAGGGCTCGCGGGTCCGCATCGGGATCCGGCCCGAGGACGTCACCCTCACGACGGCGGACGGCGCCCGCGCCGCATCGAGCGCGCGTAATTGCCTGGACGGCGTCGTGACGCGGGTGGCGGCGTCCACGCACGCGACGCACGTGAGCATCGACGTCGGCTTTCCGCTGGTCGCGGCCGTCACGCCACGTTCGGTCGACGAGCTGGCGCTGCGCCCCGGCGCGCGCGTGCGCGCGGTCTTCAAAGCGAGCGCCGCACACCTGATTCCGGGCTGAGGCGTGCCCGATCGACACACTAGGGTCGGCTTGACTCCCCCCGGGGCCGGAGATATAAGGAAGGCACCCGAAACCAGTGAACACTTGGACGGGGGTCGGTATCGACGATGAATCGCAGCGAGCCAGCGGCGACGCCTCCGCTGGCTTTGTTTGTTTTACACCGCCGTGCCCGCCCAGACGCAGAAGGAGGTCCTGCATGACCCAGGAGAACCTCATCGAGCGACTGATGGCCGAGAACGACGAGTTCCGACGTCTCCGAACCGAGCATCAGGGCTACGAACGCGAGCTGGAGACGTTACGGGGAACCGCGCCGCTCTCGGCCGACCAACAGTGGCGGATGAGCGAGTTGAAGAAGCTCAAGCTGATGGCGAAGGACCGGATGGAGTCCATCATCCGGCACGCGCGCCCAGGCGTCAGCGCCTGACGCGTCGGCGACTGACACGGCCGCGGAAGGCCGTCGGCGACGACGGCTTCCGCGGCCTTTCGCATCTTTCCCCCCATGGTGATGCCCGCATGGTCGACGTGTCGGCGAAGGCCGACACGGCGCGCGAGGCGGTTGCCCGCGCGCTGATCAAGATGAAGCCGGCGACGCTCCGAGCGGTGCGTCGCGGTGACGCGCCGAAGGGTGACGTGTTCGGTACGGCGCGCACGGCCGGTATTCTGGCCGCCAAGCGGACGTCCGAGCTGATTCCGCTCTGCCATCCGCTGCGGCTCACGAAAGTCGACGTGACGTTTCACGATCGGCGTGGCAACGGTACGCTGGGCGTCGAAGCGCGAGTGCGCACCGTCGACAAGACCGGCGTCGAGATGGAAGCGCTCACGGCAGTGACGGTGGCCGCGCTCACGATCTACGACATGGTGAAGGCGCTGGAGAAGGGCGTGACGATCGCCCGCGTGGAGCTGGTCGAGAAATCCGGCGGGAAGTCGGGTCGCTGGCGGCGCAGCCACTGACCATCTAGGGCGGGCCACCCTCGGTTCACGCCGGGCTCGCGGCCCCCGCTACAATAAAGCCCGCTACAATAAATCCGTGAGCACGACCGCGCTCGTCCATTCCGAGAAGGCCGACAACTTCGACTACGGCCGCGCGCATCCGCTGCGGATGGAGCGTCTGGGGCTCACGTGGCGGCTGATCCGCGCGTATGGGCTGACCACGCTGCCGGGTGCGCGTGTCGTCGCGCCCGAGCCGGCCGCCGAATCGGACATCGCGCGGTATCACACGCGCGAGTATCTCGACGTTCTCAAGCGCGCGGACCGAGGGCTCGATCCGGCCGACGGCGCCATCTATGGTCTCGGCCTCGGCGACAACCCGGTGTTCCGCGGTCTCTGGGAGGTCGCGCAGCTGGTCGCGGCGGGCTCGCTCACCGCCGCCGACCTGGTCGCCACCGGCCAGGCCGCGCGCGCGTTCCACTTCGCGGGCGGCCTGCACCACGCGTTTCCGGACCGCGCGTCGGGCTTCTGCTACGTCAACGATGCCGTGCTCGCGATCCTGCGCCTGCGCGAGCACGGGCTGCGCGTCGCGTACATCGACATCGACGCGCACCACGGCGACGGCGTGCAGTACGCGTTCTATTCCGATCCCAACGTGCTGACGATCTCGACGCACGAGCGCGGCGAGCGGCTGTTTCCGGGCACGGGATTCGTGCGCGAGAAAGGCGAGGGCGCCGGCGTCGGCTTCTCGGTGAACGTGCCGCTCGAGGCGTATACGGACAGCGCCGTGTACCTGCCGGCGTTCGAGGCGGTCGTGCCGCCGCTGATCGAGCGCTTCAGGCCCGACGTCATCGTCGCCCAGCTGGGGGTGGACGCGCACCGCACGGATCCGCTCACGCATCTGGCGCTCGACGTCCAGGGCTTCGCGCGCGCGGTCCAGCGCATCGTCGAGCTCGCGCCGCGGCTCGTGGCGCTCGGCGGCGGCGGTTATGACTTGCGCAACGTGCCGCGGATGTGGACGGTCGCCTGGGCGGTGCTCAACGGCGTGGAGCTGCCGCCGACGCTGCCGGACGCGTTCGCCGACGACATGCGCCGGTACGGCTTCACGTCACGCTCGCTGTGGGATGAGCCGGTCGCGTTGCCGGACGAGCTGCGACGGACCGTGAGCGACTACGTCGATCGCCAGGTCGACGCCGTGCAGAAGACGATCTTCCCGCTACACGAGCTCTAGGAGCCGAGCCGGCTCGCGAGCTCCTCGAAGTCGTTCACGACGAGATCGACCTTGGGATCGGGCGGCAGATCGTTCGGTGGCTTGTCGCCGAACTCCCGCGGCCGATGCACGTACGCCGTCAGCAGCCCGCAGGCACGCGCGGCCTGCAGATCGGAATAGTGCGCGGCAACGAGCATGACCTCGGCCGGCGGCAGTCCCAAGAGCCCGGCGGCGCCGAGATACGTCTCGGGCTTCGGCTTGTACGCACGATAGAGCTCGCAGGAGAGATTGACGTCCCACGGCAGGCCCACGTGCTTGGCCATGTTGGTCAGGAGCGCGAAGTTGCCGTTGGACAGCGGCCCGAGGATGAAGCGGCGCTTGAGACGTGTGAGGCCGGCCACCGTGTCGGGCCACGGCTTGAGCCGATGCCAGACACGATTCAGGTGATCGCGCTGCGCCTCGTCCAGCTTGTCGAGCCCGAAGGCCGGGGCCAGTGCATCCAACGACTCGCGATGCAGCACGTCGAGGATCGTCCACGGGCGACGCCCCGAGCGGACTTCCTGGAGCGCCGGCTGGTAACGACCACGCCACGCATCGGCGAGCGCCGGCCAGTCCACGACCGTGCCCCAGCGGGCGTCGAGCGCTCGGCCTTCCTCGATGATGCTGCCGCGCCAGTCCACGCACGTGCCGAACACGTCGAAGATCAGGGCTTTCGGAGTCAGGGCTGACATGGGGGACATGCTACAGTGACGGGGATTCGGAGGTCCACTGTGCGCGGAGTGTTGATTACGTTCGAGGGCGTCGAGGGATCGGGTAAGTCGACGCAGATTCGCCGACTCGAGCGCTGGCTGCGGGACGAAGGCTATCGGTCGGAGACGACGTCCGAGCCCGACGGCACGGAGCTCGGTGTCGCCGTGCGGCGGCTGTTCGAGCGACATCCGCGTCCGCTCGCCGAGACGTTTCTCTTCATGGCCGCTCGTCATCAGCACGTGGTCGAGAAGATCGCGCCATGGCTGCGTGCCGGGCGGATCGTGCTCTGCGACCGCTATGCCGATGCCACCGTCGCCTATCAGGGCTACGGCAGCGGCGTCGACCGCGAGCTGATCCGCGAGCTGAACGTGCAGGCCACCGGCGGCGTGCTGCCCGACCTGACACTGCTCTTCGACCTGGATCCGACGATCGGCGTGCGCCGCATCGCTGGGCGACGGCTCGATCGCTTCGAGCGCGAGAAGCTCGCCTTCCATCGTCGCGTGCGACGCGGCTACTTGGAAATCATGCGCGCCGAGCCCAAGCGCGTGCGGCGGATCGATGCCTCGAAGTCGCCGGACGAGGTCGAGCACGATGTCCGTGCGATCGTGCAGGAGTCTTTGACGTGAAGCTCTCGGCCATCGCCGATCAGCCGCGCGCGGTCGAGCAGCTGCGTCGCGCACTCGACGCGGACCGCGTCGCGCATGCCTACGCGTTCGTCGGCCCGACCGCCAGCGGTCGCTTCACCACGGCACTGGCGTTCGCCTCCGAGCTGCTCGGCGCCGATGCGACTCGAGGCCATCCGGACCTGCACATCGTGACGCCGACGCCGCCGGAGTCGAACCCCAGGGGCGCGCGCGCGATCCGTATCGGCGCCGTGCGCGAGCTCGAGCGGCGCGCGTCGCTGAGGCCGGCGATGGCCGCGCGGCGCGTGCTGATCCTGGACGAGGCCGATCGCATGACGGGCGATGCGCCGCAGGCGTTCCTCAAATTCCTCGAGGAGCCGCCGCCGGCGACCGTGGTCATCCTCGTGCTGTCGGGTGTGCGCACGGTGCCCGCCACGGTCATGTCGCGCTGTCAGCTCGTGCGCTTCCGCCCGCGCCGCGCCGTCGCTGCGGGGGCTGAGATGGCGGCGGAGGCGGCGGCGTGGATCGAGGAAGCGCGCAGCCAGGGCACGGCGGCTCTGTTCAAGCGCACGGAGCGTGTCGATCGCGAGCGAGCTGAAGCCCTGATCGACGGCTGCTGGCTGCTGTGCCGCGATCTCGTGCTGGCACGCGCGGGCGCGCCGCCGACGCTGTTGACCGATCCTGCACGCGCGGACATGGTGGCCGCCGAAGCGAAGCAGTGGCCGGACGACGCGGCGCTGTATCGAACGATCGAAGCCTGTCGCGAGGCTCGGCTCGCGCTCATCAACAACGTCACCCCGCGGCTGACCGTCGATACGCTGCTGGCGCGGGTGGCGCGGAGGGCGGCGTAAATGGAAGCGACAGACGAATACCTCGTCGGCGTGCGGCTCCGCGAGACCGCGCCGGCTGACGACTACAAGCTCGTGGGCGACCTCGTGCTGCACGTCGGCGACGTCGTGCGCGTCGAGACCCAGAGCGGGACCGCGCTCGGCGAGGTCCGACGCGCGCGCCGGCCCGTGCCCGAGCTGCGTCGCGATCGCCTCTATCGCCGCGTGATCGGCCTCGCGTCCGACGAGGAGACGGGCGACTATCGCCAGCAGCGCCAGCGCGAGGAGGAGGCGATCGTCACCAGTCAGCGTCTTGCCCGCGCGCGCGGACTCGGCATGAAGGTCGTCGACGTCGAGATGCCCATAGGCCAGCGTCGGGTGACGGTGTTCTTCAGCAGCGAGGAGCGCGTCGATTTTCGTGATCTCGTGCGCGATCTCGCGCGCGAGTTTCGCGCGCGCGTGGAGATGCGGCAGATCGGCGCCCGCGACACCACGCGCGTGATGGACGGCATCGGCCCCTGCGGCCGCCAGCTCTGCTGCTCGTCCCATCTGCGCAAGTTCGACCCGATCTCGGTGAAGATGGCGAAGGCGCAGGACATGCCGCTGACGGACAACCGGCTCCTCGGGAATTGCGGGCGTCTCAAGTGCTGCCTGCTGTACGAGTTCTCCACGTACCAGGAGCTGCGCAGCTATCTGCCGCGCGTCAACACGCCGTGCCAGGCGCAGTGCGGTGGCGGCGGATGCATGACCGGCAAGGTCCGATCGCTGCGGGTGCTGAAGCAGAGCGTGATCGTCGGCTTCCCCGACGGCACCGAGGCCGAGGTGCCGCTGAGCGAGCTCACCTGGGAAGGCCGCGAGCACGTTCGGCCCGCGCAGGAGCAGCCGCCGGCGTGAGCGATCGCTTCTTCTATCTGACGACGCCGATCTACTACGTCAACGCCGAGCCGCACCTCGGCCACGCCTACACGACGATCATCGCCGATGCGATGGCGCGGTGGCACCGGCTCGCGGGCGATCGCGTCTGGTTCCTGACCGGAACGGACGAGCACGGCGACAAGATCGCCCAGGCGGCGGCGAAGGCCGGTATCTCACCGCAGGCCAACGCCGAGCGAGTCTCGGCGTCGTTCCGCGAGGCCTGGCGCCGGCTCGGCATCAGCAACGACGACTTCATCCGCACCACCGAGCCGCGGCACGAGAAGATCGTGCAAAAAATTTTACAAGCGCTCTGGGAGGCCGGGGAGATCTATCTCGGCCGCTACGGCGGCAATTACTGCTTCGGCTGCGAGCGCTTCTATACCGAGAAGGAAATCGTCGACGGCAAGTGTCCCGATCACCTCACGCCGCTGACGTGGATCGAGGAAGAGAACTACTTCTTCAAGATGTCGAAGTACCAGACGTGGCTGATCGAGGAGATCCAGCGCCGCCCGGACATGATCCGTCCGGAGCGCTATCGCAACGAGATCCTCGGCTTCCTGCGCGAGCCGCTGCAAGACCTGTCGATCAGCCGGCCGCGGACGCGCCTGGAATGGGGCATTCCGCTGCCGTTCGACGACAAATTCGTCACGTACGTGTGGTTCGACGCGCTGATCAATTACGTCTCCGCCCTCGGCGGGCCGGGCGACACGCGCTACGAGACGTTCTGGCCCGTCGTCGAGCACCTCATCGGCAAGGACATCCTCAAGCCGCACGCCGTCTACTGGCCGTGCATGCTCAAGGCGGCAGGCATTCCGCTGTATCGACATCTCAATGTCCACGGCTACTGGCGCATCGGCGGCGGCAAGATGTCGAAATCGGTCGGCAACGTGGTGGAGGCGCTGGCGTTGGCCGACAAGTACGGCAACGACGCCTTCCGCTACTTCGTGATGCGCGAGATGGTGTTCGGCCTCGACGCCGACTTTTCCGAAGAGGCGTTCGTCGCGCGCCTGAACGCCGATCTCGCCAACGACCTCGGCAACCTGGCGTCGCGCGCGTCTACGCTCATCGTCAACTTTGCCGGCGGCGTGGTGCCGCCCGCGAGCGCGATGGGCGCCGAGGAACAAGTCGTCGCGCGCGCGTTCGAGCGAGCCGTCACCGATGCGCGCGCCGCCATGGAGGAGTACGCGTTCCAGCGGGCGCTGAGCGCCATCTGGGAGTTCATCGCCGTCGTCAACCGCTACGTCGACGCGAGCGCGCCGTGGGAGCTGAAGAAGGACCCGGCGAAGCAGCCGCGCCTGCACGCGGTCCTCTACACGCTCGCGGAATCCCTGCGCGGCCTCGGCCTCGTGCTCGCGCCGTTCGTGCCGGACGCCGCGGCGAAGATCCGCGCAGCGCTCGGCCAAACCGGCGAGCCGTCGCTGGCCGAGGCGGTGTGGGGGCGGATGCAAGCGGGCACGCGCGTGCAGAAGATCGCGGCGCTCTTTCCGCGCGTCGAGGACAAGAAACCCGCGGCAGCGCCGACGGCCGCGCAGGCCGGCGACGGCGGCGCGCGGATCAGCATCGACGAGTTCCAGAAGATCGATCTGCGCGTCGCACAAGTGCTGGCCGCCGAGGCGGTGCCGAAGTCGAAGAAGCTGCTCAAGCTGCGCGTGTCCCTCGGCACCGAGGAGCGCACCGTGCTCGCGGGCATCGCCGAGCACTACACGCCGGCCGACCTCGTGGGCAAGAAGGTGGTCGTGGTCGCGAATCTGCAGCCGGCGAAGCTCATGGGAATCGAGTCCCAGGGCATGGTGCTGGCCGGCGAGTGTGGGCAGGGCCTCGGCGTGGTCATGCCGGATCGCGACTTGCCGCCGGGCTCCAAGGTGAAGTGATGGCGAGCGAGGAGTACGTCCGCGCGATCCTCGAGGTCGCCGGCCGCGACGCCTCCATCGCGCGCGTCCTGCGCGAGATCTGCGCGCTCGAGGGCGGCGTGCGCGCCAGCGCGCTCGATCTCGTCGGCGCGCACCTGCGCGCAACCTCGGCGTCGGCCGACGTGCTCGACTGCGTGCAGGCGCTGCGGCAGGATGACGTCGCGCGCGCGATCATCGCGCGCCTCGGACCGCCCGGGTGAGCGTCGTCATCGCGCGGCCCCGGCCGTTCGAGTTCGCACGGCGCTGGGGCATCTCGATCGCGTCGTTTGTCGGTGGCCTGCTCACGCTGTTCGTCTTCCGCCGAGGTCTGCCCCACGTCGGCCTCATCGTCGGCTACCTGCTGCTGCTGTGGCTGCTCGTGGCCATCCTCGTGCAGGCGCGCGAGACGCTGGCCGCCTCCGAGCGCCGCACGCATCGCTTCGTGCTGACGGCGACCGAGTACGCCGTGCAGTCGCTCTATCACGGCGTGCTGCTGTTCCTGCTGCCCGCCTACTGGGCGGCCACCACGCTGACGTCCGTGAACGTTTTTTTCTTGCTCGCGCTCGTGGCCCTGGCGCTGCTGGCAACGTTCGATCCGTGGTATCAGGCCGTCGTGCACCCACGCCCCTGGGCCGGCTACGTCTTCTTCCTCGTGTCTCTCTTCGGCGCGCTGAACCTGGCGTTGCCGCTCATCGGTGTGCCGCCGGTCGCGGCACTCGGCGTCGCCGCGTGGGTGTCCGTCGTCGCGCTCACGCCGGCGGTGTGTCGTGCGCGGGCGTGGAGTTGGAGGCGCGGCCTCGTCGCCACCGCGTTGATCGGCATGCTCGCCGCGAGCGCCGCGCTCGCGGGCCGCGCAGCGATCCC
>DAIRVP010000170.1:0-11184 GCA_036802765.1 Candidatus Rokuibacteriota bacterium
GTGCTCGAGAGCCTCGGCGAGCAGACGTTCAAGAACGTCTCGCAGCCGATCCGCGTCTATCGCATCATCCCGCCCGGGGTCTACGAGAAGATCGCCTGACCGCGCCGATTCGTGTCGGCGTCTGCGCGTGGGCGGACCCCGCGCTCATCGAGTCCCGCGCCTTCTATCCACGCAAATCGATGTCGGCCGAAGCGCGGCTGCGGTTCTACGCCTCCGTCTTCGACGTCGTCGAGGTGAACTCCTCGTATTACGCGATCCCCGACGTGCTGACCGTGCGCCGCTGGGCCGAGCGCACGCCGCCGGGCTTCGTCTTTCACGTCAAAGCCTGGGCGTTGATGACGGGGCATCATCCCCGCGAGCAGTCGCTGCCGGCCGACATCGTCCGCCTGATTTCATCGCGCGCGCGGCGCACGCACCGCGGCGAGATCGATGCGGGCGAGTTTCCGCCGGAGGCGATCGACGAGGCGTTCCGGCTCTTTCGCGCGGCGCTCTCCCCGCTCGCTGACGCGGGTAAGCTCGGCTACGTCCTGTTCCAGCTCGCGCCGTGGGTGCGCTACGACGACGCCCGCCTCGAATATCTCGCCTCGCTGCCGGCGCGACTGCCCGGCTGGAGCGTGGCCGTCGAGTTCCGGCACCGCTCGTGGCTGCCGGATCACGTCCACGAGTCGCTGGACACGCTGCGGCGGGCTCGCGTGGCCTGCGTGAGCGTCGACGCGCCGGCCGCCGCTGGCGCGGTCCCGCGGCTGACGCAGGTCACGGCGCCGATAGCCATCTTCCGCCTGCACGGGCGCAACGCCGAGGGTTGGCTTCGGCAGGTGCGGGGCGAGGAGCCGACCGTGCGCGAGAAGTACGACTACCTCTATACGGAGGCCGAGCTGCGAGAGCTGATGCCGGAAATCGACGAGGCGGCTAACGAGGCCGAGCAGGTCTATGTGTCGTTCAACAACAACAACCGCGATTATCCGGTCCGCAACGCCCTGATGTTGAAGCGCCTGCTCGGACAGCCCGCGGATTCCTTGCCTGGCGACCTCTTTCCCTGAGATAGTGAATTCGATGGCGACGTCGGCTCCCCCGATCCCACGCGTCGATCTCGCCTATGCGCCAACGCCGCTCCTGAAGCTCGAGCGACTGTCCGCGGAGCTGGGCGTCGAGCTCTGGGTCAAGCGCGACGATCTGACCGGACTGCTGGAAACCGGCAACAAAATCCGGAAGCTCGAGTTTCTCGTCGGCGAGGCGCTGGCCCAGAATGCCGACACGCTGATCACGTGCGGCACGCTGCAGTCGAACTGCTGCCGCTGCGTCGCCGCTGTGTGCGCGCGGCTGGGCCTGCGCGCGGTGCTCGCGCTGAAGGGCGAACGCCCGGCCGAATACGACGGTAATCTCCTGCTCGATCGACTGCTCGGCGCCGAAATCAAGTACTGCACCGATCGCGAGTGGGACAAGATCGACGAAACCATGCAGGATCTCGCGGCGCGCCAGCGCGCCTTGGGGCGTACGCCGTACGTCATCCCGGAGAGCGGAGCCACCGTGGTCGGTGCGCTCGGGTACCTCGCGTGCGGCCAGGAGCTCGCGCAGCAGGCACGCCACGGCGCGCCGGAGTTCGACACGATCGCCATCACCAATTTCAGCGGCGGCAGCCAGGCCGGACTGTTGATGGCCAAGCAGCTGGCGGGCCTGCGCGCGGAAATCGTTGGCGTGCCGATCGCGTGGGAGGGCGAGCGCGTGCGCGCGTACGTCGCCGACGTCATGGATCGCGCGCGCAGCCGCTTCGGTCTCGCCGTTCGCCCGCCGGCGGAGGTTCGGCTTCTTGATGGCTATCAGGGCGTCGGACGCGCCGCCGTGCGACGCGAAGAGCTCGACGTCGTGCTGAAGCTGGCGCGGCTCGAGGGCATCGTGCTCGACCCGGTCTACACCGCGAAGGCGTTCGCGGGACTCCTCGACACGCTCCATCGCGATCGCCGAGCCCTCGGGCGTCGCATCTGTTTCGTACACACCGGCGGTGTGTTCAGCGTCTTTCCGTATCGCGAGGCGCTCGGCCGCATGGTGGACGGAGACGGTCTGGTAAAATCCTAGCCCCATGCCTGAATTGCGGCTCCGGGGCGGCGAGGTCGATGGCCTCGCACTGAATTACGTCGTCGAAGGTCGCGGCCCGGCCGTCGTCCTCGTGCACGGCCTCGGCGGGTTCGCGGAGTCCTGGCGGCACAACATCCCCTCACTCGCGGCGCGCGCGACCGTCTACGCCATCGATCTGCCAGGCTTCGGTCGCTCTGGCAAGCCGCCCGCCCATTACTCGCTCGGCTTCTTCGCCCGCGCGCTGCATGCGTTCCTGGACGCGGTCGGCGTCAGCAACGCTTCGCTGGTCGGACACTCGCTCGGCGCCGCCGTCGTGGTGACCTATGCGCTGACCAGGCCCGCCCGCGTGGAGCGGCTGGCGCTGTTGTCAGGGTGTACGCCGGGGTTCGGCTGGCGTCCAGGCTGGCGCGCGCGCCTCATGGCCACACCCGGCCTGGGCGAGGCGCTGTCACTCTGTGGCTGCGCGCCGCTCTACCGCGCTGCGATTGCGCGCTGTTTCCACGCGGATGCCGCGGCCGAGGTCGCGTTCCTCGTGGGCTGGGACTATGCGCTGCGAACGAGCGCCCCGGCCCGGGCGGCGTGGCTCGCGACCGTCCGCTCGCTCTCGAGCGATTTCGTCGAGCGCCGCACCGACTATCGTCGAGCCATCGCTACCCTGGACCTGCCGGTGCTCCTCGTTCACGGTCGCGAGGATCCCGCCGTCCCGCCCGCGCACTGCACCGAGATGGCCGAAGCGTTCGCGCGCGCCAGCGTGCGCTGGCTCGACAAGTGTGGCCATTTCCCCCACATCGAGCACTCGCAGGTGGTCAACGGTTGGCTCGCCGACTTCCTGGTCGGCCGGCCGGCGCCACGGTAATTCATTCTCATGGAGATCACCCCCAAAGACCTCAAGGCGCGCCTGGATCGCAACGACCGGCCGGTGCTCCTCGACGTCCGTCAGGATTGGGAAACGAAGCTCTGTCGTCTCGAGAACGCGATTCACATTCCGATCGAGGAGATCGAGCTGCGCACCGACGAGCTGAACGCGAGCGACGAGATCGTCGTCTATTGTCACCAGGGTGTGCGCAGCGCGGCCGTCGCGCAGTACTTGCGAGAGCAGCACGGATTCAAGAACGTCAAGAATCTGGCCGGCGGCCTGGACTCCTGGGCGCGGACCGTCGACCCGACGATGCGGCGGTATTGATGTCCGCGCGGCGCTTTGGAGTTCGCGGGGCTGACGTCTAGATGGCCTCACCGACGATCGCCGTCGAGCGGAACGGCGACGTCGTCTGGTGCGCTCTCGACCGACCGCCGCTGAACCTGTTCGAGCCGGGACTCATCGCGAGCCTGCGCTCGACCTTCGACACACTCTCGCGCGACGTCTCGATCCGCGCGGCCGTGCTGGTGGGACGTGGGCGCGCGTTCACCGCGGGCATGGACGTGCATGTGCTCCACGGGCTGAACGCGGGGTCGGCACGCGCGCTCATCACCGACCTGTGCGGGGCCATCGACGCCGTGCACCGCGCGCCGTTCCCCGTCGTTGCTGCCATCCACGGCGCATGCCTCGGCGCTGGCTTCGAGCTGGCGCTGGCCTGTGATTTTCGGATTGCCGCCGCCGATGCGTCATTCGGGCTGCCCGAGGTCCGGGTCGGGGTGCCGTCGGTCATCCAGGCCGCGCTCCTGCCGCCGCTGATCGGCCCCGGCCGTGCGGCGGAGATGCTGCTGCTCGCCGAGCGTGTCGACGCGGCCCGCGCGCTCACGTGGGGACTCGTCACTCGCGTCGTCGAACCCGCGGCGCTCACGGCCGCGGTCGACGAGACGCTGGCCGCCGTGCTCGCGTGCGGGCCGGCCGCGGTGCGAGCGCAGAAGGCACTGATGATTCGCTGGCGCGAGAGCGACCTGCCGTCAGCGATCCGCGCGGGCATCGACGCGTTCGCCGCGTGTTACGCGGGCGATGAGCCGCGGGAGGGCGCCGCCGCCTTTCTCGAAAAGCGCTCCCCGCGTTTCGCGGGCCGCGTGATGCCGTCCGCGGGTCCAGGCCGAGAAACGGGCACAGGCCGATGACCGTCCGCGTCATCACGGTGGATTTCTGGGGCACGCTCCTCTTCGATCCCCCGTCGAGCGACGATCGCTACAAAATGCGGCGACTGAGGGACTTCGAGACGATCCTCGCCGGCGCCGGCGTGCGCGTCTCCATGTCGGTCCTCGATCGCGCCTACGAGGCGTCGGCCTCATATCTCGGGCGGGTCTGGTCGGCGAACCGCGACGTCCCGGTCGAGGAGCACGTCCGTGCGATCGTCGGCGGCGTCGACCGCGCGCTGGCGGCGCGACTGCCCGCCGATCTGCTTGCCACGCTCGTCGACGCCTACGCGCGGCCCATCCTGGTCGTGCCGCCCGCGGTCGACGAGGGCGCGCCGAAGGCACTCCGCGCCCTGGCCGAGCTCGGCTACACATTTGCGATCGTCTCGAACACGATGCGCACGCCGGGCGCGACGCTGCGCCGTGTGCTCGAGCACTACGGCTTGCTGCGCTACTTCGCGCACGCCGCCTTTTCCGATGAGACGCGCGTGCGCAAGCCCGACCCCGTCATCTTCCAGGGCGCGCTGCGGGCGCTCGGCGCTGCGCCCGACAGCGCGATCCATGTCGGTGACGACCCGGTCCTGGACGTGGAAGGCGCGCACGCGGCGGGGATGCGAGTGGTGCAGGTGACCACGACATCGGGGTCGACGCCGGGTCCGCGGCGACCCGACGCCATCGTCCCGAGTCTCATCGCGCTGCCCGACGCGATCGCGCGGCTCAATCCAGAACACTGACGCCGGCTGCGCCCAGCGAGCCGAAGCTGCGCCAACGCAGCAAGCAGAATACGCACGCCGCCGGACGAGCCGACGGCGTGCGTGGGGAAGGAGCCCGATCTAGCGCCGGCGTAGGAAACGCGCGCCGAGCAGACCGAGACCGACCGCGAACATAGCGAGCGGCTCTGAGGTGGATGCAACGGTGCCGGTTCCGGTGTTACCCGAGACCGACGTGCTACTGCCGCCAGTGGTCGCCGCAGCGCCGGAGCTGACGGCGGCCGAATGGCCGCCGCCGCCACCGAACGCGAACGCCGGCGAGGCGGACAGAGCCAACATGAGACCAAGCACGGCGATCATCATGAAGCGCATGGGGGTTTCGAACCTCCTTTCCATGACTGCAGTGGTATCCAATCGACGTGCCGAAGCCATAAGTGATTGGAAAGACTGCAATCGACCTGCGCATACGGGGTCGGACATCTGCACCGTGAGCCCGGACAGGCTGCAGCGCGCTGCAGACAACTCAGGATCACACGGTCATTTCGTGGAGGTTCTTGCGGCCTGTGTAGACCGTCCATTACCATGGGCGGCGCCATGGACGTCGCCGCGCTCCGCGCGAAGATCCGCGACATCAAGGATTTCCCCACCGAAGGCATTCTCTTCAAGGACATCACCACGCTCCTCAAGGACGGACCGGCCTTCCGCGCCGTCGTCGACATGCTGGCGGCGAACTACGCCAACGAACGCATCGACGTCGTGGTGGGAATTGAGTCGCGGGGATTCATCTTCGGGGGCGCCGTCGCCCACCAGCTGGGGGCCGGCTTCGTGCCGGTGCGCAAGCTCGGCAAGCTGCCGGGGAAGACGATCGAGGTAGAATACGAGCTCGAGTACGGCCGTGACGCGCTGGCGATGCACGAAGACGCCGTCAAGCCCGGTCAGCGCGTCCTTGCGGTCGATGACCTGCTGGCGACCGGCGGCACGATGGCTGCCACGCTCCGGCTGGTCGAGCAGCTGGGAGGCAAGGTGATCGGCGTCGCGTTCATGATCGAGCTGGCGTTTCTCAAGGGACGCGAGAAATTGAAGGACTACCCGCTGTGCTCCTTGATCGTGTATGAATAGACGCATGAGGGCGATCAGAGTCGTGGCCGCGGCGCTGTTGGGCGGCCTTGCCGTGTCCAGCCTAGCCGCCGCGGACGAGCTCAAGACACCCATCCGCGCCTCGATGCTCCTCGAGCTCTCGACACCTCGCGCCCAGAGTCGCGACACGGCCTATCAGGAGTCGTTGCGCGCCGAAGGCCCCAGCCCCGTCCGCCGAGGCTTCGGAGAGGTCCAGGACGACGGCTCGGTCCGCTACGGCGACGTCACCGTTACCGTCCGCAATCCCTGCCCGCCGGGCGCGATGGATCACGAAGCAGCGCTGCTGCCCGGCCGCCGTTCGAAGTAGCGCCGCTCGACGCAGCGTCGCGCAACCCAAGCACAGGAAGAACTCATGGCTATCAAGAACGTCGGTGTCATCGGCTGCGGTCTCATGGGCTCCGGCATCGTGCAGGTCTCGGCCCAGGCCGGCTTCAACGTGCTCTTCGTCGAGGCGAACGATGACCTGGTCAAACGGGGGCTCGAGCGACTGCGCCAGACTCTCGAAGGACTCGTCTCCAAGGGCAAGCTCGAGGCTCGGGCCAAGGACGAGGCGCTTGGCCGCATCGCGGGCACGACGCGGCTGGAGGATCTCAAGGCGGTCGACCTCGTCGTCGAGGCGATGACCGAGAACCAGGCGCTGAAGAACGAGACCTTCGCCAAACTCGATCGGATCTGCCCGCCGCAAGCGCTGCTGACATCGAATACGTCGTCCTGCAACGTCACGGCGATGGCGGCGGCCACCAAGCGACCGGGACAGGTGCTCGGCGTGCACTTCTTCAACCCCGTCCCGCTCATGAAGCTCGTCGAGGTCGTCCGCACGATTCTGACCGACGAGTCGGCGGTTCGAACCGTCACGGAGTGGGCACGCGCCGTCGGTAAGACTCCGGTGCAGGCGAAGGATTCCACGGCGTTCATCGTGAACCGGCTCCTCGTGCCCTACCTCCTCGACGCGATCCGCGTCTACGAGGGTGGTCTGGCGTCGCTCGAGGACATCGACACCGCGATGAAGCTCGGCTGCGGCCATCCGATGGGCCCGTTCACGCTGCTCGATCTCGTCGGCCTCGACACGACGATGTACGTTGCCGAAGTGATGTTCGAGGAGTTCCGCGAGGCGCGCTACGCGCCGCCGCCGCTGCTCAAGCGCATGGTCATGGCCGGCCACCTCGGGCGCAAGACGGGACGCGGCTTCTACACGTACGAGGCCAAGTAGTCAGACGCGCCGGCGCGCTCGCGCCGCGAGCCAGGCCGTCGCCAGGCCGATCGTGACGAGCGGCACGCCCAGCCAGAGCCGCTGCCGCTCCCGCGTCCGTGCGCGAAGCGTGCGCAACACCATCCGGTCGCCGGCCACGAGCTCTTCGCGACCCAGCGTGAACTGGCGCAGCCGCTCGCGCTCCTCGGCGTCGGCGGCGCGCGTGCCCCACGCGACGTCGGCCTGACGGGCGCGGAGCGCGGTGACGTCGTCGGCACCCCGCGTGACTGCACGCTGCGCGTCTTCGGCCACGCCGCGCTCGTGGCGTGAGAGAAACGCGGTCTGCAGCGCCGGCATCACGTATTCCGCCGCGTCCAGCCAGACGTGATCGAGTTGCGGAGCGGCGATGAGCGCTCCACCCGCGGCCGTCAGCGCGACGCCGACGGCCGTCACCGAGCTCAGCGCGGCCTGGCGGCCGCCGCGCACGAGTCGACGCAGCCCCAGGAACACGCCCAGCGCTGCCAGCATCGCGCCGAGCATTGCGACGACGGTGGCGCCGGTTGGAAGGTCCCAGCGAAACGACGCGGCGATCCCGCCGACGCTGGCCAGCACGCCGACGACCCAGCCAATCACCAGGCGGCGCGACGGTGTGACCGAGAGCGCGGCCGCGGCGACGGCGGGCACGATGAGGTACGCGAACACGAGCAGCACGCCGGCCACGCGCACGGAGCTCGTCACGACCAGTCCGAAGACCAGATAGAACCCGAAGTCCCACGCCCGCGCGTGGCGCAGCGTTCCGCCGAAGGAGAGGGCGGCCAGCGGACGTCGCGCGAGCCAGCAGGCAAAGCCGACAGCGGCGTACAGCGTCCCGAGGCGCAGCACGTCCTCGCGCGTCACGGCGAGGAGGCTCCCGACGAGCAGGGCCTTTACGAGCTCGCCTCCGAGCGGCACACGCTCGAGCACCAGCACGGTCAACGCCGCTGCGACGGCGTACACGATGCCGATCACCGCCTCGGCGGGAATCGCGGCGCGCGCTAGCGCCGGCCGATCGCGCAGGGCGGCGAGCAGCGCGGCGCCGGCCGCGGTGAAGGCGAGTGCGTACCCGTACGCGCCGGCGTCCTGCGGCGTGTGCCCCATCAGCAGGGCGATCGTGGCGCCCAGCGCGGCGACCTGGGCCAGCGCCAGATCGACGAAGATCACGCCACGCGCGAGCACGTGCAGGCCGAGCCACGCGTGGATGCCGGCGAGAACGAGGGCCGCCGCCAACGGCCAGCCGAGCAACTCGAGCGTCATTTGTCCCGGACACTCTCGAGCGCTCGCGCGAGGCGCTCGACGTCGAGGTCGAAGAGAGCGAGGTAGTCGGAGGCGCCCGGTTCGGCGCCGACCGAAGGTACGAGCGTGACGACGCGCGCGCCCGTGGCATCCGCCACCCGACGCACGATTGCCGAGGAAGCGCCCGGCTCGGCCACGATGGTCCGAACGCCGGCGGCGCGCATGCGCTCGATGAGCCGCCCGAGGTGCGCCGGCGAGGGAGGGACACCGGGAGTCTCCTCGACCGCGCCGGCGATGTCGAGGCCGAACCGACGCGCGAAGTACGGCCAGGTGTCGTGCACGACGACCAGGCGGGCGCCCGCGAATGGCGCGAGCCGGGCGCGCCAGCGCGTCAGCGCCGCGTCGAGCCGCGCCAGGAAGCGCGCGCGGTTGTCGGTGAAGAACGCGCGATCCCGGGGTCGCGCGGCGGCGAGGGCCTCGAGAATGCCCGCCGTGATCGCGTGCGCGTTGGCGGGATCGAGCCAGTAATGCGGATTGCCCCAGGCATGCAGATGGGGCCGCGCGTCCGCAGACAGTCGAGGAATGTCCGGATCGAGGACGGCCACGCCCCGCGAGACGTCCACGTCGCGAGGCGTGGCCCCTGCCGCGGCGAGCGCGCGCGGTAGCCACGGCTCATGGTCCAGGCCGATCCGCACGAGGAGCGCGGCCGACTTCAGCAGCGCGATCTGACGGGGCACGATTTCCCGCGTGTGGGGGTCCTGGCGCGGGTCGGTCAGGCTCTCCACGCGGACGCGATCGCCGCCCACCGTCGCGACCAGATCCCGAAGATCCGTGGTGCTCGCAGCGACGGAAAGGGCCGTCGCCGCGAGGATGACCGCCAGCACCTACTTCTTGGCGAAGATGTTCTTCGGGATCATGCAGTGCACGCCCTTGCGGATGTCGACGACCTGCGAGACGCGGCAATCACCGACCATCGACGTCAGCGCGTAGGCCTCGTCGCGGCTGAGCGGCACCATCTTCTGACCGGCCAGGAAATTGACGGCTTCGCGCGTGGCGATCTTCATCGCCTCGTTGAGATCCTCGTCGAAGCCGGTCGCGATCCAGTGCGTGGCGGTCTCGATGCGCGGCCACTCGAGCTTCATGTCCTTGCGGACGACCGGCTGGATGACGAACTCGCGGTAGGCGCACTCCAGCGCCGTCAGGTTCACTTCGCCGTTGCCCTGGCGGCAGTGCGAGTCGCCCGTCCAGATCAGCCCGCCCTTGACGAACACGGGCAGAAAGAGGATCGAGCCTTCCTGCAGCTCGTTGATGTCCATGTTCGAGCCGTTCTTCCACGGTCGCAGCGTGCTCGTGCGTCCCTTCGCGTCCTTGATGGGCGGGCCCGCCTTCTCCTTGGGCTCGTTGGGATCGGGCGCGACCCCGATCGTGCCAGGGAAGGGTTGCAGGTCGATCGTGATACCGGGCTTGAACTCCGCCTGCTTTTTCTCCCAGTCGAGGTAGTAGTAGCGCACGAACCCCTGCGGAAACTCGGGCGCGAGCAGACCGACGGTGGGGAACTGAGAGCCGGGCAGGTGGAAGTTCGTGCCGAACGCCTTCGGGACGATCCTCTTGATGCGGATCTCGAGCACGTCGCCAGGCTCGGCGCCGCTGACGTAGATCGGACCCGTCACCGAATGCGGCCCACCGCCCGGATTCGCCAGCCGCAATTTGACGAGGTCGTCCACGGTGCTGCCCGGCTGGATCGCGTTGTGCGCGTGCATCATCGTCTCGATGGCCACCGTGTCGCCGGAGTTGACCACGAGCTTCGGCGGCTCGTTGGGATCCAGCCAGCCCCACTGCGTCGTCTCGAGCGTCGCCGGCAACACGTAGTACTTGCCGCCGCTCGTCGAAACCGAGACCGCGCGATCGCGCTTGGACTCGTCCATCGGCGCGAGCTGATAGGGCTGCTGCGCGAGAGCATAAAGTCCGGCCGCGAGCAGCAGGGCGACGATGGTGAGCGTGGCGACGACACGCTTCTTCGTTTTCACGGCGGGCATGCGCTGCCTCCTTGTCGAGCAAAAATCGCTAATCGCACGAAGGGCCGCATGATGGGCCACGGTTTGAACGACCGTCAAGTGGGGAGATAATCGGCGCATGCGCGACGCGTTCTGGCTCGGTGAGGCGGAACGACAGACGCGCGAGCTGGCGCGCACGCTCGCGCGTCAGCGGATCGCGCCACTCGCCGCGCAGGTAGACGAGACGGAGTCCTATCCCACCGAATCACTGCGCGTGCTCGGCGCGCAGGGGCTCATGGGTCTCTACGTGCCGGAGGCGTACGGCGGCGCCGGCCTCGGCGCGCTCGCGTTCTGTCTCGCCGTTGAAGAGATTGCGTGGGCATGCGCGTCCACCGCAGTCATTTTTCTCGTCCAGTACGCTGCGGGCTATCCGCTCGTTTCGCACGGCACGGAGGCGCAGAAGAAGCGTTACCTGCCGCGTCTGGCGTCGGGCGAGATCACGTGCGCGCTGTCCATCTCGGAGCCGGGCGCCGGCTCGGACGCCGCAGGGATGACGACGACCGCCGTGCGGCGCGGCGATCGTTACGTGCTCAACGGCACCAAGATGTGGGTGACGAACGGGTCGCATGCCTCCGTGTTGACGTTGTTCGCCACCGTGGACCGCGGCCGCGGCCACAAAGGCGTGACGGCATTCCTCGTGGAGCCGACGTTTCCCGGCTTCGCGCTCGGCAAGCTCGAGCGCAAGATGGGC
>DAIRVP010000171.1:0-11099 GCA_036802765.1 Candidatus Rokuibacteriota bacterium
CCATGAAGAAGGCGTTTGTGATCGGCTCCCTGCTCGTCGTGCTCACTCTGTCGCTAGGCGGCTCGGTTGCCAGCAAGGGCACAGACTCGGGAGCCACGTACGAGCAGCTGCGGCTGTTCACGGAGGTTCTGTCGATCGTGCAAAACCAGTACGTGGACGAAGTGCCGCCCAAGGATCTCATCTACAACGCGATCAAGGGCACGCTTCGCGGCCTGGACCCCCACAGCTCGTTCCTCGACCCGGACTCTTATAAGGAGATGCAGGTCGAGACGTCCGGCTCCTTCGGAGGTCTCGGGATCGAGATCACGCTGAAGGACGACATCCTCACGGTGGTCTCGCCTATCGAAGGCACGCCGGCGTTCCGCGCGGGTCTGCACACCGGTGACCGCATCGTCAAGATCGACGGCCTGGTGACCAAGGACATGCAGCTGCCCGACGCCGTCAAGCGCATGCGTGGCCGCCCCGGCACCAAAGTGACCGTGACCGTCATACGCGAGGGCTGGGCGGAGCCGAAGGACTTCGACATCGTGCGCGAGCAGATCCGCGTGCACTCGGTGCGCGCGCAGGAACTCGGCAACGGCATCGCGTACATCAAGCTGCGCCAGTTCCAGGAGCAGAGCCCGCACGATCTCGAGCAGGCGCTCGAGAAGTTCGACAAGGGCGGGATGAAGGCGCTCATCCTGGATCTGCGTAACGATCCGGGCGGGCTCTTGACGGCCGCCGTCGAGGTCACCGAGAAGTTCATCGACGACGGCAAGCTCGTCGTCTACACCGAGGGCCGCGTGCGCAACCAGAACATGCGCTTCTCGGCGCACGCCAAGAAGGGCTACACGAAGATGCCGATGGTCGTGCTCGTGAACCAGGGCAGCGCCTCGGCGTCCGAGATCGTCGCGGGCGCGCTGCAGGACTGGGGCCGCGCGATGGTCGTGGGCACGCAAACCTTCGGCAAGGGCTCGGTACAGACGATCATTCCGCTGTCCGATGGCTCGGGCCTGCGGCTCACGACGGCGAAGTACTTCACGCCGAAAGGCCGCTCGATCCACGGCAAGGGCATCACGCCGGACATCGTGGTGGAGGCTCCGAAGGAGCCGCCGGCCAAGGACCGGCCGCTGCCGTCGCCGGATCCGACGGACGATCTCAAGAAGGACGTGCAGCTGCAGCGTGCGCTGGACGTCATCAAGACGATGCGGTTGATCGAGCAACAGCGTCCTGAGGGAGGCCAGCCGCAGGCTCAGGCCCCCGCCGCGACGCAGACGACGACCCGGTAACGGACGAGGCGCGAAAGGCGGTGGGAAGGCTTCCACCGCCTTTCGTGTTTCTTCCGCCGGGTGCTGAATTCGGAGGCAGCGGTTCGATGGTGGTGCTCGGGATCGAGAGCTCGTGCGACGAGACGGCGGCCGCGGTGCTCACCGACGGACGTCGCGTGCTGTCGAGCGTGGTCGCCTCGCAAGACGACGTGCACGCCGCCTACGGCGGCGTGGTGCCCGAGCTGGCCTCGCGGCGTCATCTCGAGGTGATCGTGCCGGTGCTCGAGCGGGCGCTTGACGAGGCACGCGTGCGGCTCGGCGATCTCGACGGGATCGCGGTCACGCACGGCCCCGGCCTCGTCGGCTCGCTGCTCGTCGGCACCTCGCTCGCGAAGTCGCTCGCGTGGGCGCATCGGCTGCCGCTTGTCGGCGTCAACCATCTCGAGGGCCACATCTACGCCTCGTTCCTCACCGACGATCCGCCGGAATTTCCCTTCGTCGCGCTCGTCGTCTCGGGCGGCCACACGGCGCTGTATCACGCGCGGGCGCCGCGCGACTATGCGCTGCTCGGTCAGACGCGTGACGACGCCGCCGGCGAGGCCTTCGACAAGGTCGCCAAGCTGCTCGGCCTCGGGTTTCCCGGCGGGCCGATCGTGCAGCGCACGGCGGAGACCGGCGATGCGGCGGCCATCGCCTTTCCCGCGTCGCGGATGACCGATGGCGGCCGCGACTTCTCGTTCAGCGGCATCAAGACGTCGGTGTCGCTCTACGTGAAGCGTCACGGGCCGCTGTCGGAACGCCAGACAGCGGACGTGGCGGCGTCCTTTCAGGCCGCGGTGGTCAGGATGCTCGTGCGCAAGACGATTCGCGCGTGCGAGCAGACGGGCGTCAAGCGCATCGTGCTGACCGGAGGCGTTGCCGCCAATCGGCCGCTGCGCGAGGCGCTGGCCGCCGAATCGAGCGCCGAGGGGATTCGGCTGCACATCCCGCCGCCACGGCTGTGCACGGACAACGCCGCGATGATCGCCGCCGCCGGCAGCGAGCGGCTGAAGGCCGGTGAGCGAGCCACGCTGGATTTGAACGCCGTGCCTGATCTAGTGCTCGCGCCATGAACTTCGAGGCGGTCCTCGCGGGTTTGCCGGACGCCGTCATCGCCGTGGACACCGAGCTGCGCGTCGTCTTCTGGAACTCGGCGGCGGAGGTGCTCGCCGAGCGCTCCGCGCGGCGCGCGGAAGGGCGGTTCCTGAAGGACATCTTTCCGAGCGACGCCTCGATCGTTCGCCGCCTCGGCGAGACGCTGGCGACCGGCGAGAGCCGATCCGAAGCCGAGGCGTTGATCGAGCGCACCGACCGGCGCGAAGTCCCCGTGAGCCTCGTCACGGCGGCGCTCTTCGGCAAGGACGGCACCGTCGACGGTGCGGTCGCCGTGCTTCGCGATCTGTCGCGCATCCGCCAGCTCGAAGCCGAGGTGCGCCGCGGCGAGACGCTCGCGTCGGCTGGTCGCATGGCGGTCGGCCTCGCCCACGAGATCCGTAATCCTCTGGGCGCTATCCGGGGCGCCGTGCAGCTGCTCGCGCGCGAGCTGGCGGGCGAGCCGCGGCTGGCGGAATACACGACGGTCCTCACCACCGAGGTGGACCGTGTGAACCGGATCATCGAGATGCTGCTCAACCTCGCGCGTCCGGCGCCGGTACGCCCCGTCCCACTCAATCTGCATCAGCTTCTCGAGCGCGTCGCACTGCTCAACGAAGAGGGCGCCCGCGAGAAGCGCATCACCGTGGTACGGCGGTATGATCCGAGCTTGCCACCGATCCTCGGCGACGAAGACCGGCTGGTGCAGGTGTTCCACAATCTCATGCGGAATGCGATGGACGCGATGAGCGACGGTGGGACGGTGACGCTGACGACGAAGGTCAGCCTGAACCCGCTGTTCGGCAAGATGGATCTCGGCGGCGGCGGCGCGCGCACGATGGTCGAGGCGCAGGTGGCCGACGAGGGACACGGCATTCCGGCCGCGGCGCGGGCGAAGATTTTCGATCCGTTCTTCACGACGAAAAACCATGGTCTCGGCCTGGGCCTGGCGATCTGCCATCAGATCCTCGAGCAGCACCGCGGCGCGATTCACGTCGACAGCGAGGAAGGACGCGGGACGACGGTGACCTGTTTCCTGCCGATTGCGCGATGAGCATGAGCCCTGACACCGCGCGTGTTCTCATCGCCGACGACGAAGACGGCCTGCGCTGGGTGCTCGAAAAAGGCCTGCGCCAGGCGGGCTACGAGGTGACCGCCGTGCGCGACGGCGATACCGCGCTGCGCGCGTTTGCCGAGGCACCATTCGATCTCGTCTTCCTCGACGTCCGCATGCCGGGTACCGACGGCCTCACCGTGCTCGCCAAGCTGCGCGAAGTGCAGCCCGACGCCCACGTGATCGTGATGACGGCCCACGGGACGATGGAAACGGCCATCCAGGCGATGCAGCGCGGCGCCTACGACTATCTCGCGAAGCCGTTCGATCTCGACGAGGTGCTTCTGCTGGCCGAGCGTGCGCTGACGGCGGGTCGCCTGACGCAGGAGGTTGCGCGCCTCAAGACCGGCCTTCAAGAGGTCTGGGAGTTCGGCGCGCTGATCGGACGCCACCCGCGCATGCAGGAGGTCTACAAGACCATCGGACGCATCGCGGCCAGCGACGTCACCGTCCTCTTACGTGGCGAGTCGGGCACCGGCAAGGAGCTGGTCGCGCGCGCCATCCATCACTACAGCCGGCGCGCCGGCCGGCCATTCGTCGCCGTGTCGTCGGCGGCCATCCCCGGCACGCTGCTCGAGTCCGAGCTGTTCGGCCACGAGCGCGGCGCGTTCACCGACGCGAAAGAGCGCAAGCTCGGCAAGCTCGAGCTGGCCCACGGCGGCACGCTCTTCCTCGACGAGATCGGCGACATGCCGCCGGAGCTGCAGACGAAGCTGCTTCGCGCCCTGCAGGAGCGGACGATCGAGCGCGTGGGCGGCCACGAGTCGATCCGGATCGACGTGCGCGTGCTGGCCGCGACCAACCGCGATCTCGAGACGATGATGCGCGAGGGCCGCTTCCGCGAGGACCTGTTCTATCGGCTCAACGTCGTCGCTCTGACCCTGCCGCCGTTGCGCGAGCGTCGCCGCGACGTCCCGCTGCTGGTGGAGCACTTCCTCGCGAAATACGCGGTGGAGCTTGGCGAGCGCGGCGTGGCGCCCGAGGCACTCGATCGCCTCGTCGGCCACGAGTGGCCGGGCAACGTGCGCGAGCTGGAGAATGTGGTCCAGCGGGCGATGGTGATGGCCACCAGCGGCGTGATCCTTCCCGAGCATCTGCCGATCGGTCCCGTCTCTGCGGCCGCCTCGGTGGCCATCGATGCGACGCTCGAGGAGATCATCGAGCGCAAGCTGCTCGAATGCGTGCGCGGGCTGCGCGAGCACACGAGCGCGAATCTCTACGACCTGATGATCGGTCTCGTCGAAAAACCGCTGCTGCGGGCGGTCTTACGCGAGACGAGCGGCAATCAGGTGCGTGCCGCCCACATCCTCGGGATCAATCGAAACACGCTGCGCAAGAAACTGACCGAGCACGGGATCGACCCGGATACGCTCGAGGGGTGACTGCCGTGGTATCCTTCGACCCTACACGGCGGTAATTGCCGGAGGTCCACGATGGCTTTCGACGCGCCTCGAAAGACACTCGACGACATCCGCCGCGAGCTCGACGCGGAGTTTGGAGAGACTGCGGCGGCGCATGTATCGGCCGACAACGACGCTGCCGAGCGTTCGCTGGCGGCTGACGATGATGCCGCTCGGCCGCCCGCCGCTCCCCCCGCGCGGTCGCTGCGTGACGTTGCTCCCGTGTCGTTCGACGAAGATGACCTGGAGACCGCCCGCCATGACGCCGCGGTTGTCAGACGGGCACGGCTCGACATGCAACCGCGGCGACGCGGTGGATACATCGCGGCCGGAGTCATCGGCTGCCTCGTCGGCCAATTGGTGCTCATCGGATTCATGGTGGTGATGCGTCACCGGCCGGTGACAGCGCCGAGTCTCGAGCCGGCGACCGAGCGCGTTGCGTCGACGCCGCTGGCGTCGACGTCACAGCCAACGCCGACCCCGCAGACACCCACATCGCCGACGGGGACGGAGCCCGTGACGACGTCGGACAGCTCCGTCGCGCGTGTCGCGCCGACGCCACCGGTCGAGCCGTCGCCACCGACGACTCCCGCGCCGGCCGCCACGGTCGCACCCGCGCCGGCGGTCACTGAGACGCCTCCAGCGCCGCCTGCGTCATCCACACCGCCTGCCTCTATTTCGATTCCGCCCGCCACGCCGCCGGCGTCCATCGCGACGCCTGCGCCGGCCGCGAGCGATCCGAAGCCTGTGCCGCGCCGAGTCGTGAAGCGGACGCCGGCGCCGACCGCGCCGCCTCAGCCCTCGGTCATCGTGCCGCCGCCGCCGTCGCCATCCCCCGTGCGGTCGTCAACACACAGTGTCGTCGCGGACTCCCCGAATTGGGCGAGTTCGCAGGAGGAGGTCCGCGCCGCGCTCAGCCAGTGGCTCGCCGCGTCCGGTCGCGCCGATCAGAGCATCGTGTCCGACACGGTCGTATTTCTCGGCGCGGACGGCAGGACGGCGCGCACACACGTCCCGATGCGATGGGGCAGCAAGGTCGTCATTCGCGAGCAGCGCTGGGTGCGTGGACCGAGCGGCTGGGCGCTGATCGACGATCGCGAGGCGTGGCAGGGGCGGTAGCGGGTCAGAACGCCGCCTGGATTCGCAGGCTGATGTATTGCGTCTTCAAAATCTGACTGGGCGACCCGGCTGAACGCGGTCCGGAACCGGCGAAGCGGTCTCGATACGAGACGGCGACGTCCAGCGGTACCGGGAAACGGCCTTCCAGAAATAGCGGCAGCGTCGAGTAGTTCAAACGCACGACATACACCTGCTCGGTCGAGTCCGTGTCTTTCTCCAGCGGCTGGACGGGGTTGCCGTGGTGGCTCGTGAACTGGTCCGGCAGCTTGAAGCCATAGCGATAGAGGGCGGACACGGTAAAACCGGCCGGCAAGCGGTAATTCGCCCCGAACTCGAATTCGAAGCGGTCTCCCAGGTCGCGATCGAAATTTTCTTTCGTCGTCGTCAGCGTGTTGGGGTCGCCGATCCGCTGGGTCACGTGATCGGGGAGCACCCACTCGTACCGGAAGGTCCCGTTCAGGAACAGATCACCCGGCCGCAAGGTGTAGGAGCTCGCCGGCGTCGGCGTCGCTCTCCACAAATTGCTGATGATGTAGTCGTTGTGGAGCCGCACGAACAACCCGTACGCCCCCGAGCTCCACGAGATGTCTTGGAGGTTGTCGATATCGTCTTGACGGCCGGTTGGGAAGCGCACGCCCGTACTGGCAGCCAGCCGGAAATCCTGCGAGAGCCAGTACTGGTACTTCACCCCGAGCTGGATGTCACCGAACCCTTCGGCGCTGAAGTCACGAAGCTCTTTGAAGCCGAACCCGGGGATGCCGGGGAGACCAGAGCTGAGGAGTTTCTGCACGTCCGCGGTCGTGAACCGACGCGTGTTCGGGCACGCGAGCGGCAGGACGGGAGCGCCCGAGCCACAGAGTGGCCCCGGGCCGGGGCCCGTGGTCAGGCCGACGTTCGCGCTCGAGCCCGGGGCGGAGTTGATCGACGCGCTGACGTCGTTGTGGACCCAGTAGTAGGGGATCTCGATGCCAACGGTGAGACGATCGGTGATGCCGTACGCGAAGCCGAAGGTCAAGATGTCGTAGTGGTACTTGAACTTCAGGTGGCTGTCGCCGATGCTCGCGCTCCCGCCGACGAATGGGTCGAGCGGGCGCAGGATACTGAACACGCTGCTGTCGAGGCGCCGGTCGTCGAAGCTCGAGGTGATGGACTCGGGATTTCCGTGTGGGCCAAAGCGCTCGCTGGTCGGGAAGTAGAAGAGGTTTTCGAGAAACGTCGTCGATCGCCCGGCCGGGAGAACGTACGCGTCATCGGCGCGCGCGACGACGGGGCAGAGCAAGAAACCGAACAGCGCGAACATAGCGAGTCGTCGCGTGCCGTTCACGAACTCCTCCGCTCTAGGCGCTCGGACGCGCCAGATGTGCTTCGTGCACGACGGAATCGATGCGGTAGACGTGCATCGGCTGGGGAACGTTCTTCAGCGACCGCACGCCGAGGTCCTCCGGATTGAAGTCGCCCCCTACTCGGCGGCGAGTCTCGTCCGACAGGACGACATCACCGCCTTCGGAGAGCGCCGCGAGTCGGGCCGCAACGTTGGTGGTCGAGCCGGACGCCGTATATGTCCACCGCGCGCCGGCCAGGCCCTCGATCTTCGTCGCGCCAACCGACGCGATGCCCGAGTTGACGCCGACGTGCATGACGATCGGCTCGGATCGGCCCTTGAGCTCCTCGTTGATCTGCCGGCAGCGCTGCTGGATCGCCAGCGCCGCGCGGATGGCCGAGGTGGCGTGCTGGCGTGGCTCGGGATCCTGGAAAATGACCATCAACCCGTCCCCGACCGTCTCGTTGACGTCGCCGCCACAGCGAATGATCTCGTCGAGAAAGGCGCCGAAGTACCGCTCGACGAGCTTGTTGACCTCTTGCAGCTCCATCTCCGCCGAGAGCTTCGTGTAGCCCGTGATATCCGCGAAGAGCACCGAGACGTCGGCCTCGCGCTTTTCCAGCAACGGGGCCTCCGGTGATTGCTCGATGAGCGTCTGCACCGTGGTCGGCACGAACTTCGAGAGGTTCGACTTGATGCTTTCGAGGATCTGGATGCGGCGCAGGCTCGTCGCCAGCTCCTCGGCGTAACGAACGACTTCCTCGTGCGTCATCGCGTTGGCGACTGCCACCGCGGCCTGGTCAGCCATCGTGGTCAAGAGGTCGATGTCCTCGCGCGCGAAGAAATGGCCGGATTTCTTGTTGCCGAGCGCGATCATACCCGACAGCTCGCCGTGATACAGCAGCGGAATGATGAGCGTGGCGGAGAGGCGGCCGAACGTTTCCGACACCGTGGCTCGGACTTCCTTGTAGCGCGGATCCTCGTCCAGGTCATAGCGGGTGAGCAGCCCCGGGCGCATTCCCATCCACATGAGCAGAGGGTCGTCATAACCGAGGGGCACCTCGCGGCTGCTCGAGCTATCGGGCGTCGGGCCGTCTTCGACGAGCATGGCCTTGCACGCCTGCTGCCCACGATCGAGCACGACGACGGTCGCCGCCTCCACGAACATCTCGCGGCGGACCGTCTCGACGATCTTCGTCATGATCTGGTCCAGGTTCAGCATCGACGTCAGCGCGGTGCTGACCGCGCTGATCGTGTCCTTGTAGTCGTGGCCCTTTCGGAAGAAGACGGTATCCACGGCCTGCTGCACACGACGCTGCATCGGATGGAAGAGGAAGACGATGAGAACGGCGAAGAGCAGCGGCGAGGCCGCCTCGCCTCGCTCGCCGAGGAGTGGCCTCAAGAAAATGCTCCCGATGAGCGTCTGCGTCGAGAAATAGCCGACCGCGACGAGGGCGGTCATCACGCCGTAGCCGACCGCGCGCTTGATGTAGACGTCGACGTCGAAGAGATTATGCCGGGCGATCGCGTATGCCACGCATGCCGGGAAGACCGTGATCGGAATCGCCAGAAAGTTGTTCTGGATCGTCGTGCCGACCCACCCAGCGCCGAACAGCGACAGGTACGAGGCGACGGCCGGTAGCGGGAACGCGAGCGCGGCACCGAACAGCACGACTTTGGCGCGCTGGCGCGCCAGGACGGAGGCGCCGCGGAGATAGGCCTGCAGCGTCGAGACGAACATCACGAGCGCGCTCACGATCCCGTAGAGCCGGACCAGCTGATAGACGATGAGAAAGCTCGGCCGTGGGTACAGGATTTCGAGCGCAACGGCGAGGACGAAGGACACCGCGTACGGCGCCACCTGGACGATCGGCCGGCGCTCGACGAATTCGCGTCGTGCCGGAAATACGAGCGCGAGGTGCACGAACGCGGCCGGCCACGCCGCGTTGACCAGCAAATAGATCCTGATGAAGCCCGCGTGCGTTGATTGGATGTCGAACGAGGTGATGGCGAAGAGGCTGAGCGAGACACAGGCGATGAAGAACGCCCAGCTGACCTTCATGTCGGGCTTGAGGAGGAAGACGATGAAGCCGATCAGCACGTAGATCAGCCCCGCGACGAATGTGACCCCGAACGTCATGGCGAGGTCGTTCCACGTGAAGCGCATGGTCGGCACGATGACCTCGCGGTGCCGTCCCTCTTGCTCGACCGTGTAGGCGATCGGTGTGCCGACCGGCACGCGCTGAGCCACGGCCTGCAAATCGTTCATCGTCGCGATCGGCCGACCATTGGCGCGCACGACTTTATCCGGCCACTTGAGACCGACCGTCGTGCCGGTCCAGTGATACTGGCCGATGTTGCCGAGCACGAGACGCTCGTTGACGAGGAATCCCGCGAACGGCTGATTCACCCACGTCAACGCCTTCACGAACGCGATGGAACTGATCAGGACGACGGCGGCCATGATGGCAGCGAGGACGACACGGCCGGCGATCTGGCTCGTGGGCAGACCAGAGATGTTCCAGACGTGGATGATGGCGGAACGCCGCTGTGGCATGGGAGCCGCTGCCGCGCGCCGCCGCGTGAGCCGGTCCCGGAGCCGCACGGCGGCTATGTTACAGGAGCTTTATCGAAGCGAATGCGCCGCAGTTTGCCGCCCGCCCGCCATCGCGCCACCCTCAGGCCGGCCGCCGCAACGGCCAGGACACCGCAGACGACGGCGAGGCCCACAGCGAAGACGTCGCCGTGCGTCGTATAGAACGTCGTCGCCCGCGACACCGGCAGCGATGCCGTCAGAACACCGGCGACGAAGACGTCACGGCCGTCAGGAGAGCGCAGCCGCTGCACGATCCGTCCAAAGGGGTCGATGACGGCCGAGATGCCGGTGTTCGCTACCCGTAAGACCGATACTCGGTGCTCCGCAGCGCGGAAGACGCTGATCGCAAGAAACTGGCGAGGGGCGCCCGAATCTTCGAACCACGCTTCGTTTGTCGCATTGACAATAATGCGTGCCCCTTGCCGGACGAACTGGCGGACGAGGTCGGCAAAGATGTTTTCCCAGCAGATCGTGCTCGCGACGCCAACGGCGCCGATTCTGAATACCGTCGGCGTGTCCCCGGCGACCGAGTCGCCCATCGACGATGCGATCGTCGCCGGCCAGGTAAAGTAGTCCTGCAGCGGCGCGTATTCGCCGAAGGGCACGAGCCTGATTTTCCGATAGGCACCGGCGATGCGGCCGTCGGGATTCAGAAGGACCATGCTGTTGTACGTGCGGCTGCCATACTCGCGCTTCGTGAATTTGGCATGCTCGGCGCTGCCGACCAGGAGCGGAATGCCGACCTCCCGGGCGAGCTCGCGGACGGGCTTCAACAGCCGTGGATCGTGTTCGACGTCGCCGGGGACCGCGGTTTCGGGCCATGCGATCAGTGCAGGCTGATGGCGGGCCGCCTCGCGTGTGAGCTCGGCGTAGCGCTGCAGTGTGTTCTCACGGTGCGCCGCGTCCCACTTAACGTTTTGCGGCACGTTGCCCTGGATGGCGGCGACGGTCAGCGTCTCGCCAGAGGGTGCCGCGGACAACACCGCGAGCCCGTGGACAACGACGATCACGACGACCGCGACCGCCGCTGGGATCGATCGCGGGATGGCGCGCCATGTCGTCCACTCCCGATGTCGAATCGCATCGGCCACCGCTACGTTCACGAGAACGATGAGGAAGCTCACGCCGTATACGCCGGTGATCGAGGTGATCTGGATCAGCAGCGGGTAAC
>DAIRVP010000172.1:0-11088 GCA_036802765.1 Candidatus Rokuibacteriota bacterium
CCTTCTCGGCGTACATGTAGCCGACGTAGTTGTAGGCCTCGGCGTGCTTGGGATCCAGCGCGATGACGCGGCGGAAGGCGCTCACGGCGTCGTCGAACTTCGCTTGCTTTTCGAGGACCACACCGACCTGGAAATGCAGGTCGCGATTCTTGTCGTCGAGCGACAGCCCCTCGCGCAGTGTCTCGAGCGCGCGATCGTATTCCTTGGCCCGAAAATACGCGGTGCCCAGATACAGGAAGAGCTCGGGCCGCTTCGGCTCGAGGTTCACCGCCTCGCGCAGCACCGCGATCGACTCGTCGTAGCGCTTGGCGCGGCCGTACAGGAAGCCGAGCTGCACCCGCGCGTCGATCGAGCGCGGATCGGCGCGGAGGATCCGCTCGAGCTCGGTGCGGGCCTCGGTGTCCTTGCCCGCATCCATATAAGTGGTCGCGAGGAAATAGCGGGCGCGCAGATTGGTCGGCTCCAGCATGACCACGCGCCGGAACGCGTCGCTGGCGCGGTCGTACATCTTCTGCTCGTAGAACACGGCGCCGAGCTTCATCCACACGCGCGCGTCGCGAGGCGCGATTTCGGCCAGCTGCTCGATCTCGGTCTGCGCTTCCTTGAAGCGACCCAACCGGATGAGGAGGTCGCCCAGGCGCTCGACGAACGCGGGGTTGTCAGGATTCGCCTGCACGGCCTTGCGGTAGGTCTCCACCGCCTCTTCCGTGCGGTGGCGCGTCTCGTAGACGTAGCCGAGGGCGGTCCAGGCGCCGTCGTGATCGGGGTCGAGCTCGACGGCGCGCGTGAGCCGCGAGATCGCCTCGTCCCAGTTCTCCGTCTCGATGGCCAACCGGCCCAGCAGGAACTGGGCCTGTGCGAGCCGCGGCTGCTTGTCGGCCAGTCGCAGCAGCACCGCGCGCGCGCGGTCGTACGCCTTCTGCTCGACCTGGTAGCGCGCGAGCGTGAGGTAAGCGTCCTCGTTGTTCGGGTTCAGCTCGATGACCTTTTCGAGCTCCGCCTCTGCCTCGCGGAAATTCTTCTGGGCACGGAGCAGCTCGGCCAGCGTCAGGTGCGGACCCGGGTCATCGGGTGCGAGCTGCACCGCCTTCTGAGCGGCGGCGAGCGCCTCGGCGGGCTGATCGGCGCGGATGAGCCACTGCGCCAGCTGCGTCCACAAGAAGGCGGAATTAGGGTCGCGCTTGATGGCCTCCTGGAGGAGCGGGATGGCCTCCTTGAAGCGGCCGGCCTGCACTTGCAGCTGCGCCGCCGCGAAGTCGTAATACGCCTCCGCGCGCGGATCGCGCGACGTGGACAGCAAACGCAGGCGCGGACTGTCGCCGTCGTCGCTACCGGCGCTGCGCGACAGCGTCGCGCAGCCGGCGAGGAGCGGCGGCAAGAGAAGGAGCACAGCAACCCTGGAACCGATCATCGTGTTGCACCTCGTGCGTGGTCTGCGCGACGCGCCGTCGTGAGCAGGCGGCGCGCGACGTCGGCCAGCGCGGGATCGGAGATCGCCGAAGCAGCCGCCTCGATGTCACGGCGGTCGTCGTCGTCGAGCGTCTTGCCGCGACGCGGACGGCGCTCGGCCGGCGGCGAAGGCTCGGCCTGGAGCGTTCCGAGAGTGAAGCGAATCGAGCGGATGGCCTCGAATTGCCTGTGGAGGCGCTCGGTCAACTCGGCCGCGCGCAGCGTCAGCTCATGCAGCCACGGTGAGTTGTCGACGACGACGTGCAGACAGCCGTTCGACAGCGACAGAGGCTGCGTGCGCCGCGCGATGTCGACGCCCACCAGCGATCGCCAAGCTATGCGGATTCGGTATTCGGGAAGTCGCTCGGCGATCTGGGGGACGGCGGCCGCGAGGACATCGGCCACGGCCCGCGGCGTTCCGCTCCTCATTACGACGGACATGATACACCGCGAAGTGCTCGTCAAATTGACTGGTTTCGGACCGACGCTTATAGTGGCTTGGTCCATGGCGAAACCGCGTCGCGGCGACACGCTCGATGTCGCGATCGAGGACCTCGCGTTCGGCGGCGAAGGCGTCGGACGCGCAGACGGCTACGTGATTTTCGTGCGCGGCGGGCTTCCGGGCGACCAACTGCGCGTTCGTCTGATCGAGGCGCGCGGCCGTTTCGGACGAGCGACGATCGACGAGGTCCTCGTCCCGTCTCCGGATCGCGTAGCAGCGCCGTGCCCATACTTCGGGCAGTGCGGTGGCTGCCGCCTTCAGCATCTCGCCTATCCTGCGCAGCTGGCGTTCAAGGAAAAGCAAGTCCGCGATTGCTTGGAGCGCCTCGGTGGCATCGGCCCGTTCGAGCTACGGCCGATCCTGCCGGCTCCGGAGCCCTACGGCTATCGGAACAAGATGGAATTCACCATCGCCAACGAGCCGCCCGTCGTCGGCTTGCATGCGGCCCAGCGCTACGACGTCGTGCTCGACATCGACCGCTGCCTGCTGCAGTCCGAGCCGATGAACGCTTTACTCGACGAATTTCGGCGACAGGTTCGGGAGCGCGGATTGTCCGTCTATGACCCGCAGACCGAGCGCGGGCTGCTGCGTTTCGTCATGATGCGCCACGGTCGCCACACCGACGAGGCGATGGTGAACGTGGTCGGGGCGGCCCCCGACGTCGAGACGCTGGCGCCGGTGGCCGACGCGCTGCGCGCGCGCGTGCCGGCGACGGCGAGTGTCGTGCTGAACGTCAACGCGAAGAAGGCCAGCGTGGCCGTCGGCTCCGAGGAGCACTTGCTGGCGGGACGCGATCACATCCGCGAGGCCCTGGGATCGGTGACGTTCCAGGTGTCGGCTAACTCGTTCTTCCAGACGAATACGCTGCAGGCCGAGCGTCTGTTCGCCGTGGTCGAGGAGGCCTGCGAGCTCGATGGCTCCGAGACGCTGCTCGACCTCTATGCCGGCACCGGCGCCATCAGCCTGTTGCTCGCCCGGCGCGTGCGCGCGGTCTACGGCATCGAAGTCGCCGCCGCCGCCGTGGCCGACGCCATCCGCAATGCGCGCGCCAACGACATCGACAACTGCACGTTTCTCGCGGGCGAGGTGCGCCACGTGCTGCCGGATCTCATGCGCCAGGGTGTGAGCGCGTCCGTTGTCGTGGCTGACCCGCCGCGCGCCGGCTTTCATCCCAAGGCACTGACTGCGCTCGCGGCGATGGCGCCCGCGCGCATCGTCTACGTCTCGTGCAACCCATCCACGCTCGCCCGTGACGTGAGCGACCTGGCGCGTCATGGGTATCGCCTGGAATGGGTGCAGCCGGTCGACATGTTCCCGCAGACCCCGCACATCGAGGCCGTCGCCCGCCTGCGTCGTCAGGCATGAAAACCTTCCTCGCCCGGCGACTCGCGCAGTCGCTGGTCGTGCTGCTCGGGATCTCGGTCGTCGTCTTCGTGATCCTCCATCTCACCGGGGATCCCGCGCTCGTGCTCCTGCCGCCCGAGGCGAGCGCAGACGACATCCGGCAGTTCCGGGAGCGGATGGGTTTCAACGATCCGCTGTACGTGCAATACGCGCGCTTTCTCGCCGGCGCGTTACGCGGCAACTTCGGCGACTCGATTCGTCACGGCGAGCCCGCCTTCGGTCTCGTCGTCGAGCGCATGCCGGCGACGTTCGAGCTGGCGGGCGCCGCGTTGCTGATCGCGCTGTGCCTTTCGATTCCCGCCGGCATCGTGTCCGCGGTGCGCCGCAACACCGCGGTCGACTACGTCTCGACGGTCGTCGCGCTGCTCGGCCAGTCGATGCCGACCTTCTGGCTCGGGATCATGCTCATCCTGCTCTTCTCGGTGCAGCTGAATTTGCTTCCGTCGTCGGGGCGGGGGGAGTGGCGGCACCTCGTGCTGCCGGCCGTCACGCTCGGACTGTTCACGACGGCGCGCATCACCCGGCTGACGCGCTCGGGGATGCTCGAAGTGCTCAATCAGGATTACATCCGTACCGCGCGCGCCAAGGGCGTGAGCGATCCGCCCGTGGTGTGGAAGCACGCGCTGAAAAACGCCGCCATCCCGATCGTCACCATCGTCGGCATCGAGCTCGGCACTCTGCTCGGCGGCTCCGTCATCACGGAAACGATCTTCGCCTGGCCGGGCGTCGGACGTCTCTCCGTCCAGGCGATCTACAACCGCGACTATCCGGTGGTGCAGGCTGCCGTGTTCCTGCTCGCCTCGACGTTCGTCCTGGTCAACCTCTTCGTCGACGTCGTGTACACGTACCTGGATCCGCGAATCCGTCTGTCATGAGCACGCGTGCCACCGCGCTGCCGATGCCCGAAGCGCTTGCGCCTCCGCGGAGCGAGTGGTGGGTGTTCATGCGCCGGCTGGCGCGGCGCCGGACGTCGCTCTTCGGTCTCGTGGTCGTGACGGCGGTGGTCGCGACCGCGCTGGCCGCGGCGCTCATCACGCCGTTCGACCCCACGGAACAGGACATCGGCGCACGCCTCAAGGCACCGCTCACGCGGGACGCCGGCGGGCGTGTGCACGTGCTCGGCACCGACCATCTCGGTCGCGACATCCTCGCGCGCATCGTCTTTGGCGCGCGTCCCGCGCTGTTGGTCGGCTTCGCCGCCGTGGCGATCTCCGGCGTGCTCGGCATGATGGCGGGACTGTTGGCCGGCTACTTCGGCGGCCGCGTCGACGACGTGCTGATGCGGCTCGCGGACATTCAGCTGGCCTTCCCGTTCATCCTGCTCGCCATCGCGGTCATCGGCGTGCTCGGGCCGAGTCTCACGACGATCATCTGCGTGATCGGCGTCTCGAGCTGGGTCGTGTACGCACGCATCGTGCGCGGCGCGGCGCTCTCCCTGCGCGAGCGCGAGTTCGTGCAGGCTGCGCAGGCCCTCGGCGGGCGCGACGGTCGGATTCTCATCCGCCACGTGTTGCCCAACGTCTTCACGCCCTGGCTCGTGGTGGCGACGCTCGACATGGCGCGCGTGATCGTCATCGAGTCCGCGCTGTCGTTCCTCGGCCTCGGCGTGCAGCCGCCGACGCCGACCTGGGGCGGGATGCTCGCCGACGGCCGCGTCTATATCTCGACCGCGTGGTGGTTGGCGACCTTTCCCGGCCTGGCGATCCTCCTGACCGTGCTCGGTATCAACCTGTTCGGCGACGGTCTGCGCGACACACTCGATCCGCGGCTCAACGTGTAGTCAGGTGCGCGCGGCCGCGCGCCGTCGCAGCGCCAGCGCCACGCCGGCGGCGGGGACGGTCAGCCACAGCACGCCGGCCGAGACGCCGCTCGCGAGATCGATCGCGATGACGAGCGCGCCACCCGCCGCTGCCGTCCACAAAAAGACAGCGGCCGCGACCTCGAGCACGCGTCCTCCACCGTAACCGCCGACGGCGGCCGCGACCAGCGCGCCCAGGGTGTCGATGCCGACGTCCATGGCGCTTGCCGTGCGGCTCGGCACGAGCGCCTGGTGCAATTCGTCGAGGACAGCCCAGCCGATGGCGACGAGCAATGCCATCCACGCCGCGCGCTGCCGCGACAATCCACGCTCGCGGGTGAGCGCGACGAACCACAGGGCGCAGAGGATCGCGTATTCGGTGACGTGTGCGGCCTTGCGCGTGAGCGCATGCAGTGCCGCGAGTTGCGGCTCGGTGGCGTGAGGCAGGAGCCAGCGAAACAACGGCGTCAGGACGGTCCCGGTGTTGTCGGCGCTGAACTCGGCGGTGGAAAACCACGCGATCGTCGCCATCCACAACAGCGGCGGCAGCCAAAACGCGAGGCGCTTCACGTCGCTATGATACAGTCGCCCCGTGCTCGGCGAGATCCTGGACGATCTGCTGATCTCCGCCTCGACGGGCTCCTGCATCACCGCCTCTCGACATTTCCCCGCGCGCCCCGCCGTGTACGCGCCGTTTCCGGCCACGATGGACCCGCGCATCGTCGAGGCGTTGCGCGCGCGCGGCATCGAACGGCTCTACAGCCATCAAGCACACGCATGGGATCTGGTCCAGCGCGGGCGCCACGTCGTCGTGGTCACGCCGACGGCCTCGGGCAAGACGCTCTGCTACAACCTGCCGGTGCTGCAGGCACTCGTGCACCAGCCCGATGCGCGCGCGCTATACGTGTTTCCCACCAAGGCGCTCGCTCAGGATCAGCTCGCCGAGCTTGAGCAGCTCGCCAAGCAGCTGCCCGAGATGCGGATGTTCACGTATGACGGCGACACGCCGCAGGACGCGCGGCGCGCCGTGCGGGCGCGCGCCAATCTCGTGCTCACCAATCCCGACATGCTGCACTCCGGGATCCTGCCGCACCACACCAAGTGGGCCGTGCTGTTCCAAAACCTCAAGTACGTCGTCATCGACGAGCTCCACGCTTATCGGGGTGTCTTCGGCTCGCATCTGAGCAACGTGCTGCGCCGGCTGCATCGCATCTGTGCGCACTACGGGTCGGCGCCGCAGTTCATCATGGCGTCGGCGACCATCGCGAACCCCGGGGAGCTCGCGGCGCGCCTCATCGGTCACGACGTCGACGAGCTGACGGAAAGCGGGGCGCCGAGCGGCGAGAAGACGTTTCTCTGCTACAACCCGCCCGTCGTCAATCCCGAGCTCGGAATCCGCGCACCGTATCTCGGCGAGGCGGCCAAGCTCGCCATCCGGCTGCTGCGTGAGAAGGTCGCGACCATCGTGTTCGCGCAGAGCCGGCTGTCGACGGAAGTGCTCCTCACGGCGATCAAGAGCGGTGTCGCCGACCGCGCCACCGGCGACTCCGGAATCGTGCGCGGCTATCGCGGAGGATACCTGCCCAACCGGCGCCGCGAGGTCGAGCAATCGTTGCGTGCGGGTGACGTGCTGGGCGTCGTATCGACAAACGCGCTCGAGCTCGGCGTGGACATCGGTCATCTGGACGTCGCCGTGCTGGCCGGATATCCCGGCACGATCGCGTCGCTCTGGCAGCAGGCCGGGCGCGCGGGACGACGATCGGGCGCTTCGGCGGCGATCCTCGTCGCCACCAGCGCGCCGCTCGATCAATTCATGGTCACGCATCCCGATTACCTGTTCGGCACACCGCCGGAGCACGCGCGCGTCAATCCCGACAACCCGTTCATCCTGGCCAATCATTTAAAGTGCGCCGCGTTCGAGCTGCCGCTCCTCGCGGACGAGCCGTTTGGACAGACCGACGTCCGCAAGCTCGCCGCCGCGCTGGAGGACGAGGGGCTGCTCCATCGCGCTGGGGAGCGTTATCACTGGGCGTCGGAGACCTATCCCGCCGACCACATGTCGCTGCGCACGGTCACCACCGACAACTTCGTGGTGATCGACACGACGGCGCGCGACGCCCAGCAGACCAAAAAGCGGCAGATCATCGCGGAGGTGGACTGGGGCAGCGCGTTCGCGACCATTTACCCGAAGGCGATCTACCTCGTCGAGAGCGTGCCATACGAGGTGCAGGAGCTGCGCTTTCGCGAAGACGAGGAGAAGGTGGCCTACGTCAAGCGCGTGAACGTCGACTACTTCACCGACGCCGTCAGCGCCAAGGGCGTCTGGATCCTGCAGCGCTTCGAGACCCGCGAGCCCCGCGGATACGTCGCGGAGCAAGGCGAGGTGCTCGTGGCGGAAAAGGTCGTTGGCTTCAAGAAGATCAAGCTCGGCACCATGGAAAACGTCGGCTCAGGTGAGGTCGAGCTGCCGCAGCAGGAAATGCAGACGACCAGCGCCTGGTTGACGGTGGCGCCCGCCACGCTGGAGCGGGTGAGCCGCTCACGGGAAGAGCTGATCGATGGGCTGCGGGCCGTCACATACCTGCTGCACCATCTCGCCCCGATCTTCCTGCTCTGCGACGTGCGGGACCTGGGGTCGTGGCTCGGAGACACGACGCCCGCGGCGACGGGTGCGGTGGCCACGCGGGAATCGACGAAGACGAGGCTGATGAACGCCGCCGAGTTCAACCCCACCATCTATCTCTACGACTCGCACGCGGGCGGCATCGGTCTGGCCGAGCGCGTGTTCGAGATTCTTCCGGAGCTGCTCGTCCACGGCCTCGACACCCTCGCGGCGTGTCCCTGCGCATTTGGCTGCCCGTCGTGCGTAGGACCGGTGAACGAGGTTGGCCGCCGCGCGAAAGCGATCGCCGCCAGACTCTTGCACGAGCTCACCGCCTGAGCGGGATGCAGAGTCTCGACGAGCTGCGGCGGATCATCCGGCGCATCGAGACGCGGCGGACACCGCGCGCCGCCGCCGAGCCGATCGAGCGGGTCGTCGGCGGACAGATCGTGGAGACCGACGGTGGCGCGCTGGTCATCGTTCGTCGCGAGTACCCGCTGCAGCATCGGCATGGCCGCGTGCCGCTCACCGGCGTGCGCGAGGCGCCGCTCGATGTGCTCGCACGCGTGGCACGCGTCGAGTCGGCGCCGGTGAGCGCCGATCGGCTGTTGTTCCTGGATACAGAGACCACCGGCCTCGCCGGCGGCACCGGCACGTACGCCTTCCTCGTCGGAGCCGGTTGGATCGAGCGTGACGTGTTCGTCGTTGTCCAGCACTTCATGCGTGACCTCGACGAGGAGCCCGCGCTGCTGGCGGCCCTCGCACCGTTGCTGGAGCGCGCGGGCGCGATCGTGACGTTCAACGGCGGTGGTTTCGACCTGCCGCTGCTCGAGACGCGGTTCGTGCTGGCACGACGGCGGTGGCCGGCGACGCTCGCACACTTCGACATGCTCCGGCCGTCACGCCGCGTGTGGACGGGGTGCTTCGACGACTGCCGGCTCGGAACGCTCGAGCGTGACGTGCTCGGGCTCGCGCGTGAGCACGACGTGCCGGGCGGACTCATCCCGACGCTGTATTTCGACTGGCTGCGCCGCAAGCGTGCGGCGCCGCTGACTCGCATCTTCGAGCACAACCGCGACGACGTGCTGTCGCTCGCCGCGCTCGTCGGCTGGTTCGGCGCGGCGCTGCGCGAAGCGCCTGCGCTTCGCGCCGAGGAGTGGGCTGGGCTTGGCCGGCTCTGGGAGCCCGTCGACCTCGAGCGTGCTCTCGGCTGCTATCGTGCGGCACTCGACGCCGGTCTGTGCGGCGAGGCCGCGCACTCGGTGAGGCTGCGTTTGGCGTGGTGGGAGAAGCGTGCCGCCCGCTGGCAGACTGCCTGCGAGCTGTGGGACGCGGCACGCCAGCGTGAGCTGTTCGACCCGCGACCGTGGGAAGAGCTCGCGAAGTTCCACGAGCATCGCGCACGGGATTTCGCCGCCGCGCGCGCGGTCGTCAGCGACGCGCTGGAGCTGGCGCGTGCGGCCGGCGCCGCCGAGCGGGTGCTGGAGACGTTCACGTACCGGCTTGCGCGTATCGAGCGGCGTCTCGCGGTCCGGGACGTGGCCGGAACATCGTGAGCATCGCTCACCCGCTCGATTTCAGAGCTCAGTACCGCGCCGCCGTGGTCTCTCCTCTTATATTCCCCGCGCTGGACTCAGTGGCGGGCTCGGCGAAGGCGCTCAGCTGACCGGCGTAATCGCCGGCTTGCCCTCCAGAACCGCCAGGCAATTCCGGACCGCGAGATTCGCCATGGCCAGCCGCGTGTCGAGCGAAGCGCTCGCGATGTGAGGCGCCAGCGTCACGTTGGTGAGCGAAAGCAGCTCGGGGTGGATCTTCGGCTCCTCCTCGAACACGTCGAGACCGGCGGCGGCGATCCACCGTTCCTTGAGCGCTCGGACGAGCGCGGCTTCATCGACGATCGGCCCACGCGCCGCGTTGACCAGGATGGCGGTCGGCTTCATCAGGCGTAGCGTGCGCTCGTCGATGAGGTGACGCGTTTCCGGAATCAGCAGGGTGTGGAGACTGACGAAGTCCGATTCGCGCAGCAACGCGTCCCGGTCCATGTACGTCGCCTTCAGCTCGCGCTCGGCCGCGGCGTCGGCGCGCACCGTATCGTGGTAGAGCACGCGCATGTTGAAGCCGAGCGCGCGGCGAGCGACCGCTCGGCCGATGCGTCCGAAGCCGATGACCCCCAGCGTCTTGCCGTACACATCATTGCCCCACAGCAGGTCCCACTGCCAACGCGTCCACTGGCCGGAGCGGGCGAAGCGATCGGCCTCCACGACCCGCCGAGCGGCGGCCATGAGCAGGGCCCAGGCGAAATCAGCCGTCGTTTCGGTCAGGACATCCGGGGTGTTGGTGACGACGACTCCACGCTCTTTGCACGCCGCCACGTCGATGTTGTTGAAGCCCACGGCGACGTTGCAAACGGCCTTGAGCCCAGGGGCGCCCGCGAGGACCTCCTCGTCGATGGTGCTGATGATGTGGCAGATCAGCGCGTCTTTGCCGCGCAGCCTGCGGATCAGCTCGGCTTTGGGTAGGGGGGAGTCCGTATCGTTGTAATCGACCCCGTAATCCGCAGGGATCAATGCCCTGGCCTGCTCGGGTAAAACATTTGAAATAAAAACGCTTTTTGCCATCCGAAGGCCTCCGATTTTTTCGCTTGAATCCGCCCGACGGCCCGGTATATTAGCACTCGCTCCGAACGAGTGCTAATACACATACAGTGAGGTTGCTCGCCATGGCGAAAGCCGCTCAAGCATCAACCGTAACCCAGGGAGGCAAGGGGTCCATGAAAGTGCGTCCGCTGCATGACCGAATCCTCGTCAAGCGCGAGGAAGAGAGCGAGGAAAAGATCGGCGGCATCATCATTCCCGACACGGCGAAGGAAAAGCCGCAGCGCGGAAAGGTTGTCGCCGCCGGCAACGGCAAGATCGCCGATGATGGCAAGCGCATCGCCCTGGACGTGAAGTCGGGCGACCGCATCCTGTTCGGCAAGTATTCCGGCAACGAAGTGAAGATCGATGGGGACGATTACCTCATTCTCCGCGAAGAGGACGTTCTCGCCATTCTCGAGTAGCGCTCAGCCAACACATTCCAGAACACATTCCAGCCAGAACACATTCCAGGGAGGCACACGATCCATGCCGAAGCAGCTGAAGTTCGAAGAGGACGCTCGCACGAGCCTGCTGAAGGGCGTGAACGTCCTGGCCGCGGCCGTGAAGGCGACGCTGGGCCCCAAAGGCCGCAACGTCGTCATCGACAAGAAGTTCGGCAGCCCCACGATTACCAAAGACGGCGTCACCGTCGCCAAGGAGATCGAGCTCAAGGATCCCTACGAGGACATGGGCGCCC
>DAIRVP010000173.1:0-10996 GCA_036802765.1 Candidatus Rokuibacteriota bacterium
CGCGTCGAGGACGCGCTCAACGCGACCCGCGCCGCGGTCGAGGAAGGCATCGTGCCGGGCGGCGGCGTGGCGCTGCTGCGCTGCGCGAAGGCTATCGACAACCTCAAAAAGCTCGAGGGTGACGAGAAGGTCGGCGCGATGATCGTCCGGCGGGCGCTCGAGGAGCCGATCCGCCAGATCGTCGAGAATGCCGGCCTCGAGGGCAGCGTGATCGTCGAGAAGGTCAAGGCGGAGACGGTCGCCACGCGCGGCTTCGACGCCGACAGCAACGAGTTCGTGGACATGCTGCAGGCCGGTATCATCGATCCGGCAAAGGTGGAGCGGGTGGCGCTGCAGAACGCGGCGTCGATCGCCTCGCTGCTGCTGACCACGGAAGCGCTCGTCACCGACATCCCCGAGGAGAAGCCGGCGGCCGCTCCCGCGATGCCGCACGGGGACATGTATTAAGCGCGAGCTGAAAGGCTCCTGAGCTCACGCGATGCGTGAGCGACGGCCCGGGCCGAACACGGCCCGGGCCGTATCTCTTTTCCGGCGTTGACCGGACGCCCCTTGATGATGTGTTATCGTTAAGCGCTTCGACCCAAGATGTTTCGGGAGGTGAGTGCACTGCGGCCGTACGAAATACTCGTGATCGTCGATTCCAAGCCGACCGATGAGGAAGTCGCCACGCTGCTCACGCAGGTCGGTGAGCAGGCCAAATCGCTCGGGATCGAGGTCGACAAGGTCGACAACTGGGGAAAGCGCCGGCTCGCGTACGACATCCGCAAGCAGCGGGAAGGCACGTACGCGGTGTTCGAGGCGAAGGCCGAGCCGTCCATGGTGAAGGAGCTCGAGCGGCAGCTCCGGCTGAACGAAAACGTCCTGCGCTTTCTGTCGACGCGGGTGCCGACCCGGAGCAAGAAGGCTCGCTCGAGAAAGGTGCAGGAAACCCCCGGCGGGGACGACAAGGTCCTCGAGGAGGTGGTCTGATGGCGAGCCTCAACAAGGTGTTGCTGATCGGTAACCTGACCCGTCCTCCAGAGCTGCGCTACACGCCCGGCGGCACGGCCGTCGCAGATCTCCGCATGGCCGTCAACCGCAATTACACGACGCAATCGGGAGAGAAGCGGGAGGAAGCCTGCTTCCTGACCGTCGTCGTGTGGGGCAAGCAGGCGGAGTCGTGCGGTGAGTACCTCGACAAGGGCAGCGGCATCTTCGTCGAGGGCCGGCTGCAAACGCGCGACTGGGAAGGCAAGGACGGCCAGAAGCGCACGGTCACGGAAGTGGTGGCTGAGCGCGTTCAGTTCATGAGCCGCACGAAGGGCGCAGCCGTCGGCGCGCCCGCGGCGGCTCCGGCGTTTGCCGAAGAGACGGCCAATGCCGGCGGCGGCGACGACGACGTCCCGTTCTAACGGTTAAAGGAGGAGCGCCATTCCGCCTGCAGCGAAGCCCGTGAAGCGCCGCCGATTCGGGCGGCGAAAAATCTGCAAGTTCTGCGCAGACAAGGTGGACCTGGTCGACTACAAGGACACGCGACGTCTGCGCAGCTTCGTCACCGAGCGCGGTAAGATCATTCCGCGCCGGATCTCCGGCAGCTGCGCGCGACACCAGCGGCAGCTCACTCATGCGATCAAGCGCGCGCGCACGGTAGCGCTGCTGCCGTACGTCTCGACTGACTAGGAACGGCTCATGAAGATCATCCTGCTGGACGACGTGCAGAAGCTCGGGCGGCGTGGTGAGGTCCGCGACGTCTCCGACGGCTACGCCCGCAACTTCCTCATTCCACAGAAGCTTGCGCTCAGCGCCACCGCCGGCAACCTCAAGAACCTCGAGCACATCAAGAAGCAAGCGAACGCCAAGGCCGACCGCATCAAGGGCGACGCCGAGACGCTGCGTGACAAGATCGAGGCGCTCACGTACGAGGAGCGACGCCAGGCCTCCGAGGAAGGCAAGCTCTTCGGCTCGGTCACCTCGCAGGATCTGGTCGAGTTCCTCGACAAGCACGGCGTGAAAGTCGAGCGTAAGCGCGTGCAGCTCGACGAGCCCATCAAGGCGCTCGGCGAGACGGTCGTTCCCATCCGCCTGCACGCCGACGTCACCGCGCAGCTGAAGGTCAGCGTCGCGCGCGAGTAACGCACGCCGCGCGCGCAGCACTCAACGGCCCCGAGAATCGTCACGATTCTCGGGGCCGTTCTGTTTCACCGCTCAGCACTTCTCTGTTGTCCACGCGTCGTCCACGTGAATCGTGCGGTTACACACCGCTTATCCACCGTATCGACGACGAAACATGTGGATGAGTTGTGACTAGCTGAATTTGTTTGACGCCGGCGACGCGGCGCGAGGAAGATGCCGCATGCTCGGCAGCTGTGATGGAGCCCGTCGTTGAGTCCGCTCGAAGTTCCCACACGCATTCCGCCGCACAACCTCGATGCCGAGCGCGCCGTGCTCGGCGCCGTTCTCCTGGAAGGCCGCGAGGCGCTGCCGCGCGTGGTCGAGGTGCTGCGGCCGTCAGATTTCTATACCGAAGCGCATCGCGCCATCTATCAGGCGATGCTCACACTGTTCGATCGCGGCGCGCCGGTGGACTCGCTGACGCTGAGCGAGGAGCTGCGTCGCACCGATCAGCTGCAATTCGTCGGCGGCCCCGCCGCGATCGCGCTGCTGATGGAAGAGGCCTCGATCGCCGCGCACCTGACCTCGTACACGGCCATCGTGCGCGACATGGCCGTGCTGCGCGAGCTCATCCAGACCTCCACGCACATCATCGGTCAGGCATTCGACGCCAAGGAAGACGTCCAGACGCTCGTGGACGACGCGGAAAAGCGGATCTTCAGCCTGGCCGAGCGCCGGCTCGAGGGCAGCGCGCTGCCCGTGTCCAAGATCCTCAAGAACACGTTCGAATACATCGAGCGTCTGTACGAGCGCAAGGAGCACGTCACCGGCGTCGCCACCGGCTTCGAAAAGCTCGACCTCGAGACGTCGGGGTTCCAGCCGTCGGACTTCATCATCATCGCGGGGCGACCGAGCATGGGAAAGGCACAGCCGCTCGATGCGCGGGTCAGAACGACGACCGGTTGGAAGCGCATGGGCGAGCTGCAAGTCGGCGACGCGCTGGCCTCGATCGACGGCCGTGAGTCGCGCGTCCGCGGCGTGTTTCCTCAGGGCCCGCGGCAGGTCTATCGCGTCACGTTCTCCGATGGTCGCTCGACCGAGTGCTGCGCCGAGCATCTCTGGCGCGTTCACCACCGCGCCTGGCCCGAGCCGCGCGTGCTGGCCACGGCGCAGATCGCGACGCTGCTCGCCCGCAAGCACTACCGCTCGAGCCTCGGGATCGACATGACATCCGGCGACGATGGCCACGCCGCGGCGTTGCCGGTCGATCCCTGGCTGCTCGGTGCGCTTGTGGGCGCGGGCGAGTTGTCGGGTGGCGCGCTGCGCTTCTGGACGTCGGACCCGGAGTTGTTGGCGCGTGTCGCCGAGCGTGCGGAGGGCCGGACGGCAGGCGTCATCATCGATGAATTACGACGGGTGGGCCTCTGGGACATCGACGCGCGGCAGCGGTTTGTGCCCGACATGTATATAGATGCCCGCCGCACCGCCCGCCTGGACGTGCTGCGCGGCCTGTTCGACGCGAGCGGGGTCGTGGAAGCGCGAGGCACGCTGCGGCTCACGGTTCGCAGCGGGTCGCTCGCGCGCGCGGTGGCCGCGCTGGCGCGGTCCGTCGGCGCCTGGTGTTCCGTCCGCCGCCGCTCCACACGCGCGCCGTACGTCTGCACCGTCGACTATTTCGAGCCCAAGGAGCTTGTGACCCTCTCGTCGAAGCGGATCCGAGCCCTGACACCACGACGACCGCGCCGCCCGATCTTCGCGTCGATCGAGCCGACCCGCGTCGCGCCGACGCAGTGTATCGCGGTGACGCACCCGTCGGCGCTCTACATCACCGATGACCACATCGTCACGCACAATACGGCGTTCGCGCTCAACATCGTGCAGCACGTCGGCGTCACGCTGCGTGGAACCGCTCTCGTGCTCAGCCTCGAGATGTCCGCGCAGCAGCTCGTGCAGCGCATGCTCTGCTCGGAAGCCAAGGTCGACTCCCAAGCGGTCCGTACTGGATTTCTCTCGTCTTCGGACTGGCATCGGCTGACCGCGGCCGCGGGCCGGCTCTCGGAAGCGAAGATCTTCATCGACGACAGTCCCGGCCTGACGGTGCTCGAAGCACGCGCCAAGGCTCGCCGCATGAAGGCCGAGCACGGCCTCGATCTTCTCGTGATCGATTACCTGCAGCTCATGCGCGGGCGTGCCGCGCTCGACAACCGACAGCAGGAGATTTCCGAGATCTCGCGCTCGCTCAAGGCGCTCGCCAAGGAGCTCAACGTGCCGGTCGTCGCGCTCTCACAGCTTTCGCGCGCGGTGGAGGCGCGCACCCAGCGCGACTTCCGGCCGCAGCTCTCGGACCTCCGTGAATGCGTCACCGGCGATACGGGTGTGCTGCTGACGGATGGTCGCCGCGTTCCGATCAGCGATCTCGTCGGGACGGCGCCGGAAGTCCTCGCCATGACACCGCGCGGCGCCATCGTGACCGCGAAGAGCGAACGCGTCTGGCGCGTTGGGCGGCGAGCGGTGCGGATGATCCGACTGGCCTCGGGTCGGTCGATCCGCGCGACGCAGGAGCATCGCCTGTTCTCGCACCGTGGCTGGATGAGGATCAGCGATCTGAGCCATCACGACAGGCTGGCCGTTGCCAATCAGATTCCAGAAACGCTGCACGATTACGCCGAGACAGTCGATGCCGAGCGCACCGGCGAAGCGTCGCGGCGCGACGTCGAGTGGGACCGTATCGTCGCGATCGAGGCGGCGGGCCATGACGACGTCTTCGACCTGACGGTGCCCGGGCCCGAGTCGTGGCTGGCCGACGGCATTGTCAGCCACAACTCCGGCGCGCTGGAGCAGGACTCCGACGTCATTCTCTTCCTCTATCGCGCCCGCGTGTATCGCGAGGACGTGCCGCCGGAGGAGGAGAACATTGCGGAGGTCATCATCGGCAAGCAGCGGAACGGACCCACCGGCACCGTGAAGGTCGTCTTCTTGCCCCAGTATGCGCGCTTCGAGAACGCCGCGGACCAGCACCGCCAGCAGCCCTCGCCGTTCTAGTTAGTCGGCGGGGCCCGATCGCGGCCCCGGGAAACCCGTGGCGCTCCTCGAGAGGCAACCAAGTATGATGCTGCGGTGCGTCTGCATCAGCTGAAACGACTGTTCGTCGGAACGCCGCTGCCGACGGCGCAGTCCCGGCACGAACGTCTCTCCAAGCCCACAGCCCTGGCGGTCTTCGCCTCCGACGCGCTCTCGTCAACCGCGTACGCGACAGAAGAAATCTTGCTCGTGCTCGTGCTGGCCGGCAGCGCGGCCCTGTCCTACTCGCTGCCGATCGGAATCGCCATCGCGATCCTGATCGCCGTTGTCGTGTCGTCCTACCGGCAGACGATCCGGGCCTACCCGCAAGGCGGCGGCGCGTACATCGTGTCCAAGGACAACCTGGGAATCTACCCGGCTCTGGTGGCTGGTGCGGCGCTGTTGATCGACTACGTGCTGACCGTTGCGGTGAGCGTGGCGGCGGGAATCGCCGCGGTAACGTCGGCGGTGCCGTGGCTGTTTCCGTATCGTGTCGTCCTGTGCGTGGCGGCCGTGGCCGCCGTCGCCGTCGCGAACCTGCGCGGCATTCGCGAGTCGGGCAAGCTGTTCGCGGCGCCGACGTACCTGTTCATCGGCAGCATATTCGCGGTCGTCGTGTACGGCGGCGCCGGCGTAATCTTCAACTTCCTCGGCAAAGCGCCCTACGAGGCGCACGCACCCGGACTCGAGGGGATCGGGCTCTTCCTCTTGTTACGCGCGTTCGCCTCCGGATGCGCCGCCCTGACCGGGGTGGAAGCGGTGTCGGACGGGGTGCCAGCGTTCAAGGCGCCCGAAGCGCGCAACGCGCGCGTGGTGCTCTCGTGGCTGGGGGGCATCTTGATCGCGCTCTTCCTCGGTGTCACGTATCTCGCCTACGACTTCGGCATCGTGCCCAAGGAGCACGAGACCGTCGTGTCGCAGCTGGCGCGCCACGTATTCGGCGGCGGCGTGCTCTATTACGAGATTCAGTTCGTGACGATGCTGATCTTGCTGTTGGCCGCCAACACGTCGTTCGCCGACTTCCCCCGCCTCGCGTTCTTTCTCGCCCGTGATCGGTTCATCCCGCGCCAGTTCTCCACGCAGGGCGACCGCCTGGTCTTCTCTAACGGCATCGTCATCCTCGGCAGCCTGGCCATCGCGCTGCTGCTGATCTTCCGCGGCGACACCCACGCGCTGATTCCGCTGTACGCCGTCGGCGTCTTCGTCTCCTTCACGCTGTCGCAAGGCAGCATGGTCCGCCGATGGATGCGCGTGCGCGGCCCGGGCTGGGGGTGGCGCCTGGCGCTCAACGGCGTCGGCGCGCTCGTGACCGGCGTCGTCATGGTCACGATCGCGGTCACGAAGTTCTCGCACGGCGCCTGGATCGTCGTGCTGCTCATCCCCACGCTCGTCGCCATCTTTCTCGTCGTCCATCACCACTATGGTCAGGTCGCGCGACAGCTCTCGCTCGACGATTACTCGGTGCCGCCGCCGATGACGAACACGGTGCTGGTGCTGGTGGGCGACCTTCATCGCGGCGTCGTGCACGCGCTGCAATACGCCCAGACGCTGTCCCCGAGCGCGAAAGCGCTGTACGTGGAAACCGACCCGGAGCGGACGCGTCGGCTGGAGGAGCGCTGGGGCAAGTGGGGGCAGGGCCTGCCGCTGATCGTGCTGGCATCGCCGTACCGCTCACTGCTCGGACCGCTGCTCGAATACATCGATCAGCTCCAGCGCCACGGCGACAACCACGTGGTGACCATCGTGCTGCCGGAGTTCATTCCGGCGCGTTGGTGGCAGCAGATCCTCCACAACCAGACGGCGCTGTTGATCAAGGGCACCTTCCTGTTCCGCAAGAACGTCATCGTCACCGACGTCCCGTATCACCTCCGGCACTGACGACTCTGGTACACTCGACGATCGCGTGATCAGGCCGATGAAGCTCACTCTCGCCGTCGACGGCCCGCTCGACGTCGCGGCCACGCTCGCGCGCTACCACCGTTGGGGAGAAGATCCGACCACTCGCGTCGACGGCGACGTGCTCCGTCGCGTGCTTCGGCTTGGCGAGCGGCTGCTGCCCTACGAGGTGCGTGCAGCTGGCGGCGTCGACGACGCTCGTCTCACGATCACGATCTCGAGCGATGCCGCCGAGGTCGAGCGTGCGGTGATGGCCGAGGTTCGTCGCTTGTATGGTCTCGACTTCGACCTCGTCGGCTTCTACCGCATGGCCAAAGCGGATGCCGCGCTCGCACCGCTGGTGGAGCCGCTGTACGGCATGCGCCCGACCCTCGCCGCCACGCCGCTCGAGATGCTCATCGGCTCGATTTCCGCGCAGCAGGTGAATCTCTCGTTTGCCTTCGCGTGCCGCGCGCGCCTGGTGCGCCGCTGGGGCACGCCGGTCGCGACCGCGGGCGGTGAGGTTTGGGCGTTTCCGACGCCGGCGTCACTGGCGGCCGCGCGGCTGCGGGAATACCGAGCGCTGAAGTTCTCTACGCGCAAAGGCGAGTACATCCGCGACGTGGCCCGCGGTCTGGTCCGCGGCACGCTCGATCTCGACGGCCTGATGACGGCGCCGAGCGCGGACGTCATCGCCACTCTCACGGCGCTGCGCGGGCTCGGACGCTGGACCGCCGACTGGTTCCTCGCGCGCTGCTGCGGGCGTGGTGATATCTGTCCGGCCGGGGACCTCGCCGTCCGCAAGGCGTTCGAGCATCACTACGCGCGGCGCGGTCGAACGCTCAGCGAGGAGGGCATCCGCCGGCGCGCGGGAGTCTGGGGTGCGCACCAGAACGTCGCCGTCCATTATCTGTTGGCCGGCATGCGCCTCTACGCGGCGGCGCGCGGGGGCGAGGCGTGAAAGGCCGTCTGCCGATCATCGGCCAGCCGAACCCTGAGGTCCCGCGCGACGTTCATCTGGTCGGGCGTTACGCGCTCGGCGTCACGTGGGCCGACGATCACGGGTCGATCTACCCGTTCGAATCGCTGCGCCGATCCTGCGGCTGCGGCGCCTGCGCCACGCTGGAGGTCGTCGGCGAATCGGCCGCGTGGCCTCAGAACATTCGTCGCACCGACGCCGGTCTCGCCATCACATGGGTGGACGCGCACGCCAGCGTCTATCCCTACGCGGATCTGCGCGCTCTCTGCGGTTGCGCCGCCTGTACGGGAGGCCATTGAGCGGTCGTGATCGCTGACGACGTCCGCAAGCGCCGGGCGCTCTACGGCGTCATGGTGTCGGTGTTCCTCGCGGCAATGGAATCGACGGTCGTTGCGACCGCAATGCCGAGGGTCGTGGAGAGCCTCGGCGGCGTGCAGATCTATTCCTGGGTCTTCTCTGGGTTCCTGCTGACGTCGACGGTCACCATGCCGCTCTGGGGCCGTGTCTCCGATCTCTTCGGCCGGCGCCCCGTCTACCTGACCGGACTCGGTGTGTTCCTGTTGGGTTCCGCGCTGTCGGGGCTGTCCCAGAACATGACGCAACTGATCGCGTTCCGCATGGTGCAGGGCTTGGGCGCCGGCTCACTCATGACGCTCGGCATGACGATCATCGGCGAACTGTTCGGCCTCGAGCAGCGCGCGCGCATGCAAGGCTACGTGTCGGGGATGTGGGGCGTGGCGTCGCTCCTCGGCCCGCTGCTCGGAGGCGTGCTCACGGACCTCGGATCGTGGCGCTGGGTCTTCTACGTGAACCTGCCGTTCGGCGACGTCGCCATCGCGTTGCTGGCCGGCGCGCTGCAGGACGGCGTCGTGCGTCGGCGTCACGCGTTCGACTGGGCCGGTGTCGTGCTGTTCACCGGCGGCATCTCGGCGCTGCTGTTCGGGATTCTCGAGGCGGGCCGGGTCGGCGCGTGGACGGGCAGCGACGTCGTCACGCCGCTGAGCGTGGCCGTGCTCTCGCTGGCGGCCTTCGTGCCGGTGGAGCGGCGCGCGAGCGAGCCGATCGTGCCGTTCCGCCTGTTCCGACACCGAATGGTCCTGGCCGCAGGGGTCAACGGCTTTCTCTCCGGTATGGCGATGTTCGGCGCGATCTCGTTCGTGCCGTTGTTCCTGCAGCACGTCGTCGGCATGTCGGCGACCGCCGCCGGCGTCGTGCTGATCCCGTTCGTGCTCGGCTGGGTCGCGATGTCCATTGTCAGCGCACGTCTGGTGCTCCGAGTCGGCTATCGCGCGCCCGTCGTGACCGGCATGACGTGCCTGGCCGTGTCATTCCTGCTGCTCGCGCGCTGGGCGCCGGGGCTGAGCCAGGCGACCGCGATGCGGGACGCGCTGCTCGGAGGTGTCGGCATGGGGCTCACCTTCGTGCCCATGCTCCTGTCCGCGCAGAGCGTCGTCGCACGGAGCGATCTGGGGGCGGCGACCTCGCTGACACAGTTCTTGCGCACGATCGGCGGAGCCGTGGGACTCTCGGTCATGGGGGCGGTGATGGTGCGGCGGCTGGCGAGCGGGGCGTCGATGGCCGAGGCGCTGCACGGCGTGTTCGTTGTCGGGCTCGCCGTGAGTGCGCTCGCGCTGGCGTCCGCCTTTCTCGTGCCGGCGGGCCGGGCGCGCGAGCTGGCACGGCCCGACATGCGTGAGGAACCGACGCGGGCCGGAGGATAGGAGGCGACATGGCAGGCGACGTTCCGTTACTCGATCGGCTTGCCCAGCTCACGCCGGTGCCGGCGGCAGACGCCGCTTCGCTCATCGAGCGGCTCGATGAGCCGAACGCCGATCCGGTGATCGGTCCGCTGTTCGGCACCGACGATGACGGCGACACCGTGGTCAACCCGCTGGTGCCGGCGGTTCTGCAGGCGCTGACCCAGAAGGAAGGGCTGACGTGCTACGGCGCGCTGCTGGAAGGGTTGACCGGCATCTGGAACGCCGCCGTGCGCGCCGCCGTCGTGGATCGGCTGCGCGCGGCCGGTCTGCCTCAGGACGACATGCTGCTGCGGCTTCAGAAGCTGTCGCCCACGCTCGGGTTCGCGGCGGAGAATCGCGAGTGGGCCCGCGAGTGGCTCGCCGATCCGTTCACTCAAGACGCGCTGCTCGTCCAGCAGTGCGTCGTGCGGCTTCTCTTTGCGCTGCGGGCGATGGCGGACGCGCGCGGTGAAGAGCTGACCAGGGCCTCATAACGCGACGGAGGCATCCATGCACGTGCACGAGCGGAACGCGGAAAAGAAACGGCTCAACGGCCTGATGCTGAAGTCGCCGATGAAGGTGTACCGGGCGTACGGCGAGATCGGCAAGGAGGTCTTCGCCGACGGCGCGCTGTCCAAGAAGCACAAGGAGCTGACGGCGCTCGCGGTCGCCGTGTCGCAGAACTGTTTCGACTGAATCGATCACCGCGTCGAGGAGGTCCTCGACCAGGGTGCGACCGACGCCGAGATCGCCGAGACGTTGGACATAGGCGTTCTGATGGGTGGCACGCTCGCAGTGAAGTCGATCCGGCACGCCTTCTCGGTGCTCGAGCAGCTCAAAGCAGGGAGGAAATGAGCATGGCAGCGAATCTCGGTAACTATCGCGACATCTTCGACAAGAAAGCGTTCTGCCACCTCGCTACCGTCGGGACGGATGGCCGGCCGCAGGTGACGCCGGTGTGGTGCGATTTCGACGGCACGCACGTGCGCATCAACACCGCCCGCGGCCGCGTGAAGGATCGCAACTTGAAAGCGAACCCGCGTGTGGCGCTGTCGGCTCAGGATCCCGACAACCCGTACCGCTACGTGCAGGTTCGCGGACGCGTCAGTGAGATGACGGAGAAGGGCGCCGACGCTCACATCGATGCGCTGGCCAAGAAGTACATGGGCAAGGACAAGTACCCGTACCGTCAGCCTGGCGAGGTGAGGGTGATGGTGAAGATCACACCCGAATCCGTGCAGGGCATGGGCTA
>DAIRVP010000174.1:0-10994 GCA_036802765.1 Candidatus Rokuibacteriota bacterium
CGGCGTTGATGACCTTGGCGCGGCGCTCGCGCTCGGCCTCGGCCTGCTTGGCCATCGCCCGCTGCATGTCCTGCGGCAGGTCGATCTGCTTGACCTCGACGTTGGCCACCTTGATGCCCCACGGCTCGGTGTGCTCGTCGATGATGCGCTGCAGCTGTTGATTGATCTTGTCGCGCGCGGACAGCAGATCGTCGAGCTCCACCTGGCCCAGGACGCTCCGCAGCGTCGTCTGCGCGATCTGCGACGTCGCGTACAGATAGTCCTGCACGGCGATAACGGCCTTCACGGGATCAATGACGCGGAAGTAGATGACCGCGCTGACCTTCAGCGAGACGTTGTCGCGCGTGATCACGTCCTGTGGCGCCACGTCGAGAGCGACCGTCTGCATGCTGACCTTCACCATGCGGTCGACGAACGGCGCGAGCAGCACGAGGCCCGGCCCGTTGCCGGTGCCGCCGGGATTGAGCAGCGCACGGGCGTTGCGTCCGAGCCGGAAGATGACGCCCCGCTCGTACTCGCGCAGAATCTTGGCGTAGGAGCCGATGAAAATCACCGCGGCGATCACCACCACGAAGATCAACGCCGAGTCCATCGAGATCATCGCGTCCCTCCCCCCGCAGCGTCGCTGCCGACCACGCGCAGCGTCAGCCCTTGAACGTCGACGACGGTGACCGGCGTGCCGTCCGGCAGCGGTCGGTCGGCGACCGCGCGCCAGATCTCGCCGTGCACGCTCACCTGTCCCTCGGGGCCGAGTGCCCCGCGCGCCACACCGCTCTGACCGACCAGACCGCTCACGCCGAGCAGCGGCCGCCGTCGGAACGCGCGCACGCCGAGCGTCAGCGCGAACAGGAAAAAGCCGGCGGTCAGCGCGACGGTCGGAACGAGCACACGCCACGAGACGCGAAAGCCAACTTCGGGCGCGTCATAGAGCATCAACGAGCCCAGCGCCATCGCCACGATGCCGCCCACGGCGAGCACACCGTGGCTCGTGACCTTCACCTCGGCAATGAACAGAATGATGGCGAAGAGAATCAGGAGGAGGCCGGCGAAGTTGATCGGCAGACTCTGAAAGGCGAAGAACGCCAGGATCAGCGAGATGCCGCCGATGACGCCCGGTAGGATCGCGCCCGGCGTCGAGAGCTCGAAGATCAGGCCAAGCGTGCCTAGCATCATCAGCACGTACGCCACGTTCGGATCGGTGATCACCGCGAGCACGCGATCGCGGAACCCGATCTCGATCGGCCTAGCGATGGCCTCGCGTGTCGCGAGCGTCACAACCCCCTGTGACGTCTTCACCGTGCGCCCGTCCAGCTTCGTCAACAGGTCGGGAATCGAATCGGCGATCAAGTCGACGACCTTGAGCCGCAGCGCTTCGCGCTCGGTCACCGATACCGATTGGCGCACGGCTTTCTCGCCCCACTCGGCGTTGCGCCCGCGCTCGACGGCGATCGTGCGGATGAATGCCGCGGCGTCGTTCTCGACCTTCCGCGACATTTCCTTGTCCATGGTGCCGCCGCCAGCCGCCACGGGATGCGCGGCGCCGATGTTGGTCGCCGGCGCCATCGCGGCGACGTGCGCGGCCATCGTGATGAACACGCCCGCGGACGCGGCCCGCGCGCCGGTCGGTCCGACCCAGACGATCACCGGGATCTCGGCATTGAGCAGCCGCTGGCAGATCGCGCGCATCGAGCGCTCCAGGCCACCCGGCGTGTCGAGCTGGATGATGAGTGCCTGCGCCCCGGAGGCCTTCGCCCGCACGATCGAGGTCTCGACGAGCCGCAGCGTCACCGGGCTGATGACGCCGTCGACGATCACGGTCGCAACCGGGGCGGGCGCCGCCGACACCGGCGCGGCGGCCGTGAGCAGCAGGAGCGCGGTCAGGGCAACGACGGCTTGGATGCGCAGCCTCATCGTCCGAGCGCGAGCACGCTCACGAGCTCGAACATGAGGTTGGCGGCGAGCAACGAGGTGATCTGGCCGGGACCATCGTACGGCGGCGAGACCTCGACGATGTCGGCGCCAACCAGCGAGTGGCCCGCGAGCGAGCGCACCAGCGTGAGCGCTTCGAACGACGTGAGGCCGCCGACCTCGGGCGTGCCCGTCGCGGGCGCGTACGCGGGATCGCACGCGTCGATATCGAACGAGCAGTAGACGGGACCGCCGCGCAAGCGCGCGAGCCGCTCGGCTGCCCACGCGGTGCCGTGCTCCTTCACCGCCTCAATGCGCAGCACCTCGAGACCGTGCTGATCGTGGAACGCGAAATCGTCCGACCCGTAGAGCGGTCCACGAATCCCGACCTGGATCATCCGACGGCCGTCCACGGCGCCCTCCTCGATCGCGCGGCGAAACGGCGTGCCGTGGAAGAACTTGCTGCCGAAGTATTCATCCCACGTGTCGGGGTGCGCGTCGAAATGCACGACGCCGAGCGGACCGTGACGGCGCGCAAGTGCGCGCATGATCGGTAGCGAGATCGAGTGGTCACCGCCGACGCAGACGGGCGTGGCGCCTGCCTGTAGCACGGCGTCGATGCGACGCTCGATCACCTCGAACGTGCGCTCGATGGAGATCGGCACGACGTCGACGTCGCCGCAGTCCGCCACGCGGAGCCGCTCGAACGGATGCACCTTCAGAACGGGATTCCACGGCCGGATCAGCGATGACTGTTCGCGCACGGCGCGCGGGCCGAAGCGCGCGCCGGTGCGATACGACGTGCCGCCGTCGTAGGGGACGCCGAGCAGCGCGACGTCGAGACCCGTCGCGTCGGCGGCCGCGGGCAACAGCATGAAGGTCGCGATCTGGCCGAAGCGCGGCGATTGAAACGGGTTGCGCGGTCCCGGCAGGCTCATCGCCTACGGCGCGGCACCCAGCCCGGCCACGGCATGCGCGAGCAGCGCCGACTCCTCCACGGAGTTGTAGACCGAGAAGCTCGCCCGGCTCGTGCCGACAACCCCGCACCACCGCATCAGCGGCTGCGCGCAGTGATGACCGGCGCGTACCGCGATGCCCTCGGCGTCGAGCGCCGCAGCGACGTCGTGCGGATGCCAGCCGTCGACGGCAAACGACACCACGGCGCCCCGCTCGCGGCGCGGTCCGAAGACGCGCACGCCCGGAATCGCGCTCAAGAGCTCGACGGCATGCACGGCGAGCGCGTGCTCGTGCTCGCGCACGCGCTCCATGCCGAGCTTTTCGAGATACTCGATGGCCGCGGTGAGGCCGACGGTCTCCGCGATGGGCGGCGTGCCGGGCTCCAGCCGCCACGGCAGATCGTTCCAGGTCGCGCGATCGACCCAGACCTCTTTGATCATCTCGCTGCCGCCGCGCGCGGGCTCGAGGGACTCGAGTACCGAGCGGCGCCCGTACAGCACACCGAGGCCGGTCGGGCCGAGCATCTTGTGCGCCGAAAAGGCGTAGAAGTCACAGCCCAGCGCGGACATATCGAGCGGCAGATGAGGCACGGCTTGAGCACCGTCCACGAGGGTCAGCGCGCCCACACGACGGGCGCGAGTGACCAGCTCGGCGACGGGGTTGATCGTCCCGAGGACATTCGACACGTGGGCGAACGCAAACACCCGCGTCCGCTCGCTGAGCAGCCGGTCGACCGCCGTGAGGTCGAGAATCCCTTCACCGACCAGCGGAACGGACCGGATCCGGGCGCCGCGATCGCGCACCGCGACCTGCCACGGCACGAGGTTGGAGTGATGCTCCATGTCCGTGACGAGGATCTCGTCGCCGGGCCTGAGCGTCCGTCCGATCGCTTCGGCCACGATCGAGATCGCGTCCGTGGTGCCCCGCGTGAACACGATCTCTTCGCGAGCGCCGGCGCCGATGAAGCGCTGCACGCGGTCGCGCGCGATCTCGTACAGCTCGGTCGCCTCCTCGCCCAGCGTGTGGATCGAGCGATGAACGTTGGCGTGCGACGTTTCGTAGTAGCGCGCCATCGCCTCGATGACGCTGCGGGGCTTCTGACTCGACGCCGCGGAATCGAGGTACACGAGTGGCCGTCCGTTCACGATCCGCGCGAGGATCGGAAAGTCGCGGCGCGTCTGTTCGTCGAGCATCATGACAACGCCTTCGCGAGCACGCTGATCGGCAGCGTCACACAGCGCATCCGCGTGGGGCGCACGTCCGCTTGGAGCACGCCGAGGACGTCGGCGGCGCCCAGAGCGACCGCCTCCGCGCGCGAACGACCCTGGACGAGCTCGGCCACGACGTCCGCGGATGCCGTACAGATCGCGCAGGAGTCGCCGGCGAAGCGCGCGGCGCTGACGCGACCATTATCAAGCGTGAGCTGCATGCGCACGCGGTCGCCGCAGAGCGGATTGACGTCCTCCGCGATCGCAGTCGCACCGGACAGCTCGCCGCGGAATCGCGGACGCCGCCAGCGCTCGCGGATCGCCTCGCTGTAGAGGACGGGGCGCGTCACCGAGATCACTCCAGCTCTCCGCGCATAGCGCCAGCACGGTACGGAGGAAACCTGTACGCCATCTCGCGCGACAGCAGACCGCCGTGGCCGAGCGCGGCGATCTCCGCATTGCCGATCGCCTCGCCGGCGAGCAGGCGTGGCAGCACGAGGTCGAACGTCGTCGCCTGGGAGAACATTCCACACGTCGGCATGCCGAGGACGGGGAGATCGTTCCAGCGCGCCAAAAACAGCAGGCTTCCCGGGTGCGCCGGCGCACCGTGACGTTCCATGCGTGCACCGAGCAGCGTCAGGCCACCGAACACGGGATCGAGCGGATCAAGTGCGCTGGCGCCGGCAACGATCAGCACGTCGGCGCCCTCAGCGCGCAGTGCGCTCATCTCGTCGGCCACGGCGCGCGGCGACGCGCCCGCGAAACGCACCGGCAGCAGGCGGCCACCGAACCAGTCGATCTTCGTCTTGAGCGCGCTCTCGAATCGCTCGCGCTGTCGCGCCGCGAGCGTTTCACGCGCGATCGTCCCGAGCGTGGCCGAGCGGAAGGCAGCGACCGCCACGGCGCCGCCACGTGCGGCGTCCTCGACGGCCCGCACCGTGTCGCCGCCGATCGCGAGTGGCGTCACTTTCGCTTTGGCGACCGTCTCGCCGCGATCCACGGGCTGGCGGTCGAACAAGGTGAAGACGGCAACGCCCTCGTGCACATTGACCGCGGCCAGTCGCGCCGTATCGACACGCAGGAGTCCGCGACGCGTCGAGGTCAGCGTCCACTGCCCGCCCGTATAGCCCTTCACCTCGATTCCGTCGCCGACGACCGCCGCGGCCAGGCGCCGGCCGGCATCCTCCTCATGCAGATCGCCCGCCTCGAGCGCGAGCAGATGGATCTCTTCCCACGGGAGTGCCAGGAGCGCCCGAGCCGCTTCGCCGTCGAGCCGGGCGCCTTTGGCCAGCGCAACCTTGCCGGCGGCGTCGCGGACGTCGTGGCAGAGCACGCGCCCGACGAGCAGGTCGACGGTGGCGCCGTCGCGCCGCTGCGCAACCGCCTTCACGTGCACTTGCTCAGCGATCGGCCGCTGCCGCCGCCGCGGACGGCCTGGATCTCGGCGAGAATCGCCAGCGCGATCTCGGGCGCCGAACGCGCGCCCAGATCGAGGCCGATGGGCACGTGCACCCGCGCGAGCGCCTCCGGCGTGACGCCGTCCTCGGCGAGATGACGCAAGATGGTCGTGCCGCGGCGCGAGGAACCCAGCATGCCGATGTAGCCGACGTCGGTCCCGAGCGCGTGCGTGAGCACCGGCAAATCGTACTTGTAATCGTGGGCGACGAGAACGAGCGCCGTCGACGGCACAAGCGGGTACTCGCGAATCAGCTCGGACGGAATGCCGATTTTGAGCTCATCGACGTCCGGGAAGCGTTCCTTCGTCGCGAAGCGCGGGCGACCGTCGACCACGACGGTCCGGTAGCCGAGAACCCGAGCGAGCGACGTCAGCGGCATCGCCACGTGCCCGGCACCCACGACGAGCAGCAATGCTGGGGGCGCGATGACCTCGACGAAGCCGCGCACCGATTCCAGGAACAGCGCGCGCGAGCTGCCGCGCGCGATAGCGTCACGCGCCTCCGCCGCGAACCGCTCGTCGAGAAACGCGTCGCCCAGCGTGCCTTCGGTGGTGCCGTTGTCGAGAACCAGGAGCTTGCCGCCGGGCCCGTCCAGACGTGTGACGATGGCGCCGTGGCCCCCGGCGCGCGCGTGCTCACGCACGCGCTCGTACATCCGCGCGCCAACGTCCGGTGAGCCGTCGAGCGCGAGCGGCTCGACGAAGACCTCGATCGTGCCGCCGCAGGTGAGGCCGATCTCCCAGGCGTCCTCGTCGCCGAGATTCATCTCGAGCAGGCGCGGCCGCATGCTGCTGAGAACGTCCTCCGACTCCTCGATCACCTGCGCGTCGACGCAGCCGCCGATGGTGACCGAGCCCAGAACGCGGCCGCCCTCGCCGACGAGCATCTTGGCGCCTTCCTTACGCGGAGTCGTCCCACGGGTGTTGACGAGGGTCGCAACGGCGACACGCCCGCCGGCGCGTCGCAATTCATCAATGTGATCGAACAGTTCCGCCACGGTCTCCAATCATACGCGCACCAGGCGGAAAACGAAATCCGGAGTCTGGCCCGGTCGGGCTAACGCGCGCGACCGCGACCGACGGAGGAAAGACTCAGGAGCGCGAGCCCCGTGAGCAACAGAATGGCCGGCTCGCTCGTTGCGAGCGGAAAAACGTTGGGGAAGAGTGAGGAGACGAGCGCTTGCGCTTGCGTCGGACCGTGAATGACCGCGATGAGGAGCAACGTGACGGGGGCGATGACCTTTCTCATGTCGGGAGTAGGAAGTGCAAGCGGAACGCCACGCGGGCGCGCGCAATATCGCGGTGATGCGACGACCACCCGGCGGCGCATCGTGCAGCGCGTTGCAGAACTCCCGCAGCCGATCGCGGACTGTCTGCAAAGTGCCGCAGCGGTGATCAGAGGGAGAGCGATCCCGCGAGATCACGCAGCGCCGACAGATTGTGCGCGGCGGCGAAGCGATGCACGAGCGGCAGCGCGGCAGCCATGCCGCGTGTCAGCGGCTCGTACGACGGGTTGCCGAGCAATGGGTTGAGCCAGATCACGCGACCCGCGCGTCGCTTGATCCGCAACAGCTCGGCGGCGAGCAGCTCGGGATCGCCGGTGTCCCAACCGTCGGAGAGGATCATGACGATCGTGCGGCGATCGACCAGCGATGGCCACCCGCGATTGAACTCCGCGAGTGACTCGCCGATCTTGGTGCCACCCGACCAGTCCTTCACCGCCGTGAGGCGCCGCAGCACCTCGCGATACGAGCGCGCCCTCAGATATTCCGTCACCCGCGTGAGGCGCACGGAGAACGTGAACGTTTCCACGCGCGAGAACGCCGACTGCAGCGCGAACAGAAACTGCATCAAGAAGCGACTGTAGAGGTCCATCGAGCCCGAGACGTCGCAGAGAAGCACGAGACGCACTTTCTTGCGCTTGCGACGGCGATAGCGAAGGTCGATCAGCTCACCGCGCGTGAGATTGGCGCGGAGCGTCCGCCGCAGATCGATGCGCCCGCGGCGCGTGGACGGTCGCCGGCGACGGCTGATTCGCCGCGCCAGCCGCCGCGCGATTCTCAGCGTCACGCGGTAGACCTCGTCCAGCTGATCCGGCGAGAACGTCGAGAAGTCGCGCGCGGCCATCGCCTCGAGCTCCGAGGCGGCCGGCACGCCAACCGGCTCGTCGCCCGCGTCGCTCTCACTACCCTCCTGCCACGCGTCGAGCGCCAGCGTCTCGCGGCCGGCGCGCTCGAGACCGGGCGGGGCGTGCTCGGGCAGCGCGGGCGGCGCCAACGCCTCGGCCACGCGGTCGGCCTCCCTGGCGATGCGCCAGAACGCGTCGAACACGCGATCGAACGTGTCGAAGTCCTCGGGGCGGCCCGCGAAGACCGCGCGCAGGCCGATGCGGACCTCTTCACGGTCGGCGAGATCCAGCTGCTCCAGAGCTCGGACGCCATCGGTGACGTGCTCGGGCGTGACGGGCAAGCCGTGACGCCGCAGCAGTGCCGCGAACCGTACCATCGCGGCGTCGAGGCTGCGACTCACCTCAGGGCGTGGCGAGCAGCGGGCCGAGCCCCGTCTTCGCCACCTCGGCGCGCAGGCGCTTGATGTCGTCGGCGTCCTTGAGCACGGCGCCGATCGTCTCGGTCACCAGCGCCTCGTCGAGGTGGTCGGCGTGCAGCGCTGCCAGCGCATTCGCCCAGTCCAGCGTCTCGGCGACCCCAGGGACCTTGGCCAGACGCATCCGCCGCAGCGCTTCCATGAAGCGCGTAACCTCGCGGGCCAGCGACTGGTTGATCTGCGGCACCTTGAGCTGCACGATGCGGACTTCTTTGTCGAAGTCCGGGTAATCGATCCAGAGATAGAGGCAGCGGCGGCGCAGTGCATCCGACAGCTCACGCGTTCGATTGGACGTGAGCACGACGTACGGCGGATGCGACGCTTTGATCGTGCCGATCTCGGGGATCGTCACCTGCCAGTCCGAGAAGACCTCCAGCATGAAGCTTTCCGCTTCTTCATCCGAGCGGTCGACTTCGTCCACGAGCAGCACAGGCGGCTGATCGATCTGCGTGATCGCCTGGAGCAGCGGACGCCGCAAGAGAAACGGCTCCGAGAAGATCTCGCGCTCTTCCTCCGAGGCGGTGCGGCCCGACGTCTCGTGCAGCTTGATGTGCAGGATCTGCTTCTGGTAGTTCCACTCGTACAGCATCGCGGCGGCGTCGAGCCCCTCATAGCATTGCAGGCGGATGAGGTTCGTGCCGAGCATGCGTGCCATCACCTTCGCGATCTCGGTCTTGCCCACGCCGGCGTGCCCTTCGATCAGGAGCGGCTTTCGGAGCTGGGTCGCGAGGTGTACGGACGTCGCCACCGGTGCGTCGGTGACGTAGTCCGCAGCTTCCATCAACTGCTGGATCTTCCGGATTTCTTCGCGCACGGGCGCCTATTGTACATGAAGGCGCGCGAGATCCTCCGGCGTGTCCACGTCGGCCGGCATCGCGACGTCGAAGTCCACGATCGCCACGCGCTCGGGACGCGCGGCGACGACGTCACGCGCTCCGGAGTCGCCCACCAGCGCGCGCAGCTCGGGAAATACCTCGGCGGCAAAGAGCACGGGCGTTCCGCGAATGCCACGGTACGAGGGCGCGCCGATCGCCTTCGCGCTCGCCCGGCGCACAGCAAGCAATCGGGGGACGACATCGGGCGGTGTGAGCGGCTGATCACCGAGCGCGACGAGCGTTTCCGTCGTCGGTGACGCGAGCGCCGCCACACCGGTGGCGATCGAGGAGCCCTGGCCGTCCTCCGGGCGCGGATTGACCGCATAGCGAACGGTCAGGCCGGTCAATGCGGCGCGGACGGCGCCGTCGTCGTAGCCCGTGACCACCACGCAGTCGTCGACGTGCACCAGTACCGCCTCGACGCTCCAGCGGACGACAGGCTTGCCCTTCAAATCGAGGAGAAGCTTCTGGCGGCCCATGCGCCGCGCGAGACCGGCGGCGAGCACGATCGCGGCGATCATCGCGTCAACGGACTCGCGTGAATCGTGGCCCCGTCACAGGCGCCACCGCATTGTCGATTAGCGTGGTCGAGCGAGGCCCGGTCCGCTCCCGCGCCTCGCTCGACTCCGTCTACGCTTGGGCTCGCTTGACCGCGGCTTCGATCGCGCGCTTGGCGAAAACTCGGCAGAGATGCGCCTTGTATTCCTCGGAGCCCTGAAGATCAGCCTGCACGTCGACGCCGTCGGCGGCCTTGGCGGCAGCCGCCTCGATGGCAGCGGCGTCCAGACGCTTGCCCGTGAGCGCGGCCTCGACACCCTTCGCGCGCACCGCGTGCGTGCCGGCCCCGGTGACGCCGATGCCCGCCTTCGTGCACTTGCCGTCCTTGTCGAGCGTGACGACAGCCGCCACACCGACGACGGCGAAGCGCGACGCCGGGTGCGGAAATTTCAGATAGGCGGCGCCGGTACCCTTCGCGAGCGCGGGCACGCGGATCTCGACGAGCAGTTCGTCCTCGCCGATTGCCGTCTCCATGATTCCCGTGAACCAGTCGTCGACCTTCACGGTGCGCTTCTTCTTACCCTGACACACCAGCTCCGCGCCGAGCGCGATCGCGGTCGCTGGCATGTCGGCGGCGGGATCACCGTGAGCCAGCGAGCCGCCGATCGTGCCCTTGTTACGCACCGCCGGGTCGCCGATCATCGCGGCTGTCTCGGAGACGACCGCGCACTTGCTCTTCAGCACCTTCGAAGACTCCACGTCCCAGTGCGTTGTCATGGCGCCGATGGAGATCATTCCCTTCTCTTCTTTGATCCCCGTCAGACCCGGCACCTTGCGCAGATCGATCAGGTGCTTGGGCTGCGCCAGGCGTAGCTTCATCATCGGAATCAGGCTGTGGCCGCCGGCGAGGATCTTGGCGTCGTCGAGCTTGCCGAGGAGCTTGAGCGCATCGGCGACGCTGGCCGGAGCATGGTACTCGAACGCGGCTGGGTACATGGCGCCTCTCCTCTAGCGGCCGGCCTTCGCGGCCTGAATGGTCTTCCACACACGCTCGGGCGTGAGCGGCATCGTCTCGATATGGTCCACACCGAGCGGGCGCAGCGCGTCGACGACGGCGTTCACGACGGCCGGCGTGGCGGCGATCGTTCCCGTCTCACCTGCGCCCTTGATTCCGAGCGGATTCACGGGTGTCGGCGTCACCGTGCGCTCCGTCTCGTACATCGGCAGCATGTCGGCCTTGGGCAGCGCGTAGTCCATCATCGTGCCTGTCACGAGCTGGCCGCTGCCGTCGTCGTAGACGGCGCCTTCCCAGAGCGCCTGGCCGACGCCCTGCGCGATGCCGCCGTGCACCATACCGTCGACGATCATCGGGTTGATGACGTTGCCCACGTCATCGACAGCAACGTAGCGCAGCACCTTCACGTGCCCGGTGTCGCGATCGACTTCGACGACGCACGCGTGGGCGCCGAACGGGAAGCAGAAGTTCGA
>DAIRVP010000175.1:0-10981 GCA_036802765.1 Candidatus Rokuibacteriota bacterium
TCGGTGCCGGTGTTCTGGCAGGGCACGATGCTGATCCTGTTCCTCTCGATTTACCTGCGCTGGATGCCGCCGGTTGTCTGGGTCGACTTCTTCACCGATCCACGGCGGAATCTGACGATCATGCTGCTGCCCGCGTTGTGTCTCGGCACCGCCAGCGCGGCCAACGTGGCGCGCACCACGCGCGCCTGCATGCTGGACGTGCTCGGCTCGGAGTACATCCGCACCGCGGCCGCGAAGGGCCTGCGGCCCCGGCTCGTCATTCTCAAGCACGCGCTGCGCAACGCGCTGATCCCGATCGTCACCGTGCTCGGCCTGCAGATCGGCATTCTGCTCGGCGGCACCGTGGTCGTCGAGGAGGTGTTCACGCTGCCCGGCGTCGGCCGCCTGGTGCTGTGGTCGATCTATCAGCGCGACTATCCGCTCACGCAGAGCACGATCCTGTTCGTCGCGATGATGTTCATGACCGTCAACCTCGCCGTGGATCTGCTGTACGCATACCTGGATCCGCGAATTCGCTATTAAGGAGGGCCCATGCGAGCCTCGGTGCTATTCGCGCCGCGAACGCCGCTGAAGCTGGAGGACATCGAGTTGGAGCCGCCGCGCGCCGGCGAGGTCCGCGTGCGCATGGCGGCGAGCGGCGTCTGCCACTCCTGCCTGCACGCCGCCGATGGATCGTGGCAGAACGTCCCGATGCCGATCGTGCTGGGCGACGAGGGCGCGGGGGTCGTCGATGCCGTTGGGCCAGGGGTGCAGACGCTCAAGCCCGGCGACCACGTGATTCTGTCGTGGGCGCCGACGTGTGGGCGCTGCCACTACTGTGTGATCGGTCGCCCCAACCTGTGTGAGCAGCGTCGCCCCGGTCAGGGCGTGCTGCCGGAGGGCAGCACACGCATGTCGCTCGGCGGTCGGCCGGTCTATCAGTACGGCCACGTCGCGACCTACGCGTCGGTGACCGTCGTCGCCGAATCCTCGGCGATCGCGATCGATCCCTCGATGCCGCTGGACCGCGCGGCCCTCATCGGCTGCTCGGTGATGACGGGCGTCGGCGCCGTAATCAACACCGCCGCCGTTCCGGCGGGTGCCGGCATGGCCGTTTTCGGCGTCGGTGGCGTCGGACTGAACGTCGTCCAGGGCGGCGCGATGGTGGCGGCGCAACCAATCATCGCCGTCGACGTCGTCCCGGCCAGGCTCGAGCACGCGCGCACGCTCGGAGCGACCCACACCATCGATGCGGCAAAAACCGATCCGGTGGCAGAGATTCGACGTATCACGCGGCGCGGTGCCGATTTCACGTTCGTGGCCGTCGGCGACACGCGCGCGGTCGGCCAGGCCGCCGACGCGCTGGCGCCAGGCGGTACCTGCGTCGTGATCGGCGTGCCCGCCACAGGCGCGCTGGTGCCGCTCGACGTGAGGCCGCTGGTGACCGGCGAGCGTGTGATCCGCGGCTCCAGCTACGGCAGCGCACGGACGCGCGAAGACCTGCCGCGGCTCGTCGAGCTCTACCGCGGCGGCAAGCTGAAGATCGATGAGCTGATCACACGACGCTATGGGCTGGACGAAGCAAACGAGGCCTTCCGCGCGCTGGCCGCCGGCGAGCTGTCGCGCGGGCTCATCGTGTTCTGATGCGCGAGCTCGTGTTCGCTCTCGAGTTCCGCGGCCACGGCCGCGCCGACCCGGACGGCACGCGGCGCGCGCGCACAGAGGCGCCAAGCCAGGTGTGGCGCACGGTGCTGGACGCCGATGGTGTGCGCGCCGAGCACACGGCGCTCGAAGGCGAGCGGGCTGTCCTCGAATCGCGCGTCCAGCGCTTCGACGACGGGACATTCGTCGAGGACGGCACGATCACATATGGCCGCGCCGGGCGCGTGACGTTCGAGACCGTCGGTCGCGGGACTGTCGGGCCCAGCCCCGTTGCCGGGCGCACGATGGGCGCCGTCATCTGGACCGTCGTCGGTGGCGAAGGTGCGTTTCGCGGCGCGCGCGGCCTGATCACGTCGAGCTTCACGGTCAGCGCCGACGGCGAAGTGATCGATGCTCACGTCGCCCGGCTGTACCTGCCATAGGCCGCCGAGCGTTATCCGGCCGGAATCGTGATGATCGGCGGGCTTTCCTTGGTGCCCGTCTCCACGAGCGTGAAGATGAACATGAGAAAGGCAAACAGTCGCTTCGACGGGATGTCGCGGTCGTCGATCCAGAACCATCCGTTTCGATAGGGGACGGCGACGAACGCGTCCGAGGGCCGATCCGGTGAGCTACCGACCCGGATCAACGGCCGAATGGGTCCGCCCGGACCCATCTCGGGTTCCGCGGTCGCGCTGACACGCTGCTCGGCGACGTCCTGGTCCGGCACGCTGACGAAGGACGACAGGTCGACCAGGATTTCGAGGATCGAGCGGCTGAGAATCGCGATCTCCCGGTTGTTCGCCGCCACCGCGCCGTAGACGACGCGAAAGTCCGACGCCGTGGGGTCGAGGCCCAGAAGCTCGCGGGCGGCGATGATGTCCGCCTCGACGCTCGGATCGGCACCCCGCCGGAAGCTCATGACCAGAGCCTCTTCGCGATCGATGCGCTGCACACGCATGCCGACGGCTCCAGACAGCTGAATCCGCCGAAGTCGCTCGAGGACCTGATAGAACTCCGGGTCCCCACGGGTCGCCCGGACGTCGCCGCCGTAACGGTTGCGAAGGCCGTTGACGACGTGCACGCCGAGCCGCAGAACCAGGTCAACGGGGTTACCGGCCTGGATCAGGTTCATGAGCGCCGGCGGAGGGATCGGTGTCATCAGCGAGCGCGCGAATCGCTCACCCATGAGCGGCGCGTACGTCACTGTCGGGCGGTCGATGAACTGTCCCTGAGCGCTCAGCCCGACGCTGCTATTTGGCACGCCGGGGACGGGCCCGTTCGTGCTGAACACGTTGCCGAGCGCCGTGAACGTGCTCTGAACGGTGTAACCGCTCACGACCTGGCCAACGTCGAGGAACACCGGAGGGTCGCCGTAGCGAAGCTTGACCAGGTTCAGCAGCATCTGCCGCTTCCATGACTCGGCGATGGCGGCGCTGTAGTCGAACCGGTCGCGGGAGACCGTGCTGGGGCCGATGCTGCAGCCGGCGACGGTCATGAGAGCAACGAGGCGGATAAGGTTCGACGCGGAGCGCAGCGCTTCCTCCCAAGCCGCCTGCTCCCCCGATTACGTCTTACTACGTGCCCGCGGCCCTCCGGCAGGGCCGATCGGGTAATCGGACGCTTACTTGATCTTCTTGCGCGCGGCCTGCCGCTTCGCCAGCGTTCGGTTCGCGCTCCGCAGCTGGCGCGTCAGCCTCTTGACGTGGCGCTTCGCGCGCGCGACGTTCGCATCGGCCTTCCGCTTCCGCACCCGCAGTTTGCGTTGCGCACTCGTCATCTGGCCCCTCCCCATCGGCAAGAGTTCACTGACCGCATGAACCCATTATTCGCGGAAGGGGCCCTGAACCGGTCGAAAATTCGACACGGCGAACGATCGGTGCGCGCCAGTCCCTTAGGTGTGCAGCGCGACCCGCTCCAGGAGGCCGATGTCCCCGAGCAGCGCGCCCAACCCCCGCGCGACGCACGAGAGCGGCTCGGCGGCGATCGTCACCGGTAGGTGCGTCTCCTTGTGGATGATCTCGTCGAGTCCCGTCAGCAGCGCGCCACCGCCGGTGAGGACGATACCGCTGTCGACCATGTCGGCCGCGATCTCGGGCGGCGTCCTCTCCAGCGACGACCGAACGGTGGCCACGATTCCCGCGATGCAGTCCTGGACCGCTTCGCGGACCTCGTCCTCCGTGATGACGATCACCTTGGGCACGCGCGCGATGACGTCGCTGCCCTTGACCTCGATGTGCTGCGGCTCGCCGGTGGCGCGGCGGGCGCCGAGCGTGAGCTTGATTTCCTCGGCCCGTCGCTCGCCGACGAGCATGTTGTGCTGCTTCTTGAGGTACTGGATGATCGCTTCGTTCAGATCGTCGCCGGCCACGCGACCCGTCTGGCAGAGCACGATGCCCGAGAGCGAGATCACGGCCACCTCGGTGGTGCCCCCGCCCAGATCGACTACGACGTGGCCGCCCGGCTCATGGATCGGCAGCCCCGCCCCGATGGCAGCGGCCATGGGCTCCTGCACCAGGTACACCGCCTGGGCGCCGGCCTGGGTGGCCGCCTCTCGGACCGCGCGCTCCTCGACGGGGGTCACGCCGTACGGCACACCGATCACCATGCGGGACTGCCGCAGCAGTCCGCGTCCCGGCAGGCTGTCGACGATCTGGCGGATCAGCATCTGGGCCGCGTCGAAGTCCGCGATTACACCCGCTTTGAGCGGTCGGATGACCTCGATGTGCTGGGGGGTCCGGCCCAGCATAGCCTTGGCCCGATGGCCCACCGCGACCACCGATTTGTCCCGGCGATCCAACGCAATGATGGAGGGCTCCGACACGACGATCCCGCGACCCCGGACGTGGACGAGCATGTTCGCCGTACCCAGGTCGATGCCGATGTCGTTCACGAATCGTTCCGGTAGACGCAGGCGCATACGCAACGACCTCCGATGTTGAAGTGCGGCTCCGACTAGCAAACAGCGAGCCGAACCGCGGGTCTCGAAGTCGGGCGTTTCGGCGGCAATTTATCAGGACTCGCGTCGAGCCGCCGACGTTGGACGTCAGAGGGTGTCGGTGGCTGGACTTTGTCGTTCTGATCGGCGTAGGCTCCTGCCGCACCGGCCGGCGCGGAAGGCCGACGGGGGGAGGGCGACGCGATGAAGTTCACCTGGTTCAACCTGATGCCGTGGCCATACCTGCCCGACGATTTCCGGGAGACGCACCGTTCCGTCTGGGTCGACATTCCCAACACCCTGTATGACCCCCGCAGGGGCCACCATGTCTACCACACTTACCTGGATCAACTCGAGTACGCAGAGACGCTCGGCTTCGACGGCATCGGCTGCAACGAGCACCACCAGAACGGCTACGGGTTGATGCCGTCGCCGAACCTCATCGCCGCCACCCTCGCGCGGCGCACGTCACGGGCGGCGATCTGCGTGATCGGCAACTCCATCGCGGGGTACAACCCGCCGATCCGGGTGGCGGAGGAGTTCGCCATGCTCGACGTCATGTCGGGCGGCCGCCTGGTGGCCGGCTTCCCCGTCGGCACCTCGATGGACACGAACTTCTGCTACGGGCAGATCCCCGCCCTCACGCGCGACAAGTACCGTGAGGCGCACGAGATGATCATGAAGGCGTGGGCGAGCGAGGAGCCGTTCGCCTTCGACGGCAAATACAATCAGCTCCGCTGGGTCAACTGCTGGCCCAAGCCGATCCAGAAGCCGCATCCGCCGATCTACATTCCGGGCGGAGGCTCGATCGAGACGTGGGATTTCTGCCTGGACTACGACTACAACTATTCGTACCTTTCGTTCTTCGGATACCTGCGCGGCAAATCGCTCCTGGACGGCTACTGGGAGCGCGTGGCCAAGCGCGGCAAGGACGACTCACCCTACCGCGCGGCCTTCGCTCAGATCATCTGCGTCGCCGATACCGACGCCCAGGCGGAGGAGCTCTACGCCGAGCACTGTCTCTACTTCTTCAACCGCTGCCTGCACGTGTTCCCGCCGTTCGCCGATCCCCCGGGCTATCGCACGATGGCCACCGTCAAGTACGGCGCGCTCTCGCAGCTGACGCGCGCGCGGCAGAAAATTCTCGAGAACCTGACGTGGAAGCAGCTCGTGGAGGAGCGCTTCGTCATCGCGGGCAGCCCCGAGACCGTGCGCCAGCAGCTGGAAGAGTGCATCAAGGGACTGCGCATCGGTCACCTGTTCTGCCTGTTCCACAACGGCAACATGCCGGATTGGAAGACCCGGCACTCCTCGAAGCTCTTCGCCGAAAAGGTCATGCCGCGGCTGCGCGACCTGTGGCCCGATTACAAGCACGACGAGCGCTGGTGGATCCACCCGATGGACGAGCGCATTCGTCCCGAGGAGCGACGGCCGGGCGCCGAGAAGATCCGCGAGGAGTGGGCGCGATGAAGTGGCTGACGGTCGACACGAAAAAGGGCACGCGCTGCCGCGTGCTCGAGGGCGGCAGTGGCGCGCCGGTCGTGTTCTTCCACGGCGCGGGCGGGCTGCTCACCGAAAACCCGTTTCTCGACGGCCTCGCGCAGCACTACCAGGTGTTTGCCCCCGAGTGGCCGGGCTACGGGGAGTCGACGGGTGACGAGCTGCTCGAGGACATGCTCGACTTCGCGCTGCACGGCTCGGATCTCGTCGACGCGCTGGGACTGCGCCAGCCGCACCTGATCGGTCACTCGATGGGCGGCATGATCGCGGCGGAAATGGCGTGCCTGGCGCCGCGCGATCTCGGCAAGCTCGTCCTCGTCGGCGCGGCGGGACTCTGGCTCGAGGCGCACCCGATCCCGGACATCTTCGCGATGCTGCCCCACGAGATCGCCGACGCGCTCTTCGTGGATCCGGGGCGCGGCGCGGCGTTGCTGACGGGCGGCGCCGATCTCACGGACATCGAGGCCCTCAAAGATTTCTACGTGATCACCCAGCGGCGATTGGCGATGGCTGGGAAGATTCTGTTTCCGATTCCGAACCGCCGGCTGTCCAAGCGGCTGTACCGCCTGAGCGCGGAGACGCTCGTGATCTGGGGCGCCGCCGACCGTCTCATACCTGTCGCCTACGCGGCCGAATGGAAGGCGCTCATCCCCGGCGCGCGAGTCGTCACGATCGAGGGCGCGGGCCACATGCTGCCGTGGGAGCAGACGAAGCCGTTCGTCGACGCAGTCGTGAAGTTCCTGGCGTGACGATCACCGTCTTCGGCGCCGGCGCGATCGGCGGGATCACCGGCGCCGCGCTCACGGCCGCCGGCCAGGACGTCCTGCTGGTCGACAAAGCGGTCGATCACGTGGCCGCCATGAACTCGACCGGGCTCACCGTCGAGCGGCGCGTCGGGGCGTCCACCGTTCGCGTCCGAGCGATCACGCCCGACGCGCTCGGCTCGCCGCTCGAGCTCGTCCTGCTCGCCGTCAAGTCGCAGGACACGCCCGAGGCGCTCGGCGTGCTGGCGCCGCGGCTTGCCGACGATGGCGCGATCGTCTCGATGCAAAACGGTTTGAACGAGGAGCTGATCGCGGCGGCGGTCGGCGAGCGCCGCACCGTCGGCTGCCTCGTCAACTGGGCCGCCGACTGGACGGGCCCCGGACGGATCCTGCACGGCGGCGAGGGCGCGCTGGTGCTCGGCGAACTGGACGGACGGCTCAGCACGCGCGTCCAGGGCCTGGCCAAGCTGCTCGACGTCGTCGCGCCGACGCGCGTGAGCGACAACATCCTCGGCTACACGTGGGCCAAGCACGTCTACGGCGCGCTGCTCGTGGCCACGGCGGTGGTCGACGCGCACGTCTACGAGGTCGTCGAGCGGTCACCCCGAGTGCAGGCCATGCTCGTCGCGCTCGTGATGGAAAGCATGCGCGTGGCCGATGCCGCCGGGATCCGGCTGGAGGCCTTCGACGAGTACGATCCTGAAAATTACCGCGCAGCGGCCCGCGGCGATGTCGTCGCGCGGGACCGCGCGATGTCGGTCATCGGCAGTCACTACCGCGCGCACACCAAAACCAAGACTGGAATCTGGCGTGATCTCGCGGTGCGTCGCCGAAAGACCGAAGTTGGCGCGCTTCTCGGCGCCACGGTCATCAAGGCGCGGACGCTGGGGTTGACGATGCCGCTGACCGAGCGCCTCATCGCCATGATCGGCGATCTGGAGACAGGCCGCCGCGTCATGAGCTGGGATAACGTAGAGGAGCTGGTCAGGCTCGGCTGACGTCGGCGAACGCGTCAGTGAGCGTTCGCGTGCGACGGGATGGGACGGCGCCGGTGCAGGATCTCGCACCAGCGACGGTTGTCCTCGCCGCCCGCTTCCACGCTACCCAGCAGATACGCGGTGGCGCTGACGAGGCCGTCATCGACGCCCTCGTGCTGCAGCGTGTGGGCATCGCACCACCGCACATCGAGGATTTCAGACGTCGGATCGGTGTCCGGCTCGCAACCCGGACAATACGTCCGGCCCAGCGACGGTGTGTCCCGCGTATAGTCGGTCATCGCGACTCTCTTTAAGGCAAAGTGCGTGCCGATTACGCGAATGCTTTGATGACGCGCGGTTGGCCGTCGCGGACCGAAGGGTGACGAGTACTTATGGCGGGCAGTCCGGCACGCGACGATGTGCAAACAGGCAGGTTCTCCCTGCCCGTTGACACCTTCGGGGAGATCGCCGCATCATGCGCGGCATCCCATCCGCGAGGTGACGGCGTGACGGCGCCCTGGGAGTACCGCGACCCGCTCGAAGGCAAGCTCGCCGCCGAGATCTCGGCGCACATTCTCATGGACCACGTCCGCGCGATCGCCGCCTGGGAGCGCGAGTCCGGCAGCCCCGGGGAGGCGCGCGCGTTCGATTACATCGAGCGCACGCTCAAGGCGTACGGCGTCGAGGTCGAGCGCCGAGAGATCGAGGCGTACATCAGCTTGCCCCTCGAGGGCCGAGTCCGTTTCGACGACGGCGCCGTCATCCAGGGGCTGACCCACTCGTTCTCACCATCCGTCGAGGCGCTCGAAGGAGAAGTCGTCGACGTCGGCGACGGCAGTCCTGCCGAGCTGGCGCGCGCGGCCGGCAAGATCGCGTTGGTCCGCGGGCTGGCGAGCCCGGGCAAGGCGTGGGCGGCGCAGCAGGCCGGGACGATCGCACAGATCTTCGAAGTCATGGATCACCTGCACAACATGATCGTCACCACGGTCTGGGGTGCGCCGACGCCCGACACGGTGTGGCGCATTCCGAAGACGCCGTGTCTGTCGATCCTCGGCGCCGACGGCAGGCGTCTGCGCGAGCGGCTGGCCAACGGCCCGCTCGTGATCACCCTGACCACGCGCGTGCGCACCGAATGGATGCCGATTCCGCATCTGGTCGGCGCCCTGCCCGGGCGCGTCGAAGATCGCTTCGTCCTGTTCTCGGGCCACGTCGATTCGTGGCACCACGGCGCGATGGACAACGCCACCGCGAACGCCACGATGCTGGAAATAGCGCGGATCCTCGCAACCCGGCGCGAGGCGCTGAGGCGGGGCATCAGGTTCGCGTTCTGGTCAGGGCACTCGCACGGCCGCTACGCCGGCTCAGCGTGGTACGCGGACCATGCATGGCGAGACCTCCACGCGCGGTGCATCCTGCACCTGAACGTCGATAGCACGGGCGCGCGCGGCGCCACCGACTACTCGGTGCTGCACGCGACGGAGGATGCGCAGAGCCTCGCTGAAGCGGTCGTCGCCGACGTGACCGGACAGCGCGCCCGCGGGCGGCGCTTCTCGCGCGCCGGCGATCAGTCGTTCTGGGGCGCCGGCGTGCCGTCGGCGTTCATGTCGCTGTCCGGCCTGCCCAAGCAGGACACCGAGCTGTCACGCGCGATGGAGCGTCTGGTCGGAAGCGCCGGCTTTCCGTGGTGGTGGCACACCCGCGAGGACACCATCGACAAGATCGACGCCGACGTGCTGGCGCTCGACACGAAAGTCTATCTCGCGACCGCGCTGCGCTGGCTGAACGCGCCGGTGCTGCCGCTCGATCACCGCCGCGCCGCCCGCGCGATCGTGGCCGAGGTCGAGGCGCTGCAGGCCGCGGCCGGCAACCACTTCGACCTGGAGCCTGCGCTGGAGACGGCGCGCCGCCTGAGCGAACGACTGGAGCGCGCCGCCGAGCGGCTCGCGCGCAGCGAGCCGTCGCGACCCGAGGCGGTCAACCGCGCGCTCATGCGCCTCTCGCGGGTGCTCGTGCCGCTGACGTACACGAGCGGCGATCGGTTTGCCCACGACCTGGCGCTGCCGATCCCGCCGCTGGCAGGGCTGCAGCGCGCGCGCGAACTGGCCGCCCTCGATCCGAACACCGACGTGTACAAATTCACGCGCGTCGCGCTGCAGCGCGAGCTCAATCGCGTCGTGCATGCGCTCGACTCCGCCCTCTCCGTGTCCGACGAGCTGTGAACGACCATATAAAGGACCCTCTCATGCGTAGAGTGCTGGTTGGCCTTCTGGCGCTCGGACTCCTCGCCGCGCTCGTGCCCTCGGTCGACGCCCAGAAGCGCGGCGGCACGCTCACGATCGCGCGGCCGACGGACCCCGTGTCGCTCGATCCGAACCTCGAGACGACGGCGCCGGGCGCGTGGGTGTACTTCAACATGCTCGAAGGCCTGCTGACGCTGGACGACAAGATGCAGGTCAAGCCGGCGTTGGCCACTTCCTACGAAGTCATGTCGCCGACGAAGGTCCGCTTCAAGCTGCGCCCCGGCGTGAAGTTCCACGACGGCACTCCATTCAACGCCGCGGCCGTGAAATTCACCTTCGACCGCGCGCTCCGCGGCACGCCGCCGGCGCGCTGGGCCAGCCTGGCGGGCTCGCTCGACGGCGCCGAGGTCGTCGATGACCTCACCGTCGACGTCGTGACCAAGGAACCCTACGGCCCCATCCTGAGAACGCTGGCGATGTACTGCGTGGGGATCGTGTCGCCGACGGCGGTGCAGAAGATGGGCGCCGACTTCAGCCGCGCGCCCGTAGGCACCGGGCCCTTCAAGTTCGTCGAGTGGAAGACCAACACGCACGTCATCATCGAGCGCAACCCCGACTACTGGGGCGACAAGGCGCTCGTCGATCGCGTGATCTTCAAGGTCGTGCCCGAGGAAGGCGCGCGGATGATCGCGCTGCAGACCGGCGACGCGGATATGGTGCTGTTCCCCTCGCCCGCGCAGCTGCCGGCGCTGCGGAAGGATCCGAAGTTCACGGTCCACGAGACGACGGGCATCCGCGTGGTGTTCGTGGGCATGCACGCAGGGATGCCGCCGCTGGACGACGTGCGCGTGCGCCAGGCGCTGCTGCATGCAGTCGATCGCAAAGCGATCCTCGACAACATCATGGAAGGCTCGGCGGGCCCCGCGCGCGGCGTCCTGGCGC
>DAIRVP010000176.1:0-2113 GCA_036802765.1 Candidatus Rokuibacteriota bacterium
TCCCGCTATTGCCACCGGTCACGAGTGCGATCTTGCCCTCGAGCTTCCCCATGTCGCTATCTCCTCAGCCTTCAGACGCTCCCTCATGGGCATCCGTTTCCCAGAGCCGCTGGAGTTCAAATTTATCTGTATGTGCCTACATATATACTAGCGGCGCCACTTCGAGACCGGTGGTCGCATGGCGCGCACGGAGCGCCACGCGACCGGCGTGACGGCCGGACGTGACTGTGGCCCGCTCTCTCCGTGCGTTTGCCGCACGCTACGAATGGTGAGCCGGGCCGTGACGCGATCCGAATGGAGCTGAGGACTGTCACACCGCCGCGCGCGGAGTCCCGAGCGTCAGGGTGTCGCCGAGGTTAGTTACTTCCGTTCGTTCGGGCGGGTACTCGACCCTTCCGGCACCGTCCCATGTGGCATCGTGCCCGCTTCAGCCGTCCCCGCCCGCGACATCAGCCACCGATCGCCCGAGCGTCGGCGCGTGTCTCGTGACGGACGCTCCAGTAGTTTCCGCCGAAGATGAGCGTGGCGCCTAGCATGGTCCACGGGTCGATCCGCTCACGGTACAGCAGCAACGCGATCAGCGCGACGACCGGCAGACGCAAGAAATCGATCGGCAGCACGAAGCTCGCGTCGCCGAGCGCCAGTGCGCGTCCCATCGCGTAGTGGGCGGAGAGTGCCGTCGCGCCCATGGCCGCTATCCACGGAGCGTCGCTCATAACCGGCCAGACCCACACGTAGAGCGACGCGATGAGACCCATCGGCAACTGGACTACAGTCATGTAAAACACGACGGCCGTGACCCGATCGGTGCGGAGCAGCGTCTTTACCATCAGGATGGCGACCGCGAAGCAGAACGCCCCCGCGAGTACGATGAGCGCCGCCGGCCCGAAGGCACTCAGCCCGGGATGCACGATGGTGAAGACACCCACGATACCGACCGCGATAGCCAAGCGTCGCGGCGGCGGAATACGTTCGCGCAGCAGCAGCGCCGCGAGGAGCGCCACCCAGACCGGGGTGGTGAATTCGATGGCGGTCACGACGGCCAGCGGCGCGAGCGCGATGCCCCATACCCAGGCGTACTGCCCAGCAAAGTGGACGATGTTCCGCGCGATGTGCAGACCCAGCCGGCGAGTCCCGAAAGGGTCGGCGCCGAGCTTCGGTCGCAGCACGACCAGAATGGCGAGCGAGACGACGCTGCGCACCAACAAGATCTCACTCGGAGCCATGTGGTCCCCGAGCTGGCGTGCCGCCACCGCCATGAGGACGAACGAGGCGATGGACACCGCCATCCACCCGGTCGCCTGCAAAGCCGGATGGCCACCGGCATGGGCGATCACGAAACCGGTCAAGGCTTCAGCTTAGTCACTCACGACGCGACGGAACCTTGACCCACGGCTGGTCGCACGTCGCAGTGTCTGGGTAGTACGCCTGCACACTCGGGCAGTAGTACCAGTACCCGCCCTGAGCCGGCGGACCTTGGTGTACCCGCGTCAGCTCGATGGGCCCGCTTGGACCCCAGCGAAAGCTCGACTCGCCCACGCCAACGAGACGGTCGGGACCGTCGGGTCGCAGCGTGAGCCGCTGCTGGCCGCTGGGCGAGTCTGCGAGGATCCGTAGCGTCAACTGCCCCCCAACGCCGCCGAACCAGCCGTACGCGCGTACCGACGTCTGCTCTTTGTCGATCTGCGACGTGAGAATGCCCGATACGCCCGGTCGCTCGTTCCCGAGGAGCTGATAATTGCCGATGTAGAGCCCCGAGTACCCGGCGTGTAGTTGCTGGTCGGTGATGAGCAGCGCGGCGGGAGCGCCGCCCCAGCTGCCGCGCCAGGAGCCGTGAATGTCGCCCACCGTCACCCCGGCGCCGGTTGGGAGAGGTTGGGGCAAGGGCGTCGTGCATGCGGCAACGAACAGCATCACCGCGGCGGCAGCGGCGACGAGACGCATGGTCGATTGTACAAGCCATGCGGCATGGCTGCACCGCGCATGAGCGAGCAAAGAGGTGGCCGACCGGAGAGAGCACTGAAATAGGCCGTCGCGATACACTGCAGGGCCACGCGAGACAGCGGGCCGCTCGCGGTCGGCGCCGGCTCAACCATCTCTTCAGCGGGCCGGC
>DAIRVP010000176.1:2213-10940 GCA_036802765.1 Candidatus Rokuibacteriota bacterium
GACCGTGGTGTATGCATGAAGCAACGTCTTGGGCTGGTTTCGTTAGTAGTGCGCGAGTACGACGAGGCGTTGGAGTTCTTTGTTGGCAAGCTTGGTTTCGCCCTCGTCGAAGACCGCTATGTTCCGGAGCAGTCGAAGCGCTGGGTTGTGATCGCTCCGCCAGGAGCAAGTGAATCTCGGCTGCTGCTGGCTAGAGCGTCATCGCCTGAGCAGCAGTCGCGTGTCGGTTCGCAAACAGGAGGGCGAGTGTTTCTGTTCCTGTACACGGACGATTTCTGGCGCGACTACGAGCGCTATCAAGCGAGAGGTGTCGAGTTCGTTCGTCCACCAAAGGAAGAGCCATATGGCATCGTCGCGGTATTCAAGGATCTCTACGGCAACATGTGGGATCTACTACAACCGAAGGAGTGGTAGCGATTCCGTATGCGCCAACCCACGATCGATCCGTGGCTAGCCGGTCAGAGCACTATCACGAGGCTCAAGAATAACTACGCAAGCTTCACGTCCGGATCTCTGAAGGGCCGCCAGACCGAAACCGGCCTCAGCCGAGAACTATTCGGGCTCGATGTGTTTTCCCGTCATCCGTCAGGTTGACGCTGAGATCGCCCGTGAGAAAGATGCCGTCGACCTCTACTGAAGACACTCCCCGCGACACGCCCCGTGGGTTCTCGACGATGAGGTCATAACGCGCGGAGCCATAGCGGAACATGAGTCCGAAGCCCGGCCACGCACGGGGGATACAGGGGTCGACCACGAGCCGCGCGCCGCGCAGCCGAAACCCCAGGATCGATTCCAGTCCGGCCCGGTACATCCAACCTGCTGATCCCGTGTACCACGTCCAGCCCCCGCGGCCGACGTGCGGCGGCTCGGCGTAGACATCCGCCGCGACGACATAGGGTTCGACCTTGTAGCGTTGGACGTCCGCGTCGGTGCTGGAGTGGTTGATCGGATTTAACATCGCGAAAAGTTCGGCCGCCACGTCTCCATCACCGAGTGTCGCGAATGCGATCGCCGACCAGATGGCCCCATGCGTGTACTGCCCCCCGTTCTCCCGGACGCCCGGCAGGTACCCCTTGATGTAGCCCGGGTTCAGGGGCGTGTCATTGAACGGGGGCGTGAAGAGCAATACGAGCTGCTCACGGCGACGCACGAGATACGTATCGACCGCCGCCATCGCGCGCGCCTGACGTGACGGTTCCGCTGCGCCCGAGATCACGCTCCAGGACTGGGCGATCGAATCGATCCGGCATGCGTCATTCACGGCGGAGCCGAGCGGCGTTCCATCATCGAAGTACGCGCGTCGATACCAGTCGCCGTCCCAGGCCTCGCGCTCGAGCGAGTCCTTCAGCGCGCCCAGATATCCACGCCATCGCTCGGCGCGCTTGGCTTCGCCGCGCTCGTCGGCCAGCTCCGCCCATGCGGACAACACAGCGTGAAGGAACCACCCGAGCCAGACACTCTCTCCCTTCCCGTCGGCGCCCACTTCGTTCATTCCATCGTTCCAATCCCCTGTTCCCATGAGCGGCAGGCCGTGCGGTCCGGCCGTCAGGCTGACGTCGAGGGCGCGCGCGCAGTGTTCGAAGAGCGTCGCTCGGTCATCGGAGAGGCGGGGCTCGAAGTACGACTCGGCCTGTCCGGCGGCGAGTATCGGCCCCTCGAGGAAAGGAACGATCTCGTCGAGGACCCGCATATCGCCCGCGACTTCCACGTACTTGCTCGCCACGTACGGAAGCCAGAGCAGGTCATCGGAGATGCGGGTTCGGACGCCCCGACCGCCGGGCGGGTGCCACCAGTGCTGAACGTCGCCCTCGCCGAATTGTCGTGCCGCGGCGCGCAGGATGTGCTGGCGCGTCAGGTCGGGCGCGGCGATCGTGAGCGCCATCACATCCTGAAGCTGATCCCGAAAGCCGTAAGCGCCGCCGGCCTGATAGAACGCCGAACGTGCCCACAGCCGGCAGGCGAGTGTCTGATACAGAAGCCAGCAGTTGAGCAGTATGTCCATGGAACGATCGGGCGTCGTGACCTGCACCGCGCCGAGGACTTCGTCCCAGCGCTCGCGGACAGCCTGCAAGACGGCGGCGACCTCGAAACTGCGGTAGCGAACGATCAGCTCTCGCGCCTCCTCGGCGCTCGATGCCTCACCGAGGAAGAACACGACCTCAGCTCGACCGCCAGCGGGGACCTCGATCGTCACCTGCAGCGCGGTACACGGATCGAGCCCGGCACCGACGCGTCCCGAGAGGCGGTGTCTGGGCGCGAGCGCGGCCGGTTGATCCGGCGTGCCGTAACGTCCGAGGAACTCCGTCCTATCGGCCGTCCACGCCGTTTGAGAGCCGCCGAGATCGGCAAACGCGACGCGAGCGCCGAACTCACGCCTCCATGCGTTGCGCGCGAACATCGCCCCGGTCGCTTTGTCGATCTCGGTGACCACAAATGGGGCGGCGGCGCTTCGTGACACTCCCAGCATCCATTCGACGTAGGCGGTCACCGAGAGTCGCCGCGGTCGGCCCGACTCGTTCGTCAGGGTGAGATGCGAAATCTTGATGGGGTCGTCACGAGCCACCAGTTGCAACAGTTCCAGCGAGAGGCCGTGCGAGACATGCTCAAAGCGCGTGTACCCTTGTCCGTGTCGGATGACATAGGCGGAGCTGCCCTCGCGGATCGGCAGCGCCGTCGGTCCCCACAGATCTCCCGTCTCTTCGTCCCGGACGTAGATCGTCTCCCCCGGCGGATCGCTGACCGGATCGTTCGACCAGGCGGTGAGCTGATTTTCGCGGCTATTGACCGACCATGTGTATCCCGAGCCGGACTCGGAAACCTGGAAACCGAAACTCGGATTGGCGACCACATTGATCCATGGCGCGGGCGTCGATCGGCCTTCGCGCAAGATGATGACGTACTCGCGTCCATCCTTTGCGAAGCCGCCGTGGCCGTTGAAGAGCTCGAGATCCTGGGGCAGAGTCGCCGCATCGAACGACGGTTTCGTCGGCGCCGGCCGCCGTGGCCGATGGGCCAGAAGCCCGTCGGGTCGCTGCGCGCGTGTCAGCTGCTCGGCCAAGGTCCCACGTCGGCTCGACAGCACCGCGCGCGCCACGGAATGGAGCACGTCACGCTGCGACGCCGTCACGCGGTCTGCCCGCACGATATGGACGTTCCCGTGCGGCCCGTGTCCATCCTGGGGTCCCGCCGACTGGCTCGCTCGCAGGAGCGTCTGGAGCGACGTCTGCAGATCCTGAGCATAGGACGACACGCGCTCGTTCAGGATCACCAGATCGACCGCGAGCAGCTTCATCCGCCAGTACTCGTGGGCGCGGAGCAGCTGACGCACGATGCCGACGTCCTCGGGCTCGTCGACCTGAACCAGGACGATTGGGAGATCGCCGGAGATCCCATACGCCCACAGCGCGTCGGGACCGGTCATCTGACGCGCGAGCACACCCGCCGGGGGCCGCAACGCTCGGTCCGAGTACAGAAGGCGGCTGGCGAGACTCTGGAAGAGGTGCGCCTCGTCGGGGCCGATGCCGAGGTGATGCTGCTGAACCTGCGCCTGCGTCCAGGCCAGCGTCGCGGCACGATCGAACGTCGCGGTATCGTGATATTTCTCGGCAAGGCTCAGGGCCGACGCTCGTGACGTCGTGACGAGCGTCGTGAAGCTGACACGTGCGGTGTCGCCGGGTGCGAGACGCACGCGACGTCGGAGGCTCACGATCGGATCGAGCACCGCGCCGACTGTGTTGGAGAGAGGCCCGCCGTCGATCACCGCCGCTGGCGTCTGGATCCCGCGTCCGCGCCCGAGGAATCGGGCGCGATCGGTCTCCCATTGCAAGCTCCCAACCGTTTCACCTTCGACAACAGCGACGTGGGCGAGCCAGACCTGGGTCTCGCCTCGTGACCGCGGTCGTCGCGTCGCCAGCAGAGTGTCGAGTTCGGGTACGCACTCCGTCTCAATGCTGAGATTGGAGAACGCCGGATGGGCCGCATCCGCCGCCGGTGGCGCCAGTACGACTTCCGCGTACGACGTCACCTCGATCTCCCGCTCCGTCGTTCCGACATTCGTCAGCACGACGCGGCGCACCTCTGCGTCGTCCTCCGGCGACACGACCAACTGGAGCATGGTCCCGATGGCGCCGTCTCGCCTGACCACTTCCGCCCGATCCTCCGAGAATGTGACCTCATAACTCTCCGGCTCACCGCCGCACGGCTGATAACCGGCCGACCAGCTGTCGCCCGTCTGGACATCGCGAAGGAACACATACGTTCCGCACCCATCGCGGGTGACGTCCTCCCGCCACCGCGTGATGGCGAGGTCGCGCCAGCGGCTGTATCCCGAGCCTGCCGTCGTCAGCATCACGGCATAGCGGCCATTCGACAGGAGCTGCGTGCGCGGTGTCGCGCTATGCGGCGAGGTGAAGTGACGATCGACCGGCGGAACGAACTCGCGCACGTCGCCGACAGCCTGCACCTCCTCGGTACGGGGGCGCGCAACCGCCACGTCACGCGGCGTCCGTTCCTGAAGGAGCAACTCGGTGGCCTGGACACTGGGCTCGGCATGGAAGCGCGCGCGCATCGTGGCGCGGTGGAGCGCATTCGCGATCGCAACGACGATCATGCCCTGGTGGTGCGCCATGTAGGCGCGAACCACCGCGACCTCGCTGCCCTCAGGACGCCGCTGCACGGTGTAGTCGAGCGCCTCGTAGAAACCGTAGGCGCCGCTGGCCCCGGCCGCCGCCAGCCGTCGAAAGTTTTCGACCGCCGCCGTCGGGTCGATCATCGCCGCCAGGCCGGTCGCATACGGCGCGATCACGACGTCCTCGTTGAGTCCCCGGCGCAGCCCTAGTCCTGGCACGCCGAAGTTCGAGTACTGGTAGGTCATCTCCAGATCTCGTGCGTTGTAGCCGGACTCCGACACTCCCCACGGCACGCCGCGCTCGGCACCGTACGTGATTTGTCGGCGTACGACGAGTCGCGATGTTTGCTCGAGCAGGCTCCCCGCCGGCGCGCGCATGACGAGCCCCGGCATCAGGTACTCGAACATCGACCCCGACCAGGAAACGAGTACCGAATCCTGTTCCACTGGTGTCAGCGCGCGACCCAGCCGGAACCAGTGTGAGACGGGAACGTCGCCTTTTGCGATCGCGACGAAGCTCGCGAGACGCGCTTCCGAGGCGAGCAGATCGTACCGGCCGGCGTCGAGGCTGCCGTCCGTGACACGGTATCCGATCGCGAGCAGCTTTCGCGTCGGGTCGAAGAGGAAGCCGAAATCCATGTCGCCGACCAAGGCCAGCGCGTGGCCGGCGAGGTTCGTGAGACGGCCGGTGAGCGCGTCGGGTAGTGGGAGGTCGCGCAAGTGGCTGTCGACGGTCGCGCTGAGTGCTTCCGCCCAGGCGAGAAGGTCCGTCCGCACGCTCTCAGGATCTTCGTCGACCAGCGCTCGCGCGGCGTCCAGCACCGCTTGCGCGCGTGCTTTCAGGACGGTGAGCGACGAGGACCAATCGCATGAGTCGTGGCTGAACTGCTGCGCGCCCGCCGTGACGGCGTCAAGAGCCTCCTTCACACGCGCGTGCGCAGCGGCGTGCGAGCGTGCGTCGACTGCCGCCGCGAGGGACAGGCGGACGAGCTGAGCGGTGTCGTCGATCCCGCTGAGCGCCGAACCGAGGCGGCACGGGCGGACAGCCATCTCCTCACACGCGTGCGCGAGCGCGATGAGATGGCCAGCAAGATTCCCGCTGTCCACCGAAGAAACATATTTGGGCTCGAGAGGAGAACACCGCTTCGTGTCGTACCAGTTATAGAGATGGCCGCGGAAGCGGTCCAGGGTGTTCATCGTCTCCAGCGTGGCTTCGAGCCTCTCGACGGTGTCGAGCGTGCCGAGCCACCCGAAATCGCGTGCCGCCACAGTCGCCAACAAATACAGTCCGATGTTCGTGGGCGACGTGCGGTGCGCCACCACCGGGCTCGGGGTTTCTTGGAAATTGTCAGGGGGCAAGGCATGGTCGTCGGGACCGACGAACGTCGCGAAGAACCGCCACGTCCGACGCGCGATCAACCGCAGCGCGTGCGCATCTGCGGCCGAGAGCGGCCGGGAGCTCGACGCGCTCCGGGGGAGGCTGATCCATCGAGCCACCGCGGGCGCGGCGATCCACAATAAAAGAAAGGGCACCGCAGCAGACAAGGCCGTTGGCCGCTCCCATGCCACGACAATCGCCGCGGCGGCGGCGAGCGCGACCCCACCGCTCATGCGACGGCAAAAACCACGAAGATCGAGACGGAGCCCAGCCTTCGCCTGCGCGGCCGTCACCCATTCCAGCATCGCGCGGCGGGTGACGTACACGCGCAGAAGCGTCCGCACAATCGCATCGCTCATGAGCCAAGCCTGGTGCGCCAACATCGTGATCGTGAGCCCGATCCGGGAAGCAGCGAGGACCACATCTCTGGCGACCGCTCGGATGTGACTGCGCTTTGAGATGCCGCTTCTGCGGGGCACCAACCCACTGAGAACCGGCACGAACGGAGGCACGGCGATCGTCGTGAGGATGAAGGCGCTCCAGATCATGGGCGACGTACCGGGAACCAGCCATGCAGCCATCAGCGTCAGGAAGGCTGCGGGCGCGGATAGCGTGCGACGCAGATTGTCGACCATCTTCCAGCGCCCGATCACCGGAATGCGGCTTCCAAGAACCCACGGAAGCAGCTGCCAGTCGCCGCGCGCCCATCGGTGCTGGCGCGCCGTCGCGACGCCATAATGCGTCGGCGCACTCTCGAACAGTTCGACGTCGGTGACGAGACCGGCGCGCACGAAGACGCCCTCGAAGAGATCGTGGCTGAGCAGCGTGTTCTCCGGTACCCGTCCCGCTAGCGCTGCCTCGAATGCGTCGATGTCATAGATCCCTTTGCCGGTGTATGAACCTTCTCCCCAGAGGTCCTGGTAGACGTCGGACACCGCGGCCGCGTACGGGTCGATACCTGCCGTCCCGGACGATAGACGCTGGAAGAACGAGCCCGCCCGCCCGGGAAGCGGTGGCGTGACTCGCGGTTGAAGGATTCCGTAGCCTTCGACGATGCGCCGTTCTCCGGGCTCGAACCGTGGCTGATTGAGCGGATGCGCCATGGCGCCGACGAGCCGATCGACTGCGCCGCGCGGTAGGCGCGTGTCCGAATCGAGGGTGATGATGTAGCGCACGTCGGAGGGCGCAATGCTGCCCGTGGGCACGAAGGTCGTGTCACTCGCCCCTCGCAGGAGCCGATTCAGCTCGTGAAGCTTGCCCCGCTTGCGCTCCCAGCCCATCCACGCGCGCTCGCTCTCGTTCCAGAGGCGTCGACGGTGAAAGAGCAGGAATCGCTCGCCACCACCAGGCGCGGCACCGTGACGCCGGTTCAGGCGGGCGACTCCTTCCTGTGCCGCCAGCAAAGTCTTTTCGTCACCGGGCACGCTCTCCGTCGGCGCATCCATCCAGTCGGAGAGGACGGCAAAGCGAACATCGCCGTCCGGATTGGCCAAGTAGTGCACCTCGAGTCGCTCGATCTGCTCCTCGACTTCGACGCCATCGGTCAACAACATCGGCACGACGACCATGGTTCGCAGGTGCGGCGGCACGCCGTCGCGCAACTCGAACCGAGGCAACATTCCGGGCGTGACGAGCGCGGTGACGCTCCGATTCAGGAGGGCGATCGCCAAATCGGAGGCCGGAACGAGGGCCAGCAGCGCGAGCACGAGCAGGTTCGCCGGTTCGACGCCGGATGCGGAGGCAGCGAGCAGGGGCAACGCCAACATCGCGCCACTGAGGGCAGCGATCGTGCCCAGATATCCGGGCGTCGCCGCCGCGACATACGCCCGGAGCAGGCGGCGTATCGGCGGTGCTCGGTAGCCGAGCGTTTCCTCGAAGGTCGGGCGCCCATTGCCAATGAGGTAGAAGCCGGGATCGGCCCGCCGCTGATCGTTCACATCCGCGCCGTGCGTAAGCGCGATGGCCTCGCGGGCAACGTCCAGCTCGGGCCGGCGCGAGCCCCGCGCGAGCGCTTCAACCGCACGGCGATAGCTGTCGCGGGTCGCGAAGTCGAGGGCGTCGTAGTTGGGGTTCGCCTGCAGCACCTCGTCGACGAGACTGACGGTCTCGAAGAATCCCATCCAGTCCAGCGCAGACATCAGGCTCATGCTCAGGATGACGTTACGGACGCTCACGTTCATCGCGGCCTGCCGCTGGTGCTCCACGCGGACGATGTCGTCGGATGTCGTGCCTTGCGCCTCGAGCCGTTGGTCGAGCCAGAGCAGTGCCGGAGTGACGGCGGGGTCTTGCTCGCGCAGCCGCTGGACGAGCTGCACGGCGAAGGCGGTCACCAGCGGGCCGCTCTCGAACCTCGCGAGTCCCGTCGCCCTCGGTACGATGGGCTCGTCGTCGCCGACGCCGAGTAGCTCGTCCGCAAGAGCGTCGGCCTCCTGGCGCGCCGCGCGACCGCGGACGATGCTCTCCGCCAGGCGCCGAAGGTTTTCGACAAGCACGACGCGCAGCGTGATCGCGACCGCCCATAGCTCGCCGATCGTCAACGGCTGCACGCGCTGGTATGCGTGCAGGAATCGCCGGAGAAACTCGGGATCGAACCGGCTATCCGTGTGGGCGACGAACGCCCAGGCGATCCCGTAGACGCATGGATAACCGGCCAGCGGCCCCTCGGCCAGCTTGGGCAGCTCGCGATAGAAGCCGGGCGGCAGATCGTCGCGGATCTCGCGCA
>DAIRVP010000177.1:0-10915 GCA_036802765.1 Candidatus Rokuibacteriota bacterium
GCTCGCCCGCGGCGACCGAGAACGAGACGTCCTCGATCGCCGTGAGCGCGCCGAAGACACGGGTGACGCTCTCCAACCTCAGAGCGTCACCCGGCCTGGATCCGTTTTCCGACATCAGGGACAGTTCGGCTCGTCGCGCGAGCCGACCTTGAACTCGGACGGTGGCACGCCTAGCGTCTGGTTCACGTTGTCGATCTTCTTGAGCACGCGGTTGTACAGGTTGCCTTGCGCGTCCTTCACGACCTCCGTGACGAACGTCGTGCCGATCGCCTGCCGGTTCGCGTCGAGCTTGATGTCGCCCACCGGCGACTTGAGCACCATCTTCGTGAGAGCGGCGCGGTACTTCTTCTGTCCGTCGGAGAGGTCGCCCTTCACGGCGTCCAGGCCATCGAGCGTGGCCTTCATATTGAGGTAGTACACCAGCGCGAACAGCGACGGGCTCGGATAGCCGTCGGGGAAATTCTTCTTGTAGTCGGCGACGAACGCCTTCCACTCGGGCGCGTCGTAGGCGTCGGCGATCGGCGCGCCGGCGATGGTGCCGACGAGCGACTCGCGGCGCTTGCCCTTGTAGTTGAGGATGTCCTGGCTGACGGTGATGGAGCCGCCGACCATCGGCTTGTCACCGCCGGTCTGCTCGTACTGGTTGAGGAAGTTCACCGCGTCGGCGCCGCCCAGCACCACCACGAGCGCGTCAACGTCCTTTGGAATACGCGCGATCACCGAGGCGTAGTCCTTACCGCCCAGTGGCACCCACGCCTTGACCGGCACCTTGCCGCCCAGCTTGCAGTACTCGGTCATGAAGCCCTGCACCTGCGAGTACGGAAACGCGTAGTCCTCCGCGATGATCATCACGCGCTTGTAGCCCTTGTCGAGCGCGGCCTTGCCGACGCCGACCATCCATTGACCACCATCGGTGTTGAAACGGAAGAAGTTCGGCGAGGGGTCGACGAGCGTCGTGGCTTGAGCGCCCGACGAGCCGTTGATGAAGGTGATGTTGGGATGAGTCTTGGAGTACTCCTTCACCGCGATGCCCTCGGAGCCCGACAGCGGACCGACCATGATGTCGACCTTGTCTTGTTCGACGAGCTTCCGTGTCGCGTTCACCGCCACGTCGGGCTTCGCGTCGGACGACGCCTTGATGATCTCGATCTTCCGCCCCGCGACGACGCCGTTGCGCTGGCGCACGGCGAGCTCCGCGCCGCGCATTCCGTCCTGCCCGCCGGCGGCGAACGGGCCCTCGAGCGTCGCCAGCAAGCCGATCTTGACCGGAGGCGCCTGCGCGAATGCGCCGGCGCTGAAGGTGGCGACCACCACCACCACCACTGCGACTAGCGTGCGTACAAACGTCCTCTTGCCGCTTTCCATGTGGTAGCTCCTCTCTGGGTTGACAACCGAGCGCTCAGGGCCGTCCACCAACCGAGCAGGCCATCGCGCGAAAACAGCACGATCACGAGGAACACGAGGCCGATCACGAGGTTGAAGCGCTCGCGATCGATGACGTCGATGGCGAAAGTCTGAAGCAGCACGAAGACGATCGCACCCAGAAACGGGCCGACTGGGTGGCGCATGCCGCCGAGCACCGCGATGATCAGAATGTTGATCAGCCAGTGCGTTCCGACAGAGCCTGGCGTGACCAGCCCGTTGTACCAGGTGAACAGCACCCCACCGACGGCGGCGATCGTGCCGGCGACGGCGTACGCGGCCACACGGTGCGCCGTCACGTTGAAGCCGAGCGCGTGCATGCGCCGCGGATTGTCGCGGATGCCCTGCAGCGCGATGCCAAACGGCGTGCGCACCAGGTACACCACGAACAGATAGCCGGCAAGCGCCCAGAACAGCGTGAGGTAGTAGAACGGCGTGGCGTCGCGCCAATAAAGACCGGCGAACGTCGGCGGGAAGACCTTCTGCTCGCCCTGGAAGCCGTTGAACACCGTGTAGTTTTGCAGGACCAGATAGTAGAAGGCGACGCCGATCGCGAGCGTGATCATGATCGTGTAGATGCCTTCGGTGCGTACCGAGAGCCACCCGATGAACGTCGCGGCGAGCGTCGCGATCACGATCCCCAGCAGCACGGCGAGCCACCAGGGCCAGCCGAGCGTCACGCCGTCGGTCGCGGCGGCGCCGAAGATCGCCACCATGTAGCCGGCGATGCCAGCGACCGTCATTTGCGCCAGGGAGATCATCCCGCCGTAGCCGCCGAGGAAGGTGAGCGAGAGCGCGATCAATCCCAGGGCCAGCGTCTGAGCGCCGATCTGATACGTGAAAAACGGCGTCGCGAACCACGGATAGGCGAGCAGGAACGCGAGAACGATCACATGGCGCGCGCGAACGGGATTCTCGAAGGTGAATCGCCTGACACGGGCCTCGCGCGCCGGCGCAGGACTGTTCCTCGCCGCAGGGCGGGGATTCTGAACGTTCATGGCCCGCCGCCAGTTGGCCGCGCTCACGCGGGCCTCCCGAGAATGCCGCGCGGACGGAAGGCGAGCACCAGCACCAGAATCACGAACGTGAAGACGACGCTGTAGGTCGGCGCATAGGCGAGGCCATACGTCTCGGCCAGGCCGAAGATGGCCGCGCCGATCGCCGCCCCCACGACGCTCCCCATGCCGCCGACGATGACGACGATCAGCGACGCGAGCAGCAGTCGTGTGTCCTCGCCTGGCACCATCGACAGCTCGACCGCACCGATCACGCCGCCCAGGCCGGCGAGCCCGGCGCCGATCGCGAACGTCGTCGCGAACACGAGGTTCACGTTGACGCCGGCGGCCGCGAGCATGGCGCGGTCGTCGACGCCGGCGCGGATCATCATGCCGACGCGCGTGCGATTGAGGAACAGCCACAGCGCCACGCCGATCACGATGCCGATCGGCAGCAGCGAGAATCGATAGGTCGAGTAGGCCCTGATGACCGGCAGGTTACGGATCGGCCCGTCGAGCCAGGGCGGCGGCGACATCTGATGCACCTGGGCGCCGATCGCCCACATCAGGATGTCGGCGATGACGATCGACAGGCCGATGGTGACCATGGTCTGCCTCAGGTCCTGGCCGGGCATGAAGCGGAAGATCGACACCTGCATGGCCAGGCCGACCAACGCCGCGGCCGCGAAGCCAGCCGCCAGCGCGAGCAGCCAGGATCCGCTGAACTGCGCGGTGAAAAATCCGAGATAGCCGCCGAGCAGGTACAGCGAGCCGTGCGCGAGATTGACGTTGCGCATCAGCCCGAACACCAGCGTGAAGCCGCTGGCGACGATGAAGTACAGCGACGCGAGCGTCAGGCCGTTGAGGAAGGTGACGACGAACAGGCGCGCGTTATCTTGAAGGCCCCAGGCCGTGAGCACCACGACCGGGACCGCGATGACGAGCGTCCAGAACACCTTCCAGGCTCGCGTCATGCGATGAACCGGCTCCGGCTCGAGCGAATCTCCGGCGCCTTCGCGAACTCACCGTCTTTCATGATGGCGAGCAGCTTCGATCGATCTTGAAGGACGGAGATGTTCGCGATCGGATCGCCGTCGACGAGCAGCAGGTCGGCGAGCCAACCCTCGCGAATCTCGCCGAGGTCTCGGCGCTGCATGATCTGCCCACCCCAGCGCGTCGCCGAGATGATCGCTTCCATCGGCGTCATGTTGAGGTACTTCACGAAGTACTCGAGGTCCTTCGCGTTCTCGCCGTGCGGCGCCCAGGCGAAGCCGTAGTCGCCACCGGGCAGGACGCGGATGCCGCGCTTGAGCATCGTCTTCATGCTGTTGACGGCCGCCTCGAGCTCGAGCTCGTAGCCCATGCGTTTCGCGGTGTCGTTCGTGATGCCGACGACCTCACCCTCGTAGAGCAGCCGAATGATGACAGAGAGCCCGGGCGCGACGAAGATGCGGTGCTTCTGCGCCTCGAGCATGTCCATGCCTTCGTCGTCGGTGAAGCTCGCGTGGTAGATCACCTCGACGCCGTGGCGCATGCTCTGCTTCACCGACTCACTCGAGCGCGCGTGCGACGCGAGCCGCTTGCCGCGCACCTTCACCTCGTGCGCGGCGACTGCCACCTCCTCGTCGCTCATCCAGCTCGTCTTCGCATCGGCGCCCGGCACGAGGTTGTCACCCGACAGGTTGAGCTTCACCTGATCGACGCCGTACTTCAGGAACATGCGCACCGCTTTCCTCATGCTGTCGGGACCGTCGACCACGCAGCCGAACGACATCTCCGGGAAGGGCAGGTGCGGCAGCATGTCATCGCCGAGCGACCCCGTCACCGTGATCTCCTGGCTCGCCGCCAGATACCGCGGACCGGGAATCTGCCCCGAGTTGATGGCGTCGCGAATCACGCAGTCGAGGCGCGGCTTCGGCGTGGCCGCGCCGACGCACGACGTCCAGCCGTGGTCGAGATAGAGCTTCGCCACCTGCGCCGCCCACAGCGTGTGCTCCTCGTGGGGCATTTTCTGGATCGCGTCGAGCGTCTTGGAGTTGGTCCAGCCGAAATGCGTGTGGGCCTCGCACATTCCCGGCATCAGGGTGGCGCCGGCGCCGTCGATCACCGTGACGCCGGTGGTTGGCACGCTTCGCGAGCCACGACCGATGCGAGCGATGCGGTTGCCCTGCACCAGCACCTCGCCCTGATAGGGCTGAGCTCCGGTGGCGTCGATTACGCGTACGTTCGTGAAGAGGATATTCGCCATGTCGATCTCCTCTCGAGGAATCGCTTCAACAGGCCTTCGCATTCCTCGGGCTTTTCCACCGGCGTCCAGTGGCCGCAGCCCCGCAGCACCTCCACGCGGCTGCCCGCGATCCGCTCGCTCATCATGCGGACCGCCTGGGGTGGCGCGACGACGTCCTCATCGCCGGTGACGAGCAGGGTCGGACAGTCGATCCTCGATGTATCCGCGGGCCCCATGTCGGCGAGCGCGTCGCAGGTGCGCGCGTAGCCGTCGGGATCCTGGCGCATCAGTGACTCACGCACGAAGGCGACGGCCGTCGGCCTCCTGGCGCGCGTGTCGGCTGAGATGCTCGCCTGGAGCAGGGCGTCGGCGATCGGCTGCATATCGCCCTCGCGCGCCTTGACGGCGCGGGCACGGATCGCGGCGCGGGCCGGCTCCGGCGGCGCGAGCAGCGGGCCGAAGAGCGCGAGGCTCTCGACCTTCGCCGGCTTTGACGCGGCCAGATGCGTCGCGATGATCGTTCCCATCGAGTGCGCGACGACATGTGCGCGATCGACGCCGGCCCGCTGCATCACGCGGAGCGCTCGGTCGACGAACAGCTCGAGCGAGAGCGGACCTTCGACGCGATGCGACCGTCCGGATCCGGGCAGATCGAAGCGGATCGTTCGGTGGCGCGCCAACGCTCCGAGCACGGGCGTGAAGGTGTTCGAGCTTCCGCCGAGGCCGTGGATCATGACCACCGGCTCGCCCTCGCCTTCGATCTCCACGGCCATGCGCTCGACGAACATCGTCTCCTCCAGAAGGCCACGTTGCCGCACTGGGCAATTGAGACACCCGTCTCAAAAGGGTGTGTCAGACTACCGCCGAGTGAGCAAAGCCGCCAGACCCTTTTACGTGCTGCCGGATCTGGGCACCGGCCACCGGAGCCGGGTCTTTCGCCGCCTGCTCGACGAGGCGGTCCGAATGGTGCAGCGCGGCCCCATCCCGTCTGTGGCGGAAGTGGCTCGAAGCGCTGGAGTTTCCCGCGCGACGGCGTACCGTTACTTTCCGTCACGGAGCAAGCTCGTCAGCGCGGTCATCGCCGAGGCGCTGGGTCCCGTGCGGCGCGCGGTGCCGCAGCATGGGGACGCCAAGCAGCGACTGCACGAGCTGCTCGACCGGACCTATTCGCGCTTCGCCGAGTACGAGCCGCACATGCGCGCGGCGCTCCAGCTGGCCCTCGAGCACCAGTCGCTGGAGGCGGCCGGGCTGCTGGAGGAAGAGCCCTTTCGACGCGGGCAGCGCACCGAGATCCTTGCCACCACGTTGTCTCCGCTGAGGAGAATGCTGAAGCCGCGTACGTATCGACGCCTGCTCAAAGCGCTGGCGGTCGTCTACGGCATCGAGCCGATGATTATCCTCAAGGACATCTGTGGCGCGACCGATCGGGAGACCGAGGCCGTGGTGCGGTGGATGATGGATGCTCTGGTGGACGCGGCGTTGCGGGATGGCGCATGAGCGACGGTAGGGAGACGACCATGGCTGCGGACTACGACGTCATCGTGATCGGAGCCGGCATGTCGGGGATGTACCAGCTCCACCGACTGCGCGGGCTCGGCCTTACGGTCCGTGTGTTCGAGGCCGGCGACGGCGTAGGTGGCACCTGGTACTGGAACCGTTATCCCGGCGCGCGGTTCGATTCCGAGTCGTGGACGTACGGATATTCCTTCTCGGACGAGATCCTGCGCGACTGGGAGTGGAGTGAGCACTTCGCGGCCCAGCCCGAGACGCTGCGCTACTGCAACTTCGTGGCGGACAGGCTCGATCTACGCCGCGACATCGAGTTCAGTTGCCGTATCGCGACCGCGCTCTACGATGAGGGCGCCGGCGAGTGGGAGATCGAGAGCCAGGACGGCCGCCGGACGCGGGCGCGATTCCTGATCACCGCGATTGGGCCACTCTCGGCGCCGACCATGCCGACCATTCCGGGCGTCGACAGCTTTCGCGGCGAGGCGTATCACACCGGCCTCTGGCCGCACGAGCCGGTCAGCTTCGTCGGCAAGCGCGTCGGCGTGATCGGCACGGGGGCGACGGCGGTGCAAGCGATCACGGAGATCGCCAAGACCGTCGGCCACCTCACGGTGTTCCAGCGCACTCCGAACTGGTGTGCGCCGCTGCACAACAGCACGATCGACGCGACCACCCAGACTCGCATCAAGGCGACGTACCCCGAGATCTTCGCGCGTTGCCGCGAATCGTTCGGCTGCTTCATCCACGACGCCGACCCGCGCAAGGCGATGGAGGTCAGCGCCGAGGAGCGCGAGGCCTTGTTCGAAAAGCTGTATCGCGAGCCCGGCTTCGGCATCTGGATGGGAAACTTCCGCGACGTGCTCGTCGATCGCGAAGCCAACGCGACGATCACCGAGTTCATGCGCCGAAAAATCCGCGAGCGCGTGAAGGATCCGACCGTCGCTGACACGCTGATCCCCACGAACCACGGCTTCGGCACGCGCCGGGTGCCACTCGAGAGCGGGTACTACGAGGTCTACAACCAGCCGAATGTGCGCCTCGTCGATCTGCGCGAGACGCCGATCGAGCGCATCACGCCGACCGGCGTCGCGACGCGCGACGCCCACTACGACCTCGACATGATCATCTACGCCACGGGCTTCGATGCGATCACGGGAGCATTCGACCGCATCGACATCCGCGGGCGGGACGGTCGGCGGCTGCGCGACAAATGGGCGGACGGCCCGCGCACGTACCTGGGGCTGCAGATGGAGGGATTCCCGAACCTCTTCACGCTGGTCGGCCCGCACAACGCCGCGACCTTTTGCAACATCCCGCGCTGCATCGAGCAGAACGTGGACTGGGTCACGGCGCTCATCACATACATGCGCGAGCGCGGCCACACACGCGTGGAGCCGACGCCGGACGCCGAGCGCGAGTGGCTTGCGCACGTGCACGACACCGGCCGGCGCATGCTCTTCACCCAGGTCGACTCGTGGATGATGGGCATCAACTCCAACGTGAAGGGCAAGGACAAGCGCACGTTCATCGTCTACGCGGGCGGCGCGCCGAGATACCGCGAGCGGTGTGACGCGGTCGCCGGGGAAGGGTATGCGGGCTTTACGTTTCGGTGACCGTGGAGCACTCTGCTGCGACAAGGAGGCTGCCGCGTGAACGACGACCGCATCCTGCTCGGTAAGGGAAAAGAACCCGTCTACCTGCTCGCCAAGTACGGCAACCGCCACGGTCTTGTCGCCGGCGCCACGGGCACCGGCAAGACGGTGTCGCTGTTGGTGATGGCCGAAGGCTTCTCGCGCCTCGGAGTGCCGGTGTTCATGGCCGACGTCAAAGGCGACGTGGCCGGACTCGCCTTGCCCGGGATGACGAACGACAAGGTGAAGCAACGAGCGGCCCAGACCGGCGTTGAAGGGTACGTCAACGAGGGCACACCGGTGGTGTTCTGGGATCTCTACGGCAAGGCCGGCCATCCCGTGCGGACGACAGTGAGCGAGATGGGCCCGACACTGCTCTCAAGGATCCTGCAGCTCAACGACACGCAGGCGGGCGTTCTCGAGATCGCCTTCAAGCTCGCGGACGACCGCGGCCTGCTGCTGCTCGATCTCGACGACCTGCGTGCGGTGCTCGGCTTCGTGGCCGACAACCGCAAGGAGATCTCCACGACGTATGGCCTCGTCAGCGCCGCGTCCATCGCCGCCATCCAGCGCGGGCTGCTGACGCTCGAGCGGGAGGGCGGCGAGGCGATGTTGGGCGAGCCGGCGCTCGAGCTCGGTGATCTCATGCGCACCGATCTCAGCGGCCGCGGCGTCGTGAGCATCCTGGCGGCCGATCAGCTGATCCTCAAGCCGCGCCTGTACTCGAGCTTCCTCCTCTGGCTGCTGTCCGAGCTGTTCGAGCGACTGCCCGAAGTCGGCGACGTCGACCGACCGAAGCTGGTGTTCTGCTTCGACGAGGCGCACCTGCTCTTCGACGACGCGCCGCCGGCACTGCGCCAGCGCGTCGAGCAGGTCGTCCGCATCATCAGATCGAAGGGCGTGGGCGTGTATTTCTGCTCGCAGTTCCCGGACGACGTGCCGAACGAGATTCTCGGACAGCTCGGCAACCGCGTGCAGCATGCCCTGCGCGCGTACACGCCGCGTGACCAGAAAGCTGTCCGCACGGCGGCCGAGACGTTCGTGCCGAATCCGGCGCTCGACGTGGCCGCCGTCATCGGCCAGCTCGGTGTCGGCGAGGCGCTCGTATCCACGCTGCAGGACAAGGGCGTGCCATCGCCGGTCGAGCGAACGGTGATCGCGCCGCCTCGGTGCCGCATGGGCGCGATCACGCCCGAGGAGCGCGCGGCCGTGCGCGCGCGCAGCCCGGTGGGCGCCAAGTACGACACGCGCGTGAATCGCGAATCGGCGTACGAGAAGCTGAGCGCGCGCGCGGCCACCGCGGCGACGCCGTCGCGTGAGGCGCCCGCCGAGGCGCCGCGACGAGCTGAGCCCCCCGCGCCGGCGGCGCCGAGTCCGCGCGGGACGGAGGCGAAGCCTCCGGCCGACAGCGGAGGCGGCGGCGGAATCGGCGACATCATCTGGGGCACGAAGCGTCGTCAGGGCATGGCGGAAGCGCTCGCCAAGCAAGCCGCGCGTACGGTCGGCAGCGAGATCGGCCGACAGATCGTTCGCGGCGTGCTCGGAGGGATCCTCGGCGGCTCGCGCCGACGTTGAACGGCCGCGGAAGAGACGGAAAGGGTACACTGCCGGCCGCCATGTCCAACGTCCTCGACGGCATCCGAGTGCTCGACTTCGGACGCTACATCGCGGGTCCCTACTGCGCGGCGCTGCTAGCCGATCTCGGCGCGGATGTCATCCGCATCGAACGCATCGGCGGCGGCGAGGACCGATGGGTCGCGCCGATCAACGACGACGGGATCGGCGCGATGTACGTGGCGATGAACCGCAACAAGCGCGGCATGACGCTGGATCCGTCCTCGGGCGAGGGCCGCGAGATCGTCCGGAAGCTGGTCGCGACGGCGGACGTGGTCGTCGCCAATCTGCCGCCCGAAGTCTTGCGCTCGCTGTCGCTCGATCTCGACAGCCTGCGACGGGTGAAGCCGGACATCATCCTCACCACCGTCACCGCCTTCGGCGCTGGCGGACCGTGGAGCCACAAGCACGGCTTCGACGGTATCGGCCAGGTCATGAGCGGTGCTGCGTACATGACCGGGACGCTGGATCAGCCGTACCGCGCGTCGGTCGCGTGGGTGGACTTCGGAACCGCGTCGCTCGCGGCGTTCGGCACGCTGGCCGCGCTGATGGAACGTGGCAAGAGCGGACGCGGGCAGAGGGTCGAAGGCGCGCTGCTGCGCACGGCGATCGCGTTCAACAACCCGACACTGGTCGAGCAGCAAGCGATCCAGGTCAACCGGATCCCGACGGAGAACCGTGGGCAAACGTCCGCACCGTCCGACCTGTTTCGCACCAGGGATGGCTGGATCATCGCGTACGCGATCGGCAATCCGATGTTCACGCGGTGGGCGAAGCTGATGGGCGAAGACGGTTGGCTGACGGATCTGCGCTTCAAAGACGATGAGGCGCGCGGCAATCACGGCGAGGTCATCAGCAAGCGGATGAGCGAGTGGACGATGCAGCGGACGACCGCGGAGGCGCTGGCCGAGCTGGAGGCCGCGAAGATCCCGGCCGGCCCTCTCTACACGCCACAGCAGGCGCTCGACGACGCTCACATCCGTCGCGCCGGGTTGCTGGCCGACACGGATTTCCCGGGTGTCGCGCGTCGCGTGCCGCTCGCGCCGACGCCGGTCGATCTCTCCGACACACCGGGCCGCTTCAGGCATCGCGCGCCGATGCTCGGCGAGCACACGGACGCGGTGCTCGGTGAGCTCGGTTACTCGCCGGCGGAGATCGCCGCGCTCCGCACCAAGGGCGTCGTCTGATGCCACGGCGAAAAATCGTGATCGCCTCGATGATGCACGAGACGAATACGTTCTCGCCCGTGCCGACCCCGCTCGAGGCGTTCCGTCCGCTGAGCGGCGAGGCCGCGATCGCCGAGTTCAAGCACACCAACACGCAGCTCGGCGGCTTCCTGGACGTCGCGCAGCGGATGGGCGCGGAGATCGTCCTGCCGCTCGCGGCCAATGCGCATCCGTCCGGCTACGTCGAGCGTCGCGCGTACGAGGACATGTGCGACGCCATCGTCGACGGCATCCGCGGCGGCTGCGACGTCGCCTTCCTCGCGCTGCACGGCGCGATGGTGGCCGAGCACG
>DAIRVP010000178.1:0-10900 GCA_036802765.1 Candidatus Rokuibacteriota bacterium
GCGCTGTCCTCGTGCGCGATCGGCGCGCCGAACAGCGCCATCACGCCGTCGCCCGTGTACTGGTTGATCGTGCCCTCGAAGCGATGAACCTCGGCCGTGATCCGCTCGAAGCAGCCGTTGATGATGCGGTGCACTTCTTCCGGGTCTCGCTTCTCGGCGAGGCTCGTGAACCCCGCGAGGTCGGCGAAGAGGACGGTGACCTGTCGGCGCTCGCCCTGCAGCGCCGAGCGCGACTTCAAGATTTTGTCGGCGAGATGCTTCGGCGTGTAAACGGGACGGTCGGCAGCCGGCGGTGGTGGCGCGGGCGTCTCCTGGAGGCTCTTGCCGCAGTGGCCGCAGAAGCGGAAGTCGGGCGGCGCTTCGGCGCCACAGTGCGGGCAGCGCGCGGCGAGGGCCGCGCCGCATCGGCCGCAGAAGCGCATGCCGGGCGGGCTTTCGAAGCCGCACTGAGAGCATCGGGGCGAGGGCATGAGGGATTATACGCGGGCGCGCGTCGCAGGCCGTTCTCGTGTACAACTATCGGCGCGGAGGATCAATGCCATGACCTACGACCTGCTGATCAAGAACGGTCGGATCATCGATGGCTCTGGCCGCCCGGCGTTTCACGGCGATGTCGGCGTGGCGCGCGGCAAGATCGTGGAGCTGGGCCGGCTCGATGGGCCGGCGCGGCGGGTCATCGAGGCCGACGGACGCGCGGTGGCGCCGGGGTTCGTGGACAACCACTGCCACTACGACGCGCAGGTGCTCTGGGATCCTCTGTGCACGTTCTCGAGTCACCACGGGGCGACCAGCGTCATCATCGGCAACTGCTCGCTCGCGCTCGCTCCCGTCAAGGCTCCCGACCGCGAAAAGCTCGCCGGGATGCTGTCGTACGTCGAAGCGATCCCGATGGATGTCCTGCAGGCCGGCGTGACGTGGACGTGGGAAACGTTCCCCGAATACATGCGCGCGATCGGTCAGCGACTGGCCGTCAACGTCGGAACTTTCGTGGGGCATTCCGCCGTCCGGCTCTACGCCATGGGCAAGGACTGCTCGGAGCGCGAGGCCACGGACGCCGAGCTCGAGGAAATGCGGCAGGTGGTGCGCGACGCGCTCGACGCGGGAGCGCTCGGGCTGTCGATCACACGCAACATGAACCATTTCGACATCGCAGGGACGCGGATTCCCGCCGCGTGCGCCCCCGAATCCGAGCTCTTCGCGCTGGCGGACGTGCTTCGCGAGGTCGGCACCGGCGTGATCCAGTGCGGCGGCGGCACGAATCCCGAGCTGAAGGACGGGCTCCTGAGCCGCCTCGCCCAGGCGTGTGGTCGGCCGATCATGTACAACACGCTCCTCGAGCAGGCGAGGCAGCCGGGACGGTGGCGGACTCACCTCGCTCACGTCGCCAAGACGGCGCAGAGCGGAATCCGCGCGATCCCGCTCTGCAATCCGGGCAGCGTCGTCAATCGGTTCACCATGAAGAACTGCCAGGTGTTCCGCAGCATGCCCACCTGGCTGCCCATTCTCCAGGGCTCCGACGCGGAGAAGATGCGTGCCTATCGCGACCCGGCGATGCGCGCGAAGCTGCGCGCCGAAGTCGAAGCGCCGCTGGGCCCGGACTCGACGTTCTCGAAGCGGTGGGATCTCATGATCGTCGAGGAGCCGCAGCTTCCGGGCAACCGGGCGCTTGCGGGGCGCGACATCGCGGCCATCGCCAGCGAGCGCGGCAAGGATCCGCTCGATGTGTTCCTCGATCTCGCCGTCGAAGAGGACCTGAACACGGTGTTCAATCTCGGCGAGATCAACATGGACACCGACGCGGTCGCGCAGATCCTGGGATCTCCCTACGCGGTGGTGGGGCTCTCGGACGGCGGCGCTCACGTGCAGTTCCACTCGAACGTGGGCAATCCCACGCGGCTGCTCGGCTATTGGGTGCGGGAGAAGAAGATCATGTCGCTCGAACACGCCGTGCGCCGGCTGACGTTCGACTCGGCCTCGGCATTCGGAATCTACGACCGGGGCCTGCTGCAGCCGGGGATGGTCGCCGACATCGTCGTCTTCGACCCCGAGACCGTGCGGCCTCTACCGGAAGATGTCGTGCACGACTTCCCGAACAACGGCTGGCGCATGCGTGAGCTCGCCGAAGGCATCCACTACACCGTGGTGAACGGCGAGGTCCTGCTCGAAAAGGGAACGCACACGGGCGCCTATCCCGGTCGCGTCCTGCGCAACGCGCGGTACCTGGCGCGACACATGTAGAAGCACGCGGTGTAGGTGGCCTAGACGAATATTCCTCGCGGCACCGTCATGGACACGACCCAGTTCGGGATGTCGACGATTTCGCTGATCTTGAGATCGCCGGCAACGCTGCAGATGGCGTACGCCTCGTGCAGGCTCAGGCCCTGATCGCGCACCAGCCACTCGATCATCGCTCGGACCGCCTTTTTGGCATTGGCCATGAGATCGGGTCCGATGCCGGTCGTGTGATAGAAGCCCTTGGCGAGCATCTCCTTCGTCAGCCCGCCGTCGGTCGGGTTAGCCGAGGGGACGATCGCCTGCGGTGATTCGAGGATCGTGTTCTTGATGACCTTGAACCGGCAGGTCACGGCCATGAGCGTCTCGATGGCCGTCACGCACACCTCGCCATCGCCCTGCGCCATGTGGCCGTCGCCGACCGAGAACTTCGCGCCGTTGACATAGACCGGGTAGTAGAGCTTCGACCCCTTGGTGAACTGCTTGATGTCGGTATTTCCACCCATCCCGCCGCTGACATTCGGTGGAACGGTTCGATACATTCCTTTGCGCAGCGGGGCGACACCGTACACGCCCATGAAGGGCGCGATCGGAATCTGCGCCTTTCGGCCGGTGTCCTTTCCGACAAAACTGGCAAATCCGGTGTTCTGTCCTTTGTTGAACGTGAAGATCTGGACGAACGGCGCGCCCGTGTTGAACGGCTGGTCCTCAGGAATCGCGCCGGGAACCTTGCCGGCGGCGGGATCGCTCAGCTGCGACGCCTCGGTGAACTGATGAAACGGCGCGAGCAGATCGGGCTGGAGGCTCCCGAACAGCCCCAGGGCGGGACCGATCGTCACGTAGCCGAAATCGACGAGCGGAGCGACGTCGACGATCTCGACTTCGAGCACGTCGCCGGGTTCCGCACCCTCGATCGAGACAGGACCGGTGAGCGGATGCACTTTCGCGAGATCCAGCGTGAGGATTCCGCTGGGCGCGAGCGTTCTCGCCGCCGTTCCGATGTCGAGTGCGTCGCGGCACAGGAACTGGACGGCCTCGCCCTCGCGCACGGAGATGACCGAAGGAATGTCCTGATTGAAGCGGTTGTGCAGCACCTTCGAAAAACCGTCGACAGTCCGGGCGCCGGCCGCCCCGGGTGGCGCCTGCGCGATGACGAGATCCGGTCTGCCGCCGCCGCTCACGGCGACGCCTTCCTCGGCCGACGCGAGCATCGTCCCGACGCCCGAAACCGCGGCGGCGGCTGCAGCACCCAGCGAGATTTGCTCGATGAACGTTCTCCTGGAAATGTCGGAGTGGATGAAGCACACGGCGCACCTCCTCGTTTGGGGTCCGGACCGATCGCCGACACGCGAGCCAAACGACGGCGCGACGGTAGCGTTGGATCGGTCGAATGGTCAAGCGGGGGGTGATTCAGCGCGGCCGACGGAGCTCGCGCGCGATCGCTTCCGTCTCCGGCGAGGGCGCCGCGCCTAACTCGTCGGCGAGCAGCTTCTTGCAGTCGGCGTAGGCGCGGAGCGCCTCGGCGCGGTTGCCGCCGGCCGCGTATGCGCGCATCAGTGCCTGCCAGCCGGTCTCGCGAAACGGCTCGAGCTCGACCACCTCGCGCGCGAGCTGCACCGCGAGCGGATGCTCGCGGTTCGCCCGCGCCACCGCGGCCAGGCATTCGAGCGCGCGCACCCGTGCGTCGCGCAGCCGCTGGCGCACGCGCGTGATCCAGTCGGCGTCGAGGCCGGCGAGAAACGGGCGCGCCGCGATCGACCCCACGACGTTGGCTGGCCCCCACACCTCGCGGAAGCGGCCGGCGCGCGCGTGACTCTCGGCTTCTTCCAGCGCGTCGCGCGCGGCCTCGACGTCCACCCACGCGTCGGTCGGCAGCACGAGCCGATAGCAGCCGGCGGCGGTGGTCACCGCGCATTGCGCGTCGACGTCCCGCAATGACGCGCGCAGCTTGCTGACGATCGCGCTGAGCGCTGTCTCCCACGCGCCCGCCGGCGTGGCGGTGCCCCAGACCGCATCCGCGAGCTCGTCGATCGGAACGGGACGCGTGCGCTCCAGCACAAGATATGCGAGCGCGCGGCGGCCCTGGCGGCCCGGCAGGCGTCTTTCGTCGAAGCGCGAATCATCCAGCTCGGCGGCGAGGCGTCCGGTCAGGTAGAGTCGCAGGGGAGTGTTCCAAGCTTTCGCCAAAGTGGCGGCAACCTCCTGGCAAGGCGCGCGGGGCAGTATCGCACGTGACGGGAACGGCCAGGACGGGCGTGCCGGCGAGGAGGCGCGATGAGCAAGGTCATCAAATGTCCGTGCGGCATGGTGGTGCGGGCGCGCGACGAGGAGTCGCTGGTGACGCAGGCGCAGAAGCATGCGCGCGACGCTCACGCGATGGACCTCACGCGCGAGCAGGTTCTGGCCATGGCCGCTCCCGAATGACTCGAGGAGGACGACCATGGAGAAGTTTCTGCGATGCGGCGATCTGTTTCCGGGCTGCGGCACCGTCGCCCACGGCGAGACGGAAGAGGAGATCCTGAAGCAGGCGGCCGAGCACGCCAAGCGCGATCACGGCGTGAGCCAGATCGACCCAGCGACGCTGGCGAAGGTGAAGGCGGCGATCCGCTCGGCCTGAGCTACCGCCGACGCCGCCGGCCGTCACACGACGCGCCGGCGGCGTTGACGGCGCGGACAGGCTTGGCCTTCATCTGGTCCGCCATGCAGGCCTGATAGCGGCTCCGGCACGTACAATGAACGGGCATGCCCGCGCCCGCCCTGGAGCTTCGAAACGTCAGCAAGTCCTATCGCGAGGGCGAGGCCGAACGCGTCGTGCTGCGCGACGTCTCGGTGACCATCGCGCGCGGTGAGATCGTCGTGCTGCTCGGCCGCAGCGGCTCAGGCAAGTCGACGTTGCTGAACGTGATCGCCGGCATCGACCGGCCCACCGCCGGCTGCGTGATGGTGGATGGCACCGACCTCACAGCCCTCGACGAGCAGGCGCGCACGCGCTTCCGGCGCGCGCACATCGGCTTCGTCTTTCAGTTCTTCAATCTCATCCCGCTGCTGACCGTCGAGGAGAACTTGCTACTGCCCCTCGATCTGAACGGGCGCGCCGACGCCAAAGGCGCCGCGCGCGCCCGCGAGCTGCTCGATCGCGTCGGTCTGGGCGGCCGGGGCGAGAGCTATCCCGAGCGGCTCTCGGGAGGCGAGCAACAGCGCGTCGCCATCGCGCGAGCGCTGATCCATGACCCGGCGCTGATTCTCGCCGATGAGCCGACCGGCAATCTCGACACCGAGACGGCGACGGGTGTGCTCGATCTGCTCGACACGCTCGCGCGCGAGGCCGGCCGCACCGTCGTGATGGTGACGCACAGTCGCGAGGTCGTCGGCGTGGCCGATCGGATCTATGCTATCCAGCGCGGCGCGCTCGTGGAACGCCCGCGGTCCTGATCGCGCTGCAAATTCTGTCCACATATCCACGCGAATCCACAAACTGAGTTTCTCCGCGACAGGCGCGCGTTTGGTGCGACCTCGCGCGCGACGCAGGCGTCGCGACTGGCTCGGTGCGACGCCTCGCGAATTTGTGCATTGAATACGCGACGAAATTCGCGCTCACGCGCACCGGCGCGCGGCTGGAGCGGGTAAAACGATGCTTGACGTGCGGGGCGCCGTCCGCTTTTATCGCGCGCAACGGAGATCCCATGGCCTGTCAGACTTCATCCGCTCCGAATTTCCGCGCGCTGTTCGAATCGGCGCCGGGCATGTACCTGGTCATGACCCCAGGCTTCGAGATCGTCGCCGCCAGCGACGCCTATCTGGAGGCGACGAGACGGACCCGCGACGAGGTCGTGGGCCGCACGTTGTTCGACGTCTTTTTCGACGACCCGGATGATTCGGCGGCGACGAGCGTTCGCCAGCTGACGGCGTCGGTGAAGCGCGTCCTGGCCGACAAGCGGGCGGACGTCATGGCGGTCGACCGGCGCGATCGGCGGTGCTGGAAGCGGGTGAACTCGCCCATCCTCGGCGCGTCGGGCGAGGTGATGTACATCATGCATTACATCGAGGACGTCACCGAGTCGAAGGACGACTTTCTGGCCATGCTCGGACACGAGCTGCGCAACCCGCTCGCCGCCATCGCCAGCGCGACAGAGGTCCTCAAGCGCACCGGTGCCACGACCGGTACCGCCGGGCAATCGCGCGCCGTCATCGAGCGACAGGTGCGTCACCTCAAGCGGCTGGTCGATGACCTGGTCGACGCGGCGCGCGTGCAGGGCGGCAAGGTGACGCTCGATCGCCGGCCCATCGACCTTGCCGACGCGGTTCACCACGCCGTGTCCGTGCTGCAGGGCGCGGGCGAGTCGAAGCAGCATCTCGTCGAGGTGGATGCCGAATCGGTCGGCGTCAGCGTCGACCCCACACGACTGGAGCAGATCCTCGTCAACTTGCTCACGAACGCGGTGAAGTTCACGCCGGTCGGGCGCGCGATCCGCGTGCGCGTGCAGGCAGAGGTGGACGCGGCCATCTGCATCGTCGAGGACGAGGGACTGGGCATGGCACCGGAGATCTTGCCGCGGATCTTCGATCTGTTCTTTCAGGGCGACCGTACGGCCGCGCGCACCGAAGGGGGCCTGGGCATCGGACTGACGCTCGTGAAGACGCTGACCGAGCTGCACGGCGGCACCGTCGAGGCGCGGACTGCGGGCCTCGGCCGGGGGAGCACATTCGTGATTCGGCTGCCGAAGGTGATGATCCCGACCGCGCCACGCCGACCCATGCGCACGCCAGGTGCGCGCCGGCGGGTGCTGGTGATCGAGGACAACGACGACGCGCGCGACATGCTGAAGACGCTGCTGACGCTTGAGGGCCACGAGGTGCTCGAGGCCCGTGACGGCGCCGACGGCGTCAGAATGCTGATGACCGAGCGTCCGGAGGTCGCTTTGATCGACATCGGATTGCCGGTCATGGACGGCTACGAGGTCGCGCGCACGGTCCGCCGCCAGGCGGATCACGCGACGCGGCTCGTTGCGCTCACGGGTTACGGCCAGGCCGAAGACCGCCAGCGATCCTACGATGCGGGCTTCGACGACTTCGTCGTGAAGCCGGTGGATCCGGCGCGGCTGATCCAGATCCTCGAGGACCGCACCGCAACCTTCCGCTGGTGAGGTGACTACTTAGGGATCTCGATGTGGTCGCGCCGCGGCTTGTAGGGATGGCGGCCCGCGATGAGCTTGCCTTCGGCGAATCGCTCGGGGCGAAACGCGCTGATCTCGACGCTGTGCGCGCGTCCATCAGTGATGAGCTCCGCCATGCACGTGCCGACCGCGGGCGCGATCTTGAAGCCGGATCCGCTGAACGCCGTCGCGAGATAGAGCCGATCGATGCCCGGGGCTGCGCCGAGAATCGCGTGGCGATCGGGGCTATAACAATCGAACGCGCGATAGCCGCGTGCGAGCTCGGCGCCTTGCATCGCGGGAAAGCGCTGCGTCAACAGCTGGGCGCCTTCGAGCGGCGCTGAGGCCGGCAATCCGGTCGCCATCGTGTCCGGATCGATGTCCCACACCTGGCACGGCACGCCGGCGATGGTCAGCACGTCGCTCTCCGGCCGAAAGTAGGTGCCCTGCACGTGGTCGAGCACGACCATGTGCGGCGTCGACAGCTCCGGCGGCCGCGTCACCAGCATCGTGTCGATCGCCTTCGGCCGCGCATCGAGCGTGAAGCCGATCTGCTTGCAGAGCGCAGGCGCCCACGCGCCGGCGGCGAGCACGACTGCGCCGGCGTCGATGCGTCCAGCCGGCGTGTCCACGCCGGTGACGGCGCTCTCACGTCGCACGATGCGCGTCACGGGCGTCCATTGACGAATCTGCGCGCCGCGGGCGTGCGCTTGTCGACGAAAGCCTTCGACCACGTCGGCGGGGCTCGCGTAGCCGCTCGCGGGCTCATAGGCCGCGGCGCCGATATCATCGACGTTGAGACATGGCTGCAGCGTCTTGAGCTCTCCCGGCGAGACCGCTGTCGTGTCGATGCCGATTCCGCGTAGCATCTCCACGTTACTTCGAAGAGCGGCGGCGTCCTCGGGCCCGACGACCGCGAGGACTCCCGTCCGGCGAAAGACTGGAGGCCCGCCCATCCGCTCGACCCAGTCCCGGAACACGGGGTAACTCGCCCACGCCAGCCGCGCGTCCTCCGCGTTGGTATAGTGCATGCGGACGAGCGCGCTCGAGCGGCCCGAGGCCCCATTGGCAAGCGCGCTCTTTTCCAGGAGGACGACGCGCTTCACGCCGGCGGAGGCCAGCGCGAGCGCGATGCTGGTGCCGATGACGCCGCCCCCGACGACGACGACGTCCGCGGTCTCTGCCATCGCCCGCGCTGACTACGCTCGCGCGGCGTCGCGGTCGAACGAGGTCTTGCAGTGCCCGCAGCAGAAGTACACGACGCCGGCTGCGGTCTGGGAACGGTGCTCGGCCGTCGCGATGTCGACGGTCATGCCGCAGATCGGGTCGATCGCCGTCGTCGCGGGCTCCACGTGCGCCGGCGTTTCGACCGGGGCGCTCGGCTTGGCCGTGCGCCGATGCTGGATGATCTCCGCGAGAATGCTGACGGCGATCTCGTCCGGGCTCTCCGCGCCGATGTCGAGCCCGGCGGGCGCTTTGAGCCGCGCAAGCCGCTCGACGCCGACGCCCGCCTCGCGCAGGCGATCGAGGATGGCGGCGGCCCGACGCCGGCTGGCGACCAGGCTCACGTAGCCGGCGTCGGTCGCGAGGATTCGTTGCAGCGCGTTCTCGTCGGAGTCCGCGTGCGTGGCGACGACAACTGACGCGTGCCGCGCGACCCCGGCGCGACCCAGCAGCGCGGCGGCGTCGTCGGCGCCGAGCGTCTGCACGACGTACTCGGCGGCCGCGCCGAATCTGGCGAGCGCCTCGATTACGGGGCCGTGGCCCACGAGGATCAGCAGCGGTTTCGGCAGGTACGGCTCCACGTAAATCTCCAGCGTGCCGCCGCTGTGGCACGTCATCGGGTACTCGACCATGCCTGGCGTCCGGCCGGGGCCGGCGCTTCGGCCGGGCCCATGAGCGCTTTCGCCGATGAGTCCGATCAGCCGTGGCCGGCCGTCTTCGATGGCCGCGAGCGCCTCGCGCATCACGACCGGCTCGGCGCACGCGCCGCCGACCCAGCCCGAGACGGTGCCGTCGGCGCGCACGAGCGCCTTGGCCCCCGGCTTCGCTGACGTCGGCGCCTCGCAGCGGACGACCGTCGCAAGCGCGAACGGCTCGCCGCGGCGCTGCAGATCCGCGGCGAGCGACAGCAGATCATTCACTCGTGACACCATGATCACGCAGCAGCTTCCACACCTTCGCCGGCGTGATCGGAATGTCGACGTGCCGCACCCCGAGATGCCAGAGCGCGTCGACCACGGCGTTGGCGATGGCGGCGGGCGCGCCGACGGTCGCCGATTCTCCGACACCCTTGGCGCCGAGCGGGTGATGTGGCGACGGTGTCACCGTGTGGCCGGTCTCCCACTTCGGCGTCTCGACCGCGGTCGGTAGCAGATAGTCGATGAAGCTGCCGCCCTGGATGTTGCCGGTCTCGTCGTACGAGATTTCTTCGTAGAGCGCCGGTGCCAAGCCCATCGTGAGCCCGCCGTGCACCTGCCCCTGCACGATCATCGGGTTGATGATGTTGCCGCAGTCGTCGATGGCGACGAAGCGCCGGATCTTCACCTCGCCGGTGCCCGGGTCGATGTCGACCACGCAGATGTAACTGCCGAACGGGTAGGTGAGGTTCGGCGGATCGTAGTAGCTGACGGCCTCGAGCCCCGCTTCCATCCCTTGCGGATGATTGGTGTACGCGGCGAACGCGCAATCCTGAATCGTCTTGAACTTGTCGGGCGCGCCCTTGACCGAGAATTTCCCGGGCTCCCACTCCAGATCTTGCTCGGCGACCTCCATGAGATGCGCGGCGATCTTACGCGCCTTGTCGCGCACCTTGCGCGCGGCGACGGCGGCCGCGGCACCCGCGACCGGCGTCGACCGGCTCGCGTAGGTGCCCAGCCCATACGGCGCGGTGTCGGTATCGCCTTCCTCGACCTGGATGTCCTTGGCCGGAATGCCGAGCTCCTCGGCGAGGATCTGCGCGTATGTCGTCTCGTGGCCCTGGCCCTGCGACTTGGTACCGAACCGTGCGATGGCCTTGCCAGTGGGATGCACGCGGATCTCGCACGAGTCGAACATCTTCAGGCCGAGGATGTCGAAGTGCTTCGACGGACCGGCGCCGACGATCTCGGTGAAGCTCGAGATACCGATGCCCATCAGCTCGCCGCGCGCGCGCGCTTCCTGCTGCTCCTTGCGCAGCCGCGCGTAGTCGATCGTCTCCATGGCCTTCATCAGCGCGCCGGCGTAGTTGCCGCTGTCGTACTCCCAGCCGAGTGCTGACTTGTAAGGGAACTGCTCCGGCTTGACGAAATTCTTCAGCCGGAACTGGCCGGGATCCTGGCCGAGCTGATGCGCCATCAGGTCGACCATGCGCTCGATCGTGTGCACAGCCTCGGTGACGCGGAACGAGCACCGATAGGCGATACCGCCCGGCGGCTTGTTCGTGTAGACGCCGTCCACCTCCACGTGGGCGGCCTTGAGGTCGTACGAGCCGGTGCAGATGTGGAAGAGCCCGGCCGGAAACTTCGACGGATTGG
>DAIRVP010000179.1:0-10838 GCA_036802765.1 Candidatus Rokuibacteriota bacterium
ACTATACGCATCCGCTGCGCGACACGATCGCGCTACGGTCCATTCTGAGCGTTCCAATCTTCCGCGAGGGCAACCCGATTGGCGCCGTCAGCGTCTGGCGCGGCGAGGTGCGGCCGTTCAGCGACAAGCAGATCGAGCTGCTACAAACGTTTGCGGATCAGGCGGTCATCGCACTCGAAAACGTCCGCCTCTTCAGAGAGCTCGAGGCGCGCAATAGCGAGCTGCGCACCGCGCTCGAGCAGCAAACGGCGACCAGCGAGCTGCTCAAGGTCATCGGGCGGTCGACGTTCGATCTGCAGCCGGTCTTCGAGACACTGGCAGAGAACGCCGTCAGGCTGTGCGAGGCCGAGCGCGCGTTCATCTTTCGCTTCGACGGTGAAGTGCTGCGGGTCGCCGCGACGCACAACGTCTCGGCCGCGCGCAGGGACTTCGCCGAGCGGAACCCTATTCGGCTCGGACGCTACAGCGCTGGCGGCCGCGCTGCCCTCGAGCGACGCACAGTCCACATTCACGACATCCAGGCCGATCTTGAGTACACGTACCAGGTCGGGCAAACCGACCCGACTCCGACCCGAACCGTACTCAGTATCCCGATGCTCCGGGCGAACGAGCTGCTGGGCGTGATCACCATTTTTCGACAGGAGCTTCGGCCGTTCAGCGACGGTCAGATTGCGTTGATGGAAACCTTCGCCGATCAGGCGGCCATCGCCATCGAGAATGCGCGGTTACTGACCGAGCTGCAGGCCCGCACTGCGCAGCTCACGCGCTCGGTCGAAGAGCTGCGGGCGCTGGGCGAAGTCAGCCAGGCGCTGAACTCGACGCTCGACCTCGAGAACGTGCTGAATACGATCGTCTCCCGCGCCAACCAGCTCGCGGGCACCGATTCGTGCAGCGTGTACGAATACGACGAATATCACGAAGAGTTCCACCTTCTCACGTACAACAACCTCGCCGACGAGGTGGTCGCCGTGGCCCGGCGCTCGCCGATCCGGCGGGGCGAGGGCGTCGCCGGACGCATGGCCGTGACCCGCGAGCCGGTACAGATCGCCGACATCGCTGCCGCCGACGCCTATCACGGCCCGCTGCGCGACGTTCTCATCCGTGCGGGCACGCGGGCGCTGTTGGGCATCCCGCTGCTGCGCGAACATCAGCTGGTCGGCGGGCTCACGGTGACGAAGAAAACGCCGGGCGAGTTCGCCCCCGAAGTCGTCGACCTGCTCAAGACGTTCGCGAGCCAATCCGCGCTGGCGATCCAGAACGCGCGGCTGTTCCGCGACTTGCTCGCCGCGCAGCGCGAAGCCGAGGGCGCGAACGAGGCCAAGAGCGCGTTCCTGGCGACGATGAGCCACGAGATCCGGACGCCGATGAACGCGGTCATCGGCATGAGCGGGCTGCTGCTCAACACGGAGCTGACCGACGAGCAGCGCGAGTACGCGGAGATCGTGCGCTCGAGCGGCGACGCCCTGTTGACCGTCATCAACGATGTGCTCGACTTCAGCAAGATCGAGGCGGGGCGGATGGACCTGGAGGCGCAGCCCTTCGACCTGCGCGAAGGCGTGGAGGCGGCGCTGGATCTGGTCGCGGCGCGTGCGGCCGAGAAGGGGCTCGATCTCGCCTACGTGATCTCCGACGACACGCCGCCCGCGATCGTGGGCGATGTGACGCGGCTCCGGCAGATTCTGTTGAACCTGCTCAGCAACGCCGTCAAGTTCACGGAAGCCGGCGAAGTCGTGCTGTCCGTGACTGCGAAGCGCCTCGATCCGGGTGACTACGAGCTCGCATTCTCCGTGCGTGACACCGGCATCGGCATCCCGGAAGACCGCATCGGCCGACTGTTCGAGTCGTTCAGCCAGCTCGACGCGTCCACGGCGCGTAAGTACGGCGGAACCGGCCTTGGCCTGGCGATCAGCAAGCGGCTCACCGAATTGATGAGCGGCACGATGAGCGTGGAGAGCCGCGTCGGTCACGGCTCGGAATTCCGGTTCACCATCCGCGCCGCGTCGGCGGAGGGCGCCGTGCGTGCGCGGCGCGAGCTGCGCGGTACGCAGCCGACGCTGGAAGGCAAGCGTGTGCTGGTGGTCGACGACAACGAGACCAACCGTCGGATTGTCGCCGCGTACGTCGACACCTGGGGCATGCGGGCGCGATTGACCGGCTCGCCGCGCGAGGCGATCGCCTGGGTCCAGGCTGGCGAGCCGTTCGATGTCGGCGTTCTCGACATGCACATGCCGGAAATGGACGGCATTGCCCTCGCGACGGCCATCCGCGAGCATCGTCCACCGACGGCACTGCCGCTGCTGCTGTTCACCTCGCTCGGTCGGCGAGAAGCCGGCAGCGACTCCGTCGGCTTCGCCGCACATCTGATGAAGCCGATCAAGCCCTCGGCGCTGTTCGACGCGCTGGTCGCCGCCGTCGCCAGCCAGCCGACACGCGTGGACAAGCGGGCGCCCTCTCGCCTCGAGCTGGATCCCGAGATGGCGCAGCGCCATCCGCTGCGCATTCTCCTGGCCGAGGACAACGTCGTGAATCAAAAGCTCGCGCAGCGCCTGCTGGAGCAGATGGGCTATCGCGCCGACGTCGCGGCCAACGGACTGGAAGCCATCGCGGCCATCGAGCGCCAGCCGTACGATGTGGTCTTGATGGACGTGCAGATGCCGGAGATGGACGGGCTCGAGGCATCGCGCGAGATCACACGGCGCTGGGCCCGCGAGAATCGTCCGCGGATCGTCGCGATGACCGCCAACGCGATGCAAGGCGATCGGGAGTTGTGCCTGGCGGCAGGGATGGACGATTACGTGAGCAAGCCGATCCGCGTCGAGGAGCTGATCGCGGCGCTCGATCGCAGCGCCTCGCGTGATCCAGATATGGTCCGCGCAGAGGCGGGCGCTCGGACCGTGCATGAGCGAGCGGCTACTGAGGCGGGAGTGGGCGACGTGCTGGATATGGCGGCGTTCGAGCGGCTGCGCACGACGATGGGCGCCGGATTCGACGAGCTACTGTCGACGTTCGTGGAGGACTCGCACGAGCTACTCAACACGATGCGCGACGCGCTGGGCGACAAGAGCGTCGACGCGCTGCGGCGGGCGGCGCACTCGCTGAAGTCGAACGCGGCGAGCTTCGGCGCGGTGACGCTGTCCACGCTGGCGAAGGATCTCGAGGCATTGGCGAGGACTGGCAGCCTGGACGGTGCCGCCGCGCGCGTGGAGCGTGTGGCCGGCGAGTGCGAGCGTGTCGCGCGGGCGCTGCGGCAGGTGGACCGTGAATCCGGGTCGTAGCGCCGATAAAGGCGATCTGCTGGTGGTCGACGACAACCGCGTCAACCGTCTCCTCGTCACCCGGACCCTGGAGCAGCTCGGACACCGCGTGACCTTCGCGGAGAACGGGCGCCAGGCGCTGGAGGCGCTTCGCGGCCGCGCGGCGGACCTCGTGCTGCTCGACATCGAGATGCCGGAGATGAACGGCTACGAGACGCTCGCGGCGCTGCAGGCCGATCCCAAGCTGCGCGACATTCCTGTGGTCATGATGTCGTCGGTGGACGAGGTCGACAGCGTCGCGCGCTGCATCGAGATGGGCGCCGAGGACTACCTGTTCAAGCCCGTCAATCCCGTGCTGCTCCGCGCGAGGGTTGCGGCGAGTCTCGAGAAAAAGCGCCTGCGCGACCAGCACCGCGAGCTGTTTCGAAAGTTCGCGACGGCCGAAGTCGCGGAGGAGCTGATGTCGAGCGGATTCGCGCTCGGCGGCAAGCACGTCGACGCCACCGTGATGTTCTCGGACATCCGCGGCTTCACGAGCCTCGCCGAATCCCTGTCGCCGGCTGAGACGATCGAGATGCTCAACACGTACTACACGCTGATGTTCGACGCTATCGAGAGCCAGAGCGGCGTGATCAATCAGATCGTCGGCGACGGCCTGATGGCGCTGTTCGGCGCCCCCGTGCCCCGCGAAGACCACCGGAGCCACGCGGTGCAAGCCGCGATCGACATGCTGGACCTCGTGGCGGGGCTCGAGCGCGAGCAGGCGTCGCGCGGCAAGCCCGTGATCAAAATCGGCATCGGGATCGCCTCGGGACAGGTCATCGCCGGCTACACGGGCACCGAGCGGCGCGTGACCTACACGTGCGTCGGCGACACGGTCGTGGTCGCCGCGCATCTGGAGCAGCACACGAAGGTGCTCGGCCGGCCGATCCTGATCGACGAGACCACGCGCGCCGGCCTGACCGGCGCGATCAGCGTGGAGGACCACGGAGAGGTGCACTTCAAGACGCGCAGCCAGCCCGTGCGCGTGTTCTCCGTCGTTCCGCCGCGCTGACGTCAGGCCCGACGCACCTCGCAGAGCGATGAGCGGAGCGCCATGGTGCCGCTGACCGGATCACCGACCGTGGCGTCGATGAGGTTGTTGTAGTTGGCGGCGCCGTTACCCTCCGCGTCATAACCGGGCAACCCGAGCGGGTCACAGCCCTGCCACCAGCCAAAGTGCGCCGCGAGCACGTCGTCAGCGAGCGTGGGGTTCAGATGCGCGCGGGCCCGCATGGTGGCGTGCGGTGTTTCCACCACGACCCAGTCGTCGGCGACGATGCCGCGCGCCTTCGCCGCCGACGGATGGAGCTCGACCAGCGGATCAGGGCTGTGCCGTCGCAGGCGCGGGACGTTGCGGTGCTGGCTGTGGCAGAACTGCACGACCTTGGCGCTGGTCATAACCAGCGGGTAGCGCGCGGCCAGATCCGGCCGGCTCACGGGACTCGCTGCCGGCTCGACATAATCCGGCAGCGGCGCGTAGCCATGCTCGGCAAACTGCGAGGCGTAGATCTCGACGCGCCGGCTCGGCGTCGCGAAGCCTTTCGTCGTGTAGCGACGATAGCCGACCTCGACGGGCACGCGGACGCCGCGCGGGTTCGCGCGCAATTCTTCCAGCGTCACGCCGGTCGGCTCGAGCGCGAAACGATGACCGGCGTCCACGTCACCGTCGAAGAACCGCTTGCCGAGGCCGAGACGCTTCGCGAGCTCGCCGGCGATCCACGTGTCCGAGCGCGCCTCGCCGAGCGGCGCGATGGCGGCGGGCCGCAGCTGGACGAGCTGCTCACCCGTGTGCGTCGGCCCGAAGCCCACCCGCAGGCCTTCACGCTCCCACGCCGAGCTCACCGGCAGCACCACGTCGGCGAGCGACGCCGTCGGCGTCATGAAGAGATCCGCGAAGACGAGGAAATCCAGGCGCGCGAGCGCCTCACGCGCGGCGCGGGCGCCCGGCTGTGAGAGCAGCATGTTGCCGCCGAAGCCGACCATCCCGTGCACGCGATACGGCGTGCCGTCGACGATCGCGCGAAACAGATCGGCGGCGAGGATCCAGCCGTTGCGGCCGATTCCGAGCGGCCGCTCCGCCAGTCCGAGCGCTTTTTCGAGCTGGCCCTGCGGAAGCAGCGACAGCGCGCCGAGATCGTTGATCGGCGGCCGCGTCGGCCGCACGTTCCCGCCCGGCGCGTCGAAGCTCCCGGTCAGCGCGTAGAGCAGCGAGATGGCGCGAACGGTCTGCGTGGCGTTCGTGTGCTGCTCGAGCCCGGTCCAGTGGAAGTACGACACGGGACGGCGCTCCCACAGGAGCCGCGCCGTCTCGACGATCTGCGCGGCGGGCACACCGGTGATGCGGGCCACGCGCTCGGGCGGATACTCGCGGCAGAGCGTCGCATAGCACTCGAACGCCGGGCGGCACGCGACGACGCCGTGTGAGGTGGCCACGCCGACGGTGCCGAGCAACTGCGGTTCCTTGACCTCGTCCACATAGCGGCCCGCGACGGGATCGTACGCGACGGGACGCGCCGCCGCCGTATCCCACACGACGAAATGCGAGGCGTCGCCGCGGAGATCAGCCGCGGTGAGGAACCGTCCCGTGTCGTCGCGGACGAGGAGTGGACCGTTCGACCAGTCGCGGATGAAGTCCCGATCGTACCGGCCTTCGGCGATCATCACGCCCGCAAGCCCGAGCGCGAGCGCGCCGTCGGTTCCCGGCCGAACGCGCAGCCACTGATCCGCCTTCGCCGCCAGCCCCGCGCGCCGCGGATCGACGACGATCAGCGCGGCGCCGCGCGCCTTGGTCTCTGCGATCTCCGTCGCCTGCGCAAGATACGAAACCGATGGGTTGTGGCCCCAGAGCAGCAAACATCCGGTGCGCGGAAAATCCGGCGTGCCGATGTCGACACCGAACGTGTACGCGGTCGCGTAGTCGCGGTGCCACGCGCAGAGCTCTTCGGCCCAGGTCATGTTCGGGCTGCCGAAGAGGCGGATCAACCGGTTGATCCACGGAAAGCCGTCGGACACCGCGGTCCCCGATGGCGTCGTCACCGCGAAGGCGACGGCTTCGGCGCCATGTCGATCGGCAACGGCTCGCATCTGCTGCGCCGTCCAGTCGAGCGCCTCGTCCCAGCTGATGCGAACCCAGCCGGGATTCGCATCGCCCTTCGGCCGCGTGCGCTTGACCGGGTAGAGCAACCGGTCCGGCGCGTAGACCAGCTCGGGCGCCGCGCGCCCCTTCACGCAGAGCGAGCCGCCGGTCGGATGAGAGGGATCGGGATCGACCGAGACAAGCCTGCCATCGACCACGGTGGAGATGCACCCGCAGCGGGAGCGGCACAGCGCGCAGAAGCCGGGGATCCGCTCTTCCATGGCTCGACATAGTACCCGGACCTGTCCAGAAACCGCCGTCGAGGCTACAATGGCGCGCTCGCCTATATATAAGGAAGAGGAGTGTTATGGCACGCACGCTGCTCGACAAGGTCTGGGACGCCCACACCGTCCGCACGCTGCCGTCCGGTCAGACGCAACTGCTGATCGGCCTGCACCTGATCCACGAAGTCACGACGCCGCAGGCGTTTCAGATGCTCAAGGAACTGAAGCTCAAGGTCCGCATGCCTGAGCGCACGTTCGGCACGCTGGATCACATCATCCCGACGGCCGATCAGACGCGCCCCTACCGCGACCCCGAGGCCGAGGAGATGGCGCAGCACATGTACCGCAACATGAAGGACTTCGGCCTCCAGCTCTTCGACATGTCGACGGGCAAGCAGGGCATCGTGCACGTCATCGGGCCCGAGCTCGGGCTCACGCAACCGGGCATGACGATCGCTTGCGGCGACAGCCACACCTCCACTCACGGCGCCGTCGGCGCCATCGCGTTCGGCATCGGCACCACGCAGGTGCGCGACGTGCTCGCGACGCAATGTCTGGCGATGGCGAAGCCGAAGCTGCGCCAGGTGCGTGTCGAGAACGCGCTGGCCAAAGGCGTGTACGCCAAGGACGTGATCCTGACGATCATCAACCGGCTCGGCGTCAAAGGCGGCGTCGGCTACGCCTACGAGTACGCGGGCCCGGTGATCGAGCGGATGACGATGGAGGAGCGGCTGACTGTCTGCAACATGTCGATCGAGGGCGGCGCGCGCTGCGGCTACGTCAATCCCGATCAGACGACGATCGACTATCTGCGCGGCCGGCCGTACGCGCCGTCGGGCGCCGCATTCGATCGCGCGGCGACTTACTGGAAGAGCGTGGCGACCGAGCCCGGTGCGTCGTTCGACGACGTGAAGACGATCGACGGCGCGTCGATCGAGCCGGTCGTGACGTGGGGCATCAATCCCGAGATGTCGGTCGGTGTGTCGCAGCGGATTCCGTCGCCTGACTCCGCGCCGGAGCCCGAGCGGCCGACGTATCGCGAGGCGCTCGCGCACATGGGTTTCTCGCCGGGTCAGGCGATCAAGGGCGCGCGCATTGACGTCGCGTTCGTCGGCTCGTGCACCAATGGCCGGCTGTCCGATCTGCGCATCGCCGCCGAGGTGGCGAAGCGCGGCAAAGTGGCGCGTCACGTGCGAGCGCTGATCGTGCCGGGGTCTCAGCAGGTGGCGAAGGCCGCGGAGGCCGAGGGACTGCACGAGATCTTCCAGCAGGCGGGCTTTCAGTGGCGCAAAGCCGGCTGCTCGATGTGCCTGGGCATGAACGACGACAAGCTGCAGGGCCGCGAGATGAGCGCATCGTCCAGCAATCGCAACTTCATCGGCCGCCAGGGCAGTCCGACCGGGCGCACGCTGCTGATGAGCCCCGCGATGGTGGCCGCAGCTGCTATCACGGGCGAAGTCGCCGACGTGAGGGAGATCCTTCGATGAGCGCCACGACGTCGCAGCGTCGCCAGATCAGCGGCCGCGGCATCCCCGTGACCGGCAACGACATCGACACCGATCGCATCATCCCCGCCCGCTTTCTCAAGGCCGTGACGTTCGAGACCATGGGCGAGCATGCCTTCGAGGACGCGCGCAAGCAGAACCCGGAGCACCCGTTCAACTCGCCCGCGTACAAGGGGGCGTCAGTCCTGGTCGTCGGCCAGAACTTCGGCTGCGGCTCGTCGCGTGAGCACGCACCGCAGGCCCTGATGCGCTGGGGCATCCGCGCCATTGTCGGCGGCTCGTTCGGCGAGATCTTCTTCGGCAACTGCGTCATGTTGGGCATCCCGTGTCTGCGCGCGTCGCAGGAGGACCTGGAGTGGCTGCAGCGCGAGATCGGCCGGGCGCCTCAGTCGCCGGTCAGCGTGGATGTCGAAAAGCAGGAAGTTCGCTTCGGCGACCGCTTGATCAAGGCGTCAATTCCCGACGGCGCGCGCAATCAGCTCGTCAACGGAATGTGGGATTCCACCAGCGTGTTGTTGGAAGCTGGCGCGGCGATCGAGGCGACGGCGGGGAAGCTGCCGTACGTGAACGGGTTCTAGTGGCAGATCCGCTCTCACAGTTCCGTCTCGATGGCGACGTCGCCGTGGTGACGGGCGGCGCCTCCGGCATCGGCCGCACGATCGCGGAGGCGTTTGCCGGCGTCGGCGCGAAAGTGGCGGTGTTCGACGTCGCGGCCGCAGGCTTCGACAGCTACAAGGTCGACGTCACCGATGAGTCGCAGGTGACGGCCGCGTTCGACGAGGTCGTCGCGCGGCACGGTCGGGTCGACGTCCTGTTCAACAATGCGGGCATCGCACTGCGGCAGCCGACGACAAATCTGTCGCTCGAGGACTGGAACAAGGTCGTCGCGGTCAACATGACCGGCGTCTTTCTGTGCGCGCGCGAAGCCGCCCGCCGCATGTTGGCTGGCGGACGCGGTGGCCGGATCGTCAACACCGCGTCCATCATGGGGCTGTCGGGCGGCGGCCTCTATCCCAACATCTCGTACCAGGCGACGAAGGGTGCGGTCGTCAACATGACGCGCGCGCTGGCCGTCGAGTGGGCGCGCCAGGGCATTCGCGTCAACGCCATCGCGCCGACGTGGGTGCGAACGCCACTGATTCGGCCCATCACCGAGAGCCGCGACGTCATGAAGCGCATCGAGGACATGACCCCGATGGGCCGTATCGCCGAGCCAGAAGAGCTGGTCGGCGCGGTGCTCTTCCTCGCCTCGCGCGCATCCGCGATGGTGACGGGTCACGTGCTCGCCGTCGACGGAGGCTTCCTGGCGCAGTAACGCCGCGGGGATTCCTCACCCGACGTCGCGGTGCTAGACTCCGGGCCCGACCGTCGCGATCAGGAGGGAGACATCATGAACCGGCGAACGCTCGTCATCGGCATCTTTGTCGTGGCCCTCGTGGGAATGCTCGCGAGCCTTCCGGGTGGGGTGATCGCTCAGGGCAAGGTCGTGAAGATCGGCCTCTCGCTGCCGCTGACCGGCGCCGACGCCGACGGCGCCGACGCGATCCTCAAGGGCGCGCAGATGGCGATCTCGGAGATCAACGCCAAGGGCGGCGTGAAGGGCTACAAGCTCGAGGCCGTGGTCTTCGACAGCGCGACGCCGGCGGCGGGCCAGTACGATCCAGCCCAGGCGGCCACGAACTACAAGAAGTTCATCGCCGATGCGCTCGTGATGGCGGCGGTCGGGCCCGTGATGAGCGGCGAAGGCAAGGCGATCTCGCCGATCCTGTCCGAGGCCGACATGGCGACGATCACGCCCAGCTCGACCAACCCGGACATCACCGATCCGAAGCTCCAGAGCCAGTACCGGCCCAAGGGCAAAGCGGTCTACTTCCGCACCGTGACGACCGACGCGTTCCAGGGGCCGAATATGGCCAACTACCTCTTCCACGCTCAGAAGATCAAGAGCGTGTATGTGCTGGACGATGGCGGCGCCTTCGGGGTGGGCATCGCCGACAGCTTCCAGAAGCGCGCCGGCGAGCTCGGCGTGAAGATCCTGGGGCGCGATCGGCTCGATCCCAAGGAAGCCGACTACAAGACCATCCTGACCAAGATCAAAGGGCTCAGTCCGGACGCCCTCTATTATGGTGGCGTCATGCAGGCGGCGGCCAAGCTCGCGCCGCAGAGCTACGAGGTCATGCCGAAGGTAATCAAGGCGGGCTCCGACGGCGTGTACGACCTCTCGTGGCCGAAGCAGTCGGGCAAGGAGGCCGTCGACGGCTGGTTCTGCTCGCAGGCCTCGCCGGAGCTGGTGACCTCGCCGAAGCTCGAGGCGTGGGTGTCGAAGTTCAAGAGCACGATGAAGCGTGATCCCACGAACTACGCAATCACGTCGTACAACGCGGTGCTGGTCATCGCCGACGCGGTGGAGCGGACGGCCGCGAGCGGCAAGCCGCTGACGCGGGGCGCGCTGCGTGACGCGATCCAGGCGACCAAGCTCGGCTCGATCCAGGGCCCGATCGCGTTCGACGCCAACGGCGACATCCTCACCCGCACGGTGTCGATCTATCAGTGGCGCGACGGTGAGATCAAGTACGTGAGCGTCGCCCCCGAGAAATAAATTGGCAGCCCGGCTCCCCGGGTCGGCGCGCCGTGCGTCGGCCCGGGGAAGCGCCCGTCCCGCGGCCCACGCATGAGC
>DAIRVP010000180.1:0-10801 GCA_036802765.1 Candidatus Rokuibacteriota bacterium
TCTCGATGGCCACCGTCTTCTGCCCCTCGATGCGCAGGCTGTTCATCGAGTTGGCGAGATAGATCGTCTTGTCCTTGGTGATTTCCTGCACCACGGCCATGCAGCCGTCGAAGTCGGTGTCGAGCGACAGCACCAGCGCGCCGTTGGCGAGCGGCTGCACGAGCTGGGCGATCGACACCTTGTCCTTGGGCAGCAGCACCACGGCCGGGATGCCGGCCGCCGCGCAGTACGCGCCGAGCGCGGCCGAGGTGTCGCCGGTGGAGGCGCAGGCCACGGCGTCGATCGGCACGCCGCCGGCCATCATCTGCTTCACGACCGAGACCAGCACGGTCATGCCGAGGTCCTTGAACGACCCCGTGTGCGAGTTGCCGCACTGCTTGATCCACAGGTCCTCGACGTGCAGCTGTTTGCCGAAGCGGTCGGCCCACAGGAGGTTCGAGTTGCCCTCGTACATCGACACGATGTTTTCGTTGTCGATGAAGGGCACCACCCATTCCTTCTTCCCCCACACGCCGGACCCGTACGGATACATGTTGCGGCGATAGCGGTCGTCGAACAGCTGGATCCACGCCGCCGCCGAACGCGACTTGAGGGCCTCGACGTCGTGCTGCACCTCGAGCAGGTCGCCACAGGTCGGGCAGCGGTAGATGACCTCCCGGAGGTCGAACTCCCCCGGGCAGCCGTTGATGCAGGAGAACCAAGCGTTGTAGGCCATGGGCCTTTGTGAGTATAGCGCTGCGCCGGGCTGGCGGTTTAGCGCGCGGTCAAAGAATTACGCGCCCGGCGCTTCCACCCCGTAACCTACGGCACTTACGGGGCATCACAAGGCGAAAGGAGGACGGTCGCCAATGCTGCTTGAAGGAATCGTCGCCGCCTCGTTCCTCGGTCTCGGATGCGCCATCATTGGCGCCGATTCGCGTCTCGGTCGATCTGCCGCCTATGCCATCCATCGCTACCGCCGGGGGCGGGCGCGCCGTCGCGCCGGGAGGGTCTCGCCGCCGCGTGGCATCGGAGACCTCATCGCTGGCGGACAAGCTCGTCGATGTTCAGGTCGTACATGACCGAGCCCGGATTCCACTTGGAGATCTTCTTCGACGTCGCGTAGGCGTTGTGCAGGTACACGAGCGGGATCCCCAGGTGCTCGCTCCGCAGGCGCTGGAAGATCGAGCGCATCAGATTGTTGACGTTCTCGCGGTCGGTCTCGGCCAGCACGCGTTCCACGAGTCGGTCGAGCTCGGGATCGCTGATCGACGCTGACTTCTGCGTCGGATTGGTCCACTTGTCGATCATCGCGTAGGTGCCGAGCCAGTCGCGATTCGACTGGTTGTAATAGCCGAGCGCACCGGGCGCGGAGCGATCGAACCATTTCTTGCGAAACGCCACGTAATCCACGGGCACCAGGGTCGTTTGCACGCCGATCTTGTGCCAATACCCCGCCAGCGCCTCCGCCATCGCACGGCCCTCGGGCAAGCCGGGCAGCTGATAGGCGTAGAGCTCCATCGGAAATCCGTTGGGGTACCCCGCGTCGACCAGCAGCTGCTTGGCCCGCGCCGGATCGAATGGGTACACGTGCTCGGGGGTGATCCGGAACTTCACGTCGCGGATCGCGCTGGCCATCGCGAACGGCACGGCGCCCGGCTCCGCCATGCCGGCGAAGACCGACTCGATGAGCTCCGAGCGGTCGATGGCAACGTTCAGCGCCTCGCGCACCCGCTTGTCGCGAATCGGCGAGCTCGTCCACGGCAGGATCCACCAGAAGTCCACGTGCGCATCCTGCCGCTTCATCACGATCGGCACGCCGGCACGCTGCAGCTCTTTGACGCGATCACGGCTGACTTCGAGGATGTCCGCCTCGCCGCGGCGTAGCAGCGCGATGCGGGTGGTCTCCTCCGGGACGATGCGGAACGTGAGGTTCCGGTATTTCGGCACGCCCGCGCGCCAGTGGGACGGCATCGCCTCCAGCTTGATGTGCGAGCCCGTCACCTGCTCGACGAAGCGGTAGGGTCCGCTCCCGACCGGGCTACGGGCGAAGACGTCGTCGCCCTTCGCCTCGAGATATTTCTTCGGGACGATCATGCCTTCGGTCGCCAGACCGCGCGACAGGTACTGCGGGATGATCGAGGTCGGCTCCTTCGTCACGATCACGACGCGATCCGGTGCCGGCGTCTCGATGTCCTTGATGAGCACGCGCAGCGGCTCGGCATAGCCGGTCGTCGAGCGCTTGCCCATCGCGCGCAGCAGGCTGAACTTGACGTCCTCGGACGTCAGCTCGTCGCCGTTGTGGAACTTCACCCCACGACGCAGGTAAAACGTCCACCGCTTGTGGTCGGCAGAGGACTCCCAGCGGGTCGCGATGCCGCCGTCGGCCGAGAGCTCGCCGTCGGCTGTCATCCCGACGAGGTAGTCGAAGATCTGATCGAGATAGAACTTCACGATGTGGCCACCCAGGATGGGATCGAGGCTTTCCGTCGACAGGCTCGACAGCGCGACGGTCAAATCCTCGGCGAAGGCGGCGAATGCGCCACCGACCAGTAGGCAGACGACGAACAGGACGACACTCACACGCTTCACGCGTGATCCTTTCACGGAATCTCAGGCGAGTCTGGGATACCCGGCGGCCTCGGCGGCGCGCTCGCGCTCGAGGAAGATCTCGAAATCCGCCGGCACCACGCGGACGAATCTCGAGAGCAGCACCTCGTCGAGCGTGGCTTTCAGCTCCGGCATCGTGTGCGCCTCCAGCAGCGCGGCGGTCAGCCTCTCGCACGCCTCGGGCGGCGTGCCGGGCGAGGCGACGAGCGGCGCGCTGGGCGCCGGCAGCGTCGTCGCGATGACCCGCACGCGATTGCCGACCTCCGGCGCGTGCCGTCGCAGCAGATCCAGCCCGTAGCCGTCGACGGCCGCCACGTCGGCGCGGCCGTCGATCACCGCCTCGATGACCGGCCGCTGACGCACGAACGGGCCGATGACCGTCTTGAACAGCGTCGGGCGTTCCGGCGTGCGATACGCGAGCAAATGATAGCGGGGCGCGTTGTAGCCGGAATGGGAATGCTCGACGGAGTACGCGATCGTGCCGCCGAACGTGTCCTCGACGCGCGTGTAGGCGCTGTCGGCGCGCACGATGAAGTCCGTCACGTATACGGGACGATCGCCGTAGCGCGGCGGAGACGGCACCGGCGCGGCGAGCAGCTGCGGCCGATCGCGACGCATCGCCCACGGATAGCCGCACATGAACATGCAGCCCATGTCGGCTCGCTGCCACAGCTCGTCGAGCGGCGTCGGATCGGCCTCCTCCATCACCGTCACGTCGACGCCGGCACGCGCGACGATCGTCGCGAGAAATCGCCGCCAGGCCGCGGACAGCGACGGTGCCCACATGTACATCCGCGCCGAGGCGAAGCGCATAGGCCGCCTACTTTCCGAGCGCGGCTTTGGCTTGCGCCAGCTCGGGGCGCGCGCCATCCGACGATGCAGCGATCGTGAGCAGCTTGCCGTAGGCGGCGCGCGCACGCTCGGCGTCGCCGGCCAGCTCGGCCGCGCGACCGAGCCCGTGCAGCGCCTTGAAGCGATTCGGCGCGACGGTCAGCGCCGTCTCGTACTCGGCGACCGCCTTCGCGGGCTCCCGCATGTCGAGCAGCATATCGCCCAGCAGCTCGCGCGCGAGTGCGATGGGTCCGGGCGAGATGTTGTGCTTCTCGGTCGTCGCCTCCAGCTCGGCCGCGGAGCGCATTACCGACAGCGCCTCCTCGGTCTTGCCCTCCGCGCGAGCGGTCCACGCGGCAGCGGCGCGACGCTGGATCTCCACCTGTTCGGCCCAGTACGCGTCCTTGTTCTGCTGCAGCGTCTCGCGCAGACGGCCGAGCGCGTCGGTCTCGGCCCGCGCCTGCGCCGCGTTGCCGGTGCGCGCCGCGCCAATCGCACGCGCGAAGTGGATCATCGCATCGGTATGGGCGAAGCGCGTTGGCCGCGGCTCGATGGCGGCGGCTTCCGCCCAGCGCCCACGCTCCATCGTGAAGCGCGCCTCGATCGCTGCCATGGCGAACGCCGCGGTCGCGCGGCCGGAGTTGTAATTGCGCGCGGCGAGATCGGTCATGATCCCACGCGCCTCGTCGACGATCTTCTTGGCTTCGCCGTCCTGCGCCTGCTGAAGATAGCCGTAGACGAGGTAGTCGAGGGCGTGCATGCGATCGTCGGGATTGCCGCGATCCTTCTCGGCGGCGGCGGCGAGGATGTTGCTCTGGATCGTCTCCGGCCACATCCCGAGCAGCACGTAGATGTGCGACGGCATGTGGAGCGCGTGCGGCACCGTCGACGCGAATTGAGCGTACCGGCCGGCCGCGCCGAGCCCCTGCTTCGCAACCGGCGGGTAGTCGTAGGCGTGGATGATGTAATGCGCTGCGCCCGGATGATTCGGCTCCGCGGCGAAGACCTTCTCGGCCAGCGCCGCCGATTTGCGCTGGTTGGCGTACGTCTTGTCGTGCGGATCGGCCGTCGCCTGCAGCGCCAGCGCGTAGAAGATCGCCGCCTCGCGATCGTTCGGATACTTCGCGTAGACCTGCTCCATCGCGCGGCCGTAGGCCTGTGCGCGCGTCCGATGATCCAGCGTGTCGGCGTCCTTGAAGAAAGCCTCGGCGGCGGCGATGTAGTCGCGCTCGCGCGCCGTCTTCGCGTTCGCCGCTTTCGCCTTGTCGATCGCTTCCAGGCCGCGCTTGAGCGCCGCGGGCTGGGGTGGCGCCCAGATCTGGGTCCATTGGCTCATCGCGAGGCCCCAGTAGCCGATCGCGCAGTCCGGGTCCGTCTGGGTGACCGCGGTGAACGCTTTCGCAGCTTCGATGTACCAGAACGAATGCAGCAGCGCGACGGCCCGCTCGAACGGCTTCTGCACGGCGGGCGCGCACGAGGTCGGAAAGCTCACCTGTCCAATCCGCTCGTTGGGCGTCTGCGCCGACGGCCCAGAAGGCGAGGCGACGAGGACGGATAGCGCGAGTGACATGGCGAGCACGGCACGCTGGGTCATGCGTTCCTCCAGGCGGGGTAGCTTACCCGATTTCCGTGCCGCCGATGCCGCTGCGGCTCGGCGTCGGGTATCCTGCGAGCGTCCGCTGCCATCGACAAACCGATCGGAGGCTCGGCATGAACGAGAAGCTCGAAAGCGTATTGGATCAATTCCGGCCCGGGTTCGATGCCGACGGATTCGACGTGTCGGTGCAGGACGTCGTCGGTGGGGTGGTCGCGCTGCGCATCGTGCATCGGCCCGACGCGTGTGAGGAATGCCTCATCGCAGACGACATGCTCGGCCCGATGCTGGCGACCGCGTTCCGGAACGTCTCGCCGGACATCACCGACGTAAGGATCGAGCACGTGGGAGGACCGCCGGCCTGACGGCGAACGTCGACACCGTGCGGACGCTTGTCATCTGTGGTCTCGTCGTCGTGCTTGGCGTCGGCGTGGGCAGCGTCGGCAAAGTCGCTGGCGCGGACTGCATGGATCGCTTCCCCGAGGGTCGCTTCGGCATTTCGCCGTCCCGTCCGGTCGTGGCCAAGTTGGTCGTTCCGGAGTTCTCTCCGCTCTATCTCGCCAAGCGCGCACTGAGCCTCGCGCGGCCCGAGGACTGTCGGTATGTCTACACGACCGACGTGTTCCGTATGACCGACCTCCCGGCACCGGGCACTCTGCTGGCGGGATGCGTGGGAGACTTCGACGGAGATGGACGCGCCGATGTCGCGCTGTTGATGAGACGCGCGCGCGACGTCGCCGTCGCGGCATTCGTGTTCGAGGCGCGCGGAACGAGCTATCAGGTCGCCCAGATCGAGGGGATTACCGATCCGTACGGCTTCGCTGAGGACAAGAACGTCTGGCCCGGCCCCTTCTGCATTCCGAAGCCGCCGAGCGGCGTCTTCACCGAGGCGGTCGACGGCCAGAAGATCAATGTCGTCGGCGACCTCTTCACGATTGGCTGGAAGACATACTTCTGGAATCCAGCCACAAGGCGCTTCGAGGCGGTTCTGACCAGCGACTGACGCGACGCCGGTCAGGCCGCCGTGAACTTCGGGATGCTGAGGCCTTCCTTGACGTCGTCGAACGTGACGTGCACGGGCATGCCGATCTTGATCGTCGCCAGATCGACACCGACGATGTTCGACATCACCTGCACCCCCTCGTCGAGCGTGATCCACGCCAGCACGTACGGCAGCTCGTCGCGAAAGCCGCGGGCCTGCGTGCGGTGGGTGACCGTGAAGGTGTAGACGCGGCCCCGGCCGGCGCTCGGCGTCCACTCGACGTCGGGACTCCAGCACGCCGCGCACACGCCGCGCGGGTAATACTGGACCGCGCCGCACTCGCGGCACGTCTGCACGAGCAGCTGGTGGCGCGCGCACGCGTCCCAGAACGGCTTGGATTCGGCGGTGATCTCGGGAAGCGGCTTCGTGTATTCCGGCATCTTTGGATTTGCCGTCGGAGCGCTTCCGCGCTCGACGGTCGGGCGGTCTGCCGTCATCGTCAATTTCCCCCCAGAATCAGCGTCGCGCCGGAATGTCGGTTGCCGAGCGCGCCGCCGGTGCCGTGCACGACGGCCACGCGGCAGTCTCTCACCTGCCGCTCGCCGCACTCGCCGCGCAGCTGCTTGACGGCCTCGACGACCAGGAAGATGCCGCGCATGCCCGGATGGTTCGACGAGAGCCCGCCGCCGTCGGTGTTGATAGGCAGCTCGCCGCCGAGCGCGATGCGGCCGCCGGATACGAAGGCGCCGCCCTGCCCCTTTTTGCAGAAGCCGAGATCCTCGAGCGTGACGAGCACCGTGATCGTGAACGAATCGTAGATCATCGCCATCTGCACGTCGCGCGGCGAGAGACCGGCGTCGGCGAACGCCCGCGGGCCCGATTCCGCCGCGGCGGAGACGAGGAAGTCGCGCCGGCCGGCGGACGTGTGCGCGATGGCTTCGGCGCTGCCCAGCAGCCGTACCGGTGGCTTGCGCAGATCGCGCGCGAGGTCGGGATGCACGACGACGAGCGCGCCGCCCCCGTCGGTGATGACGCAGCAGTCGAGCAGGTGCAGCGGCGCCGAGATCATCGGCGACTTCAACACGTCCGCCACGGTGATCGGCTCGCGATAGAGCGCCAGCGGGTTGAGCGACGCGTGCTTGCGCGTCGCGACGGCGATCTCCGCGAGCTGCTCCGACGTCGTACCGTACTCGTGCATGTGCCGCCGCGCCACCATCGCGTAGAGCCCGACGGTCGAGGTCCCGAAGAGGGCCTCGAACTGATCGAGATAGTCGCCGGAGATGCGCTCGCGCGTGCCGACGGCGACGCCCGACGAGCGTGATGTGCTGCCGTAGGTGATCAGCGCGACGCGACAGCGGCCTTCGGCGATCGCCGACGCGGCGTGGTTGACGTGGGCGACGAACGAAGAGCCGCCGATCGTGGTGCCGTCGATGTACTTGGGATTGAGGTTCAGATAGTCGACGATCGGCAGCGGGCCGATGCCGGGATTCGATGCCACAGTGAAATAGCCGTCGACGTCGTTCTTCGTGAGCCCGGCGTCCTCGAGCGCGGCGCGTGCCGACAGCGCCTGGATCTCGAGCACGCTCTTCGGGGTCTTGCGCTCGGGGAACTCGTGCACGCCCGCAATCAGCGCCTGCGGCTTCATTTCGCTCTCCGGGGCCGCGCGTGGGCCGAGAGCCCGCGCTCCCAGTAGTACTCCGGCTCGTCCATGTGCTTGCCTACCCAGCGGCCGAGCACGAAAAACGCATCGCTCAGCCGGTTGACGTAACGCAGCGGCCACTCGCCGATCGGCTCCACGCGGGACAGGGCAAGGATCTCGCGCTCGGCACGACGGCACACCGTGCGCGCCTGATGCAGGAAGCCCTGGATCCGCCCGCCACCCGGGAGCACGAACGATTTGAGCGGCTTCAAATCCTTTTGACACTGATCCATCAGCTGCTCGAGCTCCCGGACTTCGCCCTCGCCCATGCGGAACATGCCCTCGTACGCCGCATCGGGCGGCGTCGCGAGCTCGCTGCCGAGATCGAACAGCTGGTTCTGAATCTTCTTGAGCACCTCGTCGAGCCAGCGGTGGCGCTCTCGCGCGGGGCCGCGTCCGCCCATGCGCTCGGCGTTGAACACGCGCGCCAGACCGACCGCGGCGTTCAGCTCGTCGAGCGTGCCATACGCGACGATGCGCGCCGAGTCCTTCGGCACGCGGCGTCCGCCGACGAGCGCGGTTTCGCCGCCGTCCCCGAGCCGCGTGTACACACGCGTGATACTGATCGGCATGCGCGTCGCCTCCTCGACTCGGCCGGTATTCTACTTGAACGGCGACGCGCGGCCGGGGATGATCGGGCCGTGAAGACCCGGCCCCGCGCGGTGCTGCTCGCCGCCTCGACGATCCATTTCTTGCACGACGGCTTCTCGGAGACGCTGTACGTCTTCCTGCCGCTGTGGGCCACCGAGTTCGGGCTGTCGTTCTCGCAGGTCGGTTTGATCCGCACCGCATATACGGGCGGAATGTCGGCGTTTCAGATCCCGGCCGGCTTTCTCGCCGAGCGCTTCGGCGAGCGCCGCGTCCTGGCTCTGGGCACCGCGGTCACGGCCCTCGGCTTCATCGTCGCGGGTTCGGCCGGCGGCTTCGTCTCGCTGCTGGCATTGCTGCTCTGCGCGGGGCTCGGCTCCGGCGTCCAGCACCCGCTGTCGTCGTCCATCGTGAGCAAGGCCTACGAGGACGGCAATCGCCGCACCGCGCTCGGCACGTACAACTTTTCGGGCGACCTCGGCAAGGCGGGCGTGGCCGCGGCGATCGGCGTCCTCGCGGGGCTCGTGGGCTGGCGCGCTGCCGGCGCCACCTACGGCGTGCTCGGCGTCGCGGTGGCGCTCGCGATCGTTCCGCTGCTGACTCGGCTCGGCGCCGGCGCTGTTGAAATCCACGCCGCAGACGAGCACGCCGCCGCTACGGGCTGGGGCATTCGCGACGGCCGCGGATTCTCGGCGCTGTGCGCGATCGGCATGATCGACAACGCGACGCGCACCGGGTTTCTGACGTTCATGCCGTTCATCCTGATGGCCAAGGGCCTCGGTGTTGGTGGTGTCGGGCTGGCCTTCGCGCTCGTCTTCGCCGGCGGTGCCACCGGCAAGTTCGTGTGCGGTGTGGTCGCCGATCGCGTCGGTGTGATCCGCACGGTCGTCATCACCGAGGCCGCCACGACCGCCTTCATCCTCACCGTCGTCGGCGCGCCGCTGCCGATCGCGCTCGCGGTCCTCATTCCGCTCGGCGTGGCGCTCAACGGGACGTCGTCGGTGCTCTACGGCACCGTCGCCGATCTCGTGTCGACCGAGCGCCGCTCACGCGCGTACGGGCTGTATTACACCGTCAGCGTCGGCGCATCCGCGCTCGCGCCGACCGTGTGGGGCCTCGTCGGCGACGCCGGCGGAGTCCCGCTCGCGCTCAGCCTGGTCGCGATCGTGGTGCTGGCGACGATCCCGCTGTGTCTGGTCCTGCGTCCCGCGGTGGCCGCGCCGGTAGCTCAGCGAGGCTGAACACCACATTCGATGGCACATGCGATGCACTCTCGACGGCGAAGCCTGCGCGATCGAGGGGGACACACAATGGCGCTCACGAGCGCACGCGTCGCCAAACATCCGATCCATCCGATGCTCGTCGTCCTTCCGCTCGGCCTCTGGGTCGCGGCGCTGGTCTTCGACATCATCTACGCGACTACGGGCCGACCAAGCATGCGTACCGCCGCGTTCTGGAACGTCGGCGCCGGCGTCGTTGGCGCGCTGCTCGCCTCGATTCCCGGCTTCGTCGACTGGCTGACGCTCACCGGCCGCGCGGCACGCATCGCGACCTATCACATGATCCTGAATCTCGCCGCCGTGGCGATTTTCGCGATCAACTGGTTCATCCGCACGCGCGTCGCCGCCGATTCGCCGTGGCCGCTGATCCTGTCGATCGTCGGCGTGGTCGGCGTCGCGATCTCTGGCTGGCTCGGTGGTGAGCTGGTCTACGTGCATCGTGTCGGCGTCGAAGACGAAGACGATCGCCGCGCCGCGGCCCGACAGCGCCGCGTCGCATAGCACGTCATAACGAAAGCATCGCCGATCGGCGAAGGACACGGCCGTGGGCATGCTACGCTCAAAACGTGGCGACGCCGACGACCCCTCTGCCGAGCGCCGTCGAGACGTGGATTTCGCGCGCGCGGTATCTCCGTTGGCTCGATGCGCTCGCGGCGTGGCTGATCCTGCTCGCGGTCGTGGCTGTGCTGCTGCCCGATCAGCCCGGCGGCGTCGTCGCGCTCAGCTCGCTCGCGCTCGTCGCGATCGGCGCGATGCTGCATCCGCTGCGGCTACGCTGGCGACCCGTGACAGGCTGGGTGGGCGTGACGGTGAGCCGATCGCTGCGTCCCGGTCAGCGTGCGTGGTTCGTGCGTGATGGACACGCCGACGCCGTGCTCGTGACCGGGCGGCGCGGGCTTCGCGTCTCGATCGCGGCGCCCAACGTCGGTGTGGAGGAGACGCTCAGCGTTCGGCGGACGCGGGTGTTTCTGATTCCGATCTAGCGCTTCGCGGCGCGGCGGGCTCGCTCCTGTCGCTCGGCCTCGCGCGTCACCTGCTCGGCCTTCGTGACCACCACGAGGCTGTCCTGCACCGGACCGCCGATGAAGTCGATGTCGGTGCTCGATCCCTTCCACGTCACGTAGTTGCCCTTGTAGACGGTCGTCGGGTGGCCGTACTGCTTCAGCAGCATCCTGGCGAGCGTCTCGCGATAGCGCGTGTGAGCATTGACTGGGCACGCGACCAGCATGGTGTTGCGG
>DAIRVP010000181.1:0-10717 GCA_036802765.1 Candidatus Rokuibacteriota bacterium
TGTACCGCCAGGAGCGCATGGGCCTCGACGGCCGGCGGTTTTCCATGCTGAAGTTCCGCTCGATGGTGCTCGACGCCGAGGCGCAGACCGGTCCGCGCTGGGCCGTCCCCGACGACCCGCGTCGCACGGCCGTCGGCGCGTTCCTGCGACGCCTCAGTCTGGACGAGCTCCCACAGCTCTTCAACGTCTTGCGCGGTGAGATGAGCCTCGTCGGCCCGCGGCCCGAGCGGCCGTCGTTCGTCGAGGAGTTTCGTCGGCGCGTGCCACGCTACATGCTCCGCCACAAGGTGAAGGCGGGGATCACGGGCTGGGCACAGATCAACGGCTGGCGGGGCAACACCTCGATCGAGAAGCGCATCGAGTACGACCTCTACTATATCGAGCGCTGGTCGCTCGGCTTCGACATCAAGATCCTCCTGCAGACGCTCTGGCTCGGCTTCCACCACCGGAACGCATATTGAGCGCGGTCTCGGAGGTGGTGCGCGGCGTGCTGCCCGGCGAGCGTCCCCGCCGGGCTCACCTCGTCGACGTTCTGCTCGTGGTGCTCGCGCTCGGCCTGGCGTTCTCTATCACGTTGTCCGAGCTGACGCTCGTCGTCCTTGCCGTCGTGCTCTTGTCCGGCGCGTCGTTGAATGCGCTCCGGCGAGCGCCGCTGACCGGGCCGATCCTTGGCTTCGCAGGCTGGACGCTACTCGCCGCAGCACTGTCCGCTGAGCCTGCCGACAGCCTGCGCGCAGCGAAGAGCCTGCTGCCGCTGGCGACGTTCTGGATCGTGCTCGCGGCGCTGCCGTCCGCGGCGGCGGCGTGGCGCTTCGCGACGATGCTGTTCGTGGCCGTAATCGCCGCCGCGCTCTCGTCGATTGTTCAGGTTCTCGGCTGTCCGGCGAGCGGCACATACGGCTGGCCGTCTCAGGCTCCGGTGATCGGTCTGTTCTTCAGAGGCTGCGCGCGCGCCCATGCATTCTTCAGCATCTATATGACCCTGGCCGGAGTGCTGACCGTCGTCCTCATGCTGATGCTCGCAAGCTTGAACCGCTTCGCGCGCGCGGGGCTGGCCGCGGCGGCATGGCTCGTAGGGGCGGTGGCGCTGGGCCTCACGCTCGTGCGGGGCGCCTGGCTCGGCTTCGTCGTCGGCACCGGAGTGACGTTGACGCTCGTGCGCCGTCGGTTGCTCGCCGTGGCACTGGTAGTCGTCCTGGTGGCCGCGGCGCTCGCGATGCCGTCAGTCCATCGGCGATTGGGAACCATCGGCGATCCGGCCGACGACACGACCCGCGACCGTCTGGCGATGCTGGTGGGCGGGCTGCGCCTCGTGGGCGAGCATCCTGTGGTCGGCGTCGGCCCCGGCCAGGTCAAGCGGCTCTATCCCGCCTACGCGCCGCCGGAGGCCCTGCGTCGTCACACGAGTCATCTGCACAACACGCCGCTCCAGATCGCCGTCGAACGTGGGCTGGTCGGGCTCGGCCTCTGGTTCTGGATCTTCGTCGCGTTCTTCGTTGGCGCCGGACGCATCCTGCGCCGCCTGCCCGCGACGGCGACGGCCGATCGCGCGCTCGTCATCGGCGCGCTCGCCTCGGTCGCCGCGTTCCTCGTGAGCGGCGTCTTCGAGTACAACTTCGGGGACACGGAAGTGCTGCTGGTGGCCCTCGCGGCGATGGCGCTGCCGTTCGTTATCGAGCGTGACCTCGAGGGACGGGCCGCGTGAGCCGCCCGGAGCCCGTGCGGCAGCGGGCGGTCGTTCGACCAAGCAGGCCACTCGTCAAACCGATTACATTGCCACCTCGTCGGGCGAAATTTTCGACAAGTCGCGTCCCGATAGGGTTCCCACCGCTGCCCATGACAATCGGAATGCTCTGTGGTAGGAGCTGAATCTGTTTACCGAAAATCTCAGGGCCGGTGTCCGTCGAAAGGAAGCGGTCCGCAAGGTCTCAAGGGTGGCGGGTGATCCTCGGCGGTACGAGCACGGTGGGCGAATCGTGATGGAAGTTGCACGCACAAATGAAGACCGTCAAGGCGCGCGGCCTGACGATCCCGCTCGCAACGCTCTGTCGTTGACGCCGCCATCCGCGCGGGCTAACGTCCCCTGTCGGCAGACTGCGGCTACGTCCTCAGGAGGATCGGCATGAACTGTCCTCGCTGCCAGTGGAAGAACCCGTCGAACGCCGAGTTACTGTCTTGAAGTGGTACGCCCCGCTGACGGGCGCGCTCTCAATTCCCCCAATAGCCGTCGTCGAACTCACGGCATGATGCACGGCTGCCATCGAGCGAGCCACCCGCGAAGCTCCCGAGCAATGGTTCTCGTCTCACGACCGCTGGCGAACCCGTCCCCCGGAGAGGCGGGCGCATGAGGGCGGTCATCCTGGTCGTCACCATATTAATGAGCGCGGTCTCTGCCGCCGGCGCACTCGATGTGGACCTCAAGGCGTATGACGCAGCCCGCCGGCGCGGCGAGAGGGTGGCTATAGAGGGCCGCGTCTATAACGAGCGACGCAAGCCGAACGCTGACGATGAGCCCATCCCGCACGCGACGGTTGTGCTCCTGCCGCACTCGGAGGCACTCCTGCGCCGGTTGGACGATCTTCGGGCGCACGCGCGGGAGTCGCTGACCGCGTACCGGGATGCGGCCACGAAGATGCGGCGGGCGCGAGAGACCTATGAGCGCGAGGTGTGGGAGGCCGGGTCTCCCGAGCTTGTGGTCTCGACCGTCGTCGATTCCGGAGGACGCTTCGCTTTCGCCGACATCCCGGCCGGACGCTGGTTGGTGTGGGTTACGCACTCGGAATACGTGAGCAAGCCTTCGCCCGACATCTCCGTACGCGATCGGGGGAAGTTCACGCTATCCCCCCGTCTGATTGGCTACTATGCCGAGAGGGCCTGGCTTCGGGAGCTGGAGATGGCCCCCGGCATGGTGGCGACGGTGGATCTGAACGATCGCAACGTCTGGTTCGCGGGGGTGGTGGAGGACAGAGTGCGGGACGCCTACTCGCGCTGAGCCTGCGTCCTCAACCAAGCCCCCTATCCACCGACACCGTGCCGGCGTTCCCCGTGGGAGGGCCGGTTTGAGCACAAAATTCGGCGACGCGGAGGTCGTGCTCGTGACGCTCGCGGTGATGGCGCTGCCGTTCGTCGTCGCGCGCGACCTCGACAGCCGCGCGGCGCACGATCTCACGGCACACGCGGCGTGAAGCGCCCCGTCTCGGCGTCGCGGCTTGCCGGCCTCCGGCTCGTCGCCATGGACGTCGACGGCGTCCTCACCGACGGCGGCATCTGGTACACCGACCACGGGGCGGAGCTCAAGCGCTTCGACGTACGCGATGGCCAGGGGCTCGTGCTGTTGCGCGAGGCCGGCGTCGTCACGGCTATCGTGACGCGCCGTCGGTCAGACGTCGTCGAGCGACGCGCGCGGGAGCTGGGCATCGCAGAGGTGCATCAGGACGCTGCCGACAAAGCCGCCGTCGTCCAGGATCTGTTGAAGCGCCACGCCATGCGCGCGCCCGACGCCTGTTACGTCGGCGACGACGTGGGTGATCTCCCCGCGATGGCCCTCGTCGGCCTGCCCGTCGCCGTCGCCGACGCCGTTCCCGCGGTGCGCCGAGCCGCTGCTTACGTCACCCGCGCGCGCGCCGGCTTCGGCGCCATCCGCGAACTCTGCGATTTGATTCTGTCCGCGAAGCAGAATTCAGCCAAAAAGACCAGGACGAACACGTGACTTCTGACAACTTCCTGCGCTCCGCGCGTGTGTCGCGCGCTCCCGCCGAGCCCGTTAGTACGCGATCGTCGGCTCGGTCGCGACGCGCACGCGGACGAAGTAGTCTTTGAACTTCTCGAGATCATCCTGCGACATCATGTCCGACACGAGGAAGCACGCGACATCGCCCTCTTTCCACACCCACGTCACGAACCCGCTATCGCGGGCGAGCATCGGACGCCAGCGGCCGGCGATCGGCACGCGATCACGCTCGCGTATCGCGAACGTCCGCTCGGCCGGCAACGCGATGTAGGTGACGAAGTGGCCGTCCGTGTCGCGATAGTGCAGCGCGACTCCGCGCAGGCGCGTGAGGTACACGGGCTCGGCGCTCACGAGACTGAGCCGGTCGTCGCCGGCGAACGCGCGTCGCAGATCGATGCCCGTCTCTTGCGTGAGCCACGGCAGCCCGGCGGGGAGAATCTGCGGCTGGCGCGCGCCCCACATGAGCACGCGCGAGTGCTCGTTGACGACGGCGCGCACGATCTGCTGCACCGGGTCGGCGGGCGCGATGCGTGGCAGCACCGGCAGCATGAAGAGCACGAGGGCGAGCGTGGTGGCGGCGGCGGTGATGAGCGGCATGAGCCACACCGGCCGGCGTGGACGGTCTGCGGTCTCGACGATGCTGACGCGCAAGCGCGCGGGCGCCGTGTAGCGCGGAAGATCCGCCGCCAGGCGGCGGCCAAGCGCGTCGTCGTTGGGTCCGCGCAGCTCGTCGGTCATGTCTTGTCGTAGTCCTTCAGCAACGCACGCAGCCGCTCCTTGGCGCGGAAAATCCGCGACTTCACAGTGCCAACCGGGCAAGCCATCACCCGGGCAACCTCCTCGAGCGGCAATCCCTCGACCTCTGCGAGCAACAAGACCGTGCGGAACTCCTCGGGCAGGCGTCGCATGGCACGCTCGAGGTCGGTGTGCGCCTCGAGGGCGCCTCCCTCGTCCGTCGACGTGTCGTGGAACATCGGGACGTCCCAGTCGGGGACGCCGTCCTCGGCGATCGCCGTCTCACGCTCGCGCAGCCGGTAAAACGTGAGAAACGTGTTCCTCAGGATCTGAAACAACCACGCCCGCAGGTGGGTTCCCGGCTGGAACCGGTGCGAGAAGCGAAACGCTCTCAGGTATGTCTCCTGCACGAGGTCGTCCGCCTCGGGCGGGTTTCGCGTCAAATAGACAGCAAAGTTGTACAGCGCATCGAGGTGCTGCAGCGCCTGCCGCTGGAAGTCGGCGTCGGCCACCATCACTCCTCGAACCACCGCGGCGGGTAGCTGCCGGCGCGCACGGTGTGCTCGTCGGCGAGCGCTCCGAGCAGCTCGCGAACGGTCGCATAGAGCGTCGGATGCTCGAGATCGGGCGCGACGTCGGCGAGCGGACGCAGCACGAACGCGCGCTCGGCCAGCAGCAAGTGCGGCACGTGCAGGTCGTCCGGGCCGCTGATCACTTCGTCGCCATAGAACAGGATGTCGATGTCCAGCGTGCGCGGCGCGAAGCGACGCGCTTCCGGCGTGCCTTCCGGACGCACGCGGCCGAGCGCTTGTTCAATCGCCTGCAGTTGGCCGAGCAGCGTGCGGGGCGCGAGCGCGGTCTCGATCGCGACGACGCAGTTGAGATACCAGCGGCGCTCGCGCTCGGTGCGGCCCGGCTCTTCCTCCCACGGCTCCGACTCGTAGATCGGAGAGGCGTCGACGAGGTTGATCCCGGCGCTCCCGCGCAGCTCCCGCACGGCGGCGCGCAGAACGTCGAGTCGGTCGCCGAGATTACTGCCGAGGCTCAGATACACTCGCGTCATGCGCGTCGCCGCGTGAGCTCCACCGACGGGGTTCCGACGAGGCCCTCCAGCGGCGGCGTCAGCTTGCGCACGCGCACGCGCACCTCCTCGGCGGGAAACTCGCGGAGCAGCGCCTGCGCGATCTGTCCCGCAAGACGCTCGATGAGGTTCACGCGTCCGTGGGTGCCGACCTCGACGATGCGCCGCGCGACCTGGCCGTAGTCGACCGCGCACGCGAGGTCGTCCGACACAGCCGCGCTCGTGAGGTCGACGGTGAGCTCTGCGTCGACGGAGAACCAGACGCCGACGGTCCGCTCCGCGGTGGACACGCCGTGGTGCCCGTAGAAGCGGACGTCTTCGAGGCGCAAGCGATCGGCCGTCACAGCTTCACCACCGGGTTCATGACCACCGCCAGCTCGGCCTCGTGCTCGACGAAGTCGCTCTGGGGCGGCAGGACGGTGCCCGAATACGCGAGCACGCTCGAGCCCTCGAGCACGCCGTAGCGTGTGGCATCGCCGACGCAGAAGCGCACGATCTGCATCAGGTGATGCCCAGCACGTCGTGCATCGAGTAGAGTCCGGGCCCGCGCGAGGCCAGCCATCTCACGGCCCGCAGCGCGCCGCGCGCGAACGTGTCGCGGCTGTGTGCCCTGTGCGTCAGTTCCAGGCGCTCGCCCAGGGTCCCGAAGGACACGGTGTGCTCGCCCACCACGTCACCCGAGCGGAGCGACATCACACCGATCTCCTTGCCGCTGCGTTCGCCGGGTAATCCCTCGCGCCCGTAAACGCCGACCTTGCGCAGGTCGCGGCCCAGCGCCTCGGCGACGATCTCGGCCATCCGCACCGCGGTGCCGCTGGGCGCGTCCTTCTTGTAGCGGTGGTGGGTCTCCGTGATCTCGACGTCGTAGTCGTCGCCGAGCGCTTTCGCCATCGCTCTGAGCAGCGAAAAGGCGAGCGTGATCCCGACCGACATATTCGGCGCCACGAGGATCGCGGTCTGACGCGCAAGCGCGGCGATCTCCTCGCGCTGCGCCGCCGAGAATCCGGTGGTGCCGATCACCGCCCGTGCACCGGTGCGCGCGACCAGACGCAGGTGTTCGAGCGAGGCGTCCGGCACCGAGAATTCGACGAGCATCCGCTCGCGCGTGATGGCGCCCGCGGCGTCGGCGGTGATCGGCACGCCGAGCGAGCCCACGCCGGCCGCCTCGCCGGCGTCGCGGCCGACCGCGCGATGGCCCGGCGCCTCGAGCGCGGCGACGAGCTTCAGCCCGGGTGTCTCGCGATGAAGCGCGATGATGCGGGACCCCATCCGACCGGCGGCGCCGCCGACCACCATATCGGCGACGGTCGGGACGACATCTGTCATCGCTGAATCACCGACGGGGTGACGCCGCGTCTACTTCTTCACGAGCCCGAACTGCCCGAGCACTCCACGCAGCGTCTCGCGGTTCGCGTCGCTCATGCGGCACATCGGCAAGCGGAACTCGGGCTCGAGCATGCCTGCCATCGCCATCGCTTCCTTGATCGGGATGGGATTGGTCTCCAGGAACGCCGCGCGCGCCAGCGGAAAGAGTCGGTGGTGCAGCTCGCGCGCTCGCTTCCAGTCATTGTCGAGCGCCGCGTGCACCATGTCGGCGGTGTCCTTCGGGACGATGTTCGCGATGACGGAGATCACGCCGTGACCGCCCACCGCCATGAGCGGCAGCGTGAGGCTGTCGTCGCCGGACAGCACCGAAAAGCTCGGACCGCACGAGAGCACGACCTGCGTCATCTGATCGAGATTCCCCGAGGCTTCCTTGACGCCGCGCACGTTGTTCACGTCGCGCGCCAGTCGCGCCAGCGTCGGCGTCTCGACGTTGACCGCCGTCCGGCTCTGGATGTTGTACACAACGATCGGAATGGCGACCGATTCCGCCACTGCGCGGAAGTGCCGATAGAGGCCTTCCTGCGTCGGCTTGTTGTAGTAGGGGTTCACCACGAGCGCGCCGTCCGCCCCGGCACGCTCGGCGTGCCGCGTCAGGTCGATCGCCTCGGCGGTCGAGTTCGAGCCGGTGCCAGCGATGATCTTGAGCCGCTTGCGCGCCGCGTCCACGACGATCTCGACGACGCGCTTGTGCTCGTCGTGTGACAGCGTCGGCGACTCGCCGGTGGTGCCGCACGGGACGAGACCGTCCGTGCCGCTCGTCGCGTGCAGCTCCACGAGCTCGCGGAGCTTCGCCTCGTCCACCTTGCCGCTCTTGAACGGAGTGACCAGCGCGACGAACGAACCGGTGAAGATGGCGTTCATACGGTCGTCTCCCCGGCCACCAGGTCCTCGAAGGTCTCCCGGCGGCGCACGATGGTGTAGCGATCACCGTCCACGAGGACTTCGACGGGCCGCGGCCTCGTGTTGTAGTTGGACGCCATCGCGAAGCCGTAGGCGCCGGCACTCAGGATGGCGAGCAGCTCGCCCTCCTCGGGCCGCGGCAGCGTGCGGTCCTTCGCGAAGAAATCCCCCGACTCGCAGATCGGTCCCACCACGTCGACCCTCTCCGCGGGCGCGGCGGTGCTCGCCTGCGCCACCGGGACGATCGAGTGATAGGAGTCGTAGAAAGCCGGCCGCACGAGGTCGTTCATAGCCGCGTCCACCACGACGAAGGTCTTGGCGTCCGTCTGCTTGTGATAGAGCACGCGCGTCAGCAGCGCGCCCGCGTTGCCGACGATCGAGCGGCCCGGCTCGAGCAGCACCGTCACGCCGAGCTCCTTCAGCGCCGGCAGCAACACCGTCGCGTACTGGACGTGGCTCGGCGGCGTTTCGTCGTGGTAGCGGATGCCGAGGCCGCCCCCGACGTCGATGGTCGTGATCTCGATCCGCCGTTCGCGCAGCTGCTTCACCAGCGCCGCGATCCGGGCCACCGCGTCGCCCAGCGGCGACGTCTTCGTCAGCTGCGATCCGATGTGCATGTCGGCGCCGACGACGTCGATACCCGGCAGCCGTGCGGCTTCTTCGTACGCGGCGAGCGCCTGCGTGTAGGGGATGCCGAACTTGGCGCTCTTGAGGCCAGTGGCGATGTACTTGTGCGTCTGCGGATCCACGTCCGGATTCACACGGAGCGCGACCGGCGCGCGCGTGCCGACCTCGCGCGCCACCTCGTCCAGCGTGCGCAGCTCGCCCACCGACTCGACGTTGAATAACAAGATTTCGGCTTTCAGCGCGTCCCGCATCTCATCCCGCGTCTTGCCGACGCCGGAGAAGATGATCTTCTTCGGCGGCACGCCGGCCCGCAGCGCCCGATGGAGCTCACCACCCGACACGATGTCGGCCCCGGCCCCCGCCTTCGCGAGCGTCGACACTACGCCGAGATTCGAATTGGCCTTGATCGAATAGCACACCAGGTGAGGCACGTCCTTGAACGCGTGGTCGTACGCGGCGTAGCTGTCGAGCAGCGCGGCCTTCGAGTACACGTACGCGGGCGTTCCGACGGCGTCGGCGAGCTTCGTCAGCGGCACCGACTCGCAGCAGAGCACGCCGTGACGATAGGGGTAGTAGGTGGTGGGCGTCATGTGCAGGAAATCGTTGCTCAGCGAGGGCGCGAAGTCAAGGTACGGTGACGGTCACCTCGTTCGACGGACCGCTCTCGTTGGCGCGCGCGCTGGCATCCTGTGCGGTCACCGTGTAGCGATAGGTGCCGGGCGGCACGTCACGGTCGACGAACGTCGTCGTGGGCGGACGCACGGCGCCGACGCGCATCGGCGTGCCACGCGCCGCTCGGTAGACGATGTAGTTGGCCACGTCAGGCTCCGGGCTCGGTCGCCACGAGAGGCGCACCTCGCCACGCGACGGCACGCCCGCCACGTCTTTCACTGGCTCGGGCGGCGTGGTTTTGATCGGTGTGACCGCGACCCGCTCGCTGGCCGCCCCGGCGGCGCTGGAGGCAGCGGCCGTGCGGATGGCCCGCACCGCGTAATAGTAGGTTCGGTCGTTCACCAGACCGCGGTCTTCGAACGCATGAACGCCCGCCGCGGTTCGCGTGATCACCGACGCCTCGCCGCCCGGATCCGCCGCGCGCAGCACCTCGTACACAAGCGGGTCGGTGACGGCGGAGCCGTCGACCAGCTTCGCCGCCGGCTGCCATTGCAGCCGGGCGGTGCGGTCACCCGCCTCGATTTGCAGCGCTTGCGGTCGCTCCGGCGGAGCGATATAGGTGATGGACGCGCGCGCCGACGGCGCGCTCGTCCGGCCCTGCGCATCCGTGGTCGTCGCCACGTAGGTGTAGCGCCGGTCGTAGACGAGGCCGCGCCGATCCATGTACGTGATGCGACCGCCGCGTAGAAACGACGACGGCGGCTCTTGCAGGGGAAAGGTCGCGACCTCCGTGTACCCGGCCACACGGTCGTTGCGCAGCATCGCGACGCGCGGCTCGCCGGTGCCGGCGTCGTCGACGCGGTACAGCCGTGCGTAGCCTGGCTCGATGATCCGCGAGTTGTTGACGCGGCGGCGCGGCACCGTCCACGATACTTCCATACCTCCCTCGCGTGCGATCGCTGTGAGATCGCTCACCGCCTGCGGCCGAACGGTCTCTGGCGGCACCGGAGGCCCCCGTCGGCCGCATGCGGCGAGCGCGACCAAGGCCAGGGCCGCCGCGACGATGGCGCGCCGGCGGCCGGCGCTCACGAGCGCACGAGCGCGCGCGCCTCGGCGAGCGCCGCGGCCACGGCCGCCGGCGCGGTGCCGCCGCTGACGGCGCGTGCCCGCAGCGACGCCTCGACGGTCAGCGCGTCGCGGACATCCTCCGCGATGAGCGGCGAAAAGCCACGCAGCGTCTCGAGCGATAGGCTCTCGAGTCCCACGCCGCGCTCCAGCGCGTGGCGCACCGCCTTGCCGACGACCTCGTGCGCCTGACGAAACGGCAGACCTTTGCGCACCAGGTAATCGGCGAAGTCGGTGGCCGTGGCGTAGTGCTCGCCGGCAGCGGCGCGCATCCGGTCGGTGCGAAACGTCAGCGAGGTCAGCAGCGGCGGCAAAACGCCAAGCACCGCCTCCAGCGTGTCGACCGAATCGAACAACGGCTCCTTGTCCTCTTGCATGTCGGAGTTGTAGGCGAGCGGCAGGCCTTTCATCGTCGTGAGCACGGCGACCAGGTTGCCGTATAGCCGTCCGCTCTTGCCGCGCACCAGCTCGGCGACGTCGGGGTTCTTCTTCTGCGGCATGATCGACGAGCCGGTGGCGAA
>DAIRVP010000182.1:0-10701 GCA_036802765.1 Candidatus Rokuibacteriota bacterium
TTGTCGTCGAGTTTGGCGATGCGCGCCAGGTACTCGTCGGTAACCCGGCTCGGCGTCGTCTCGCCGCGCTGGTACGCGTCGGTGAGCTCGTGAATCGTCATTCTTCAATAATCCGCGGCACGCGGAAGAAGTCGCCGGCCCGATCGGGCGCGTTGGCAAGCATCTCTTCGACCGGGAAACACGGCCGCGGCTCGTCGTCGCGCATGACGTTGAACTGCGGCACCGCGTGCGACGTCGGCTCGATGCCGGTCGTGTCGACGGCCTTGAGCGCGTCGATGTGCGACAGGATCGCGTTGAGCTGCTCGCGCATGGTTTCCAGCTCGGCGTCGGTCAGCGCGAGCCGCGCCAGGCGTGCGACGTGAATGACGTCGTCGCGCGAGATCACGCGTCCAGCTCCTCGAGATGCGCGTACTGTAGCGAGAGCCGCTTGCGGCCGACGCTCGCGAAAGCAACGGTGACGATGACGTCTTCGCCGTCGCGCTCGACGCCGACCACGAGCCCCTCGCCGAAGCGCGCGTGACGCACGCGGGCGCCGACCTTGATCGGCCACTGCTCTTCCTGCGGCTCGTAGCGGGGGACGACGCGCGCCTGGGCGAACTGCGGCTCGGGGCGGGAGGCGTTCAGCAGCGAGAGATGCGCCTCCGGCATCTCGCGCAGAAACCGCGACGGCTCACCGACGCCATAGCCGTGGATGCGGCGGTGGACGGCGTACGAGAGATAGAGCCGGTCACGGGCGCGCGTGAGCCCGACGTAACAGAGACGCCGCTCTTCCTCGACCTCCTCGGTATCGTTCATCGAGCGAGCGTGGGGGAACACGCCCTCCTCGAGCCCGGTGAGGAAGACCACGGGAAACTCGAGTCCCTTGGCCGAGTGCAGTGTCATCAAGGTCACGCGCGCCTCGGCGTCCTTGAGCTCGTCGATGTCGCTCATGAGCGCGACGCTGTCGAGGAACGCCTCGACCGTGGTCTCGCCTTCCGCGTGGGCGAAGTCCTCGGCGGCGGCGATCAGCTCTTCGAGGTTCTCGAGCCGCCCCTCCGCCTCGGGCGACCGCTCCTGCTCGAGGGCTTTGCGGTATCCCGAGGCCTGCAGTACCAGATCGATGAAGGCCGGCGGCGACAGCTCTGCGCGCTGGCCGGACAGCCGCTGCACCGTGGTGGCGAAGTCTTCGAGTCCGGTTCGGGCCTTGCCGCGGACGTCGGGCGGCGGCGTGGCCGCGAGCGTCAGCAGCGGCAAATTGTGGTCGAGCGCGAACTCGTCGAGCCGCGCCAGCGTGGTCGCGCCAACGCCGCGCGGCGGCGCCTGCACGGCGCGGCGAAACGCCACGTCGTCGGCGGGGTTGATCGCCAGCCGTAGCCACGCGAGCGTGTCCTTGATCTCCTTGCGCTCGTAGAAGCGGACCCCGCCCACGATCACGTACGGGATGCGCGCGCGGCGCAACGCGTCTTCGATCACGCGCGACTGGGCGTTGGTGCGGTAGAAGACGGCGATCCCATCCCAGCCCACGCCATCGGCGCGCGTCTTGAGAATCGTCTGCGCGACGAAGTTCGCTTCCTCGTGCTCGTCCCAGCCGCGATAGACGGCTGCCGGCTCACCGACGGGGTTCGCCGTCCACAACGTCTTATCTTTACGTTGGTGATTGTTGGCGATGACGCCATCGGCGATCGCAAGGATGCTCTTCGTCGAGCGGTAATTCTGCTCGAGCTTCACCGTTCGCGTGCCGGGAAAGTCTTTTTCAAAATCCAAAATGTTGTTTATATCCGCACCACGCCACCGATAAATCGATTGACTGTCATCTCCGACGACGCAGATGTTTCCATGCTCCGACGTCAGCAGCCGGATGATCTGGTACTGCGCGCGGTTCGTGTCCTGATACTCGTCCACCAGCACGTGCTTCCACAGCCCGCGATACCACGCCAGCGTCTCCGCCGACTCGCGGAACAGCTTGACGACCAGGAGCAGCAGATCGTCGAAGTCGACCACGCCGGCCTCGCGAACGCGCTTCTCGTACCGGGAGTACACCAGGGCAGCCTTCTGCTCCCATGGCCCGCGCGCGTCGCGGAGCGCATCCTGCACGCTCGCCATCTGATTTTTCAGATACGAGATGCGATGCGCGGCCGCGCTCGGTGTGAAGGTGCGATCGGCAAGCTCGCCCTCCTTCATGCACTCCTTCACGAGCGCGACGCGATCGTCCTCATCGTAGATCGTGAAATGGCGCGGCAGGCCGATGGCCTCGCCGTGCGCGCGGAGAATCCGCACGCACGCCGAATGAAATGTCGCGATCAGTGGGGCCCGGAGCCCTGCGGGAGCGAGCAGCGCGTCTACCCGCCTGGCCATCTCGCCGGCCGCCTTGTTGGTGAACGTCACCGCGAGGACGTTGCGCGGGTGCACGTCGCGGACACCGAGCAGATGGGCGATGCGATGAGCGATGACCCGGGTCTTGCCGCTACCGGCGCCGGCGAGGACGAGCAACGGCCCATCGCCCGCGAGAACGGCGTCGCGTTGCGGCGGGTTGAGATCGTCGAGTAGATGGTCTAGCGCGGCAGGCACGACAAATTGTACCGCATCGGGCCAAGATGTCACGGGCTCCCCCGCCACGCCGTCACGCACGGGGACGGCTGCGGGTTCAACTCGCGGGAATCGCGGCGGCCCGGTCGTGGCACATCCCTTGCCCGTCGCCCTCGGCCATGCGTCATAACAAAAGTATCCTCGTCGTCGACGACAACCAGGTCATTCAAGAGATCCTCAGGCAGTTCCTCGGTCGTGGCTACGCCGTTGAGACGGTCGGCAGCGCGTCACACGCGCTCGCGGCGGTGATCCAGAAGAGCCCCGACGCGATCCTGCTCGACGTGCGGATGCCGGGCGTGGACGGGCTCAGCCTGCTGAAGTCGCTGCGACAGATGGGCGTGCGGACGCCGATCTTCGTGATGACTGGCTACGACTCGACCCAGGTGGCCGTGGAGGCGCTCGAGAGCGGGGCCACGGGGTATTTACCGAAGCCGTTCGACCTGATGCATCTCGACCGGCTCATCGCGCAGGCGATCGGCCAGGCCGCGTAACGCGCGCTCTACTCGACCGTCACCGACTTCGCGAGGTTGCGGGGCTGATCGACGTCGCAGCCGCGGCGAACCGCGACGTGGTACGCCAGCAGCTGCAGCGGGATCACGGTCAATAGCGGCGCGAGCAGCTCCGCGCACGGCGGCACCTCGATGACGTGCTGCGCCTTCGACGCCACGGCGCGGTCGCCGGGATGGCAGATCGCGATCAGCAGGCCGTCGCGCGCGCGCACCTCCTCCATGTTGCCGAGCATCCGCTCGTAGGAGGAATCACGCGGCGCCAACGCCACGACCGGCAGCCCATCGGCGATGAGGGCGATCGGTCCGTGCTTCATCTCGCCGCCCGCATAGCCCTCGGCGTGGATGTAGGAGATCTCTTTCAGCTTCAGCGCGCCCTCGAGGGCGATCGGGAACTGCACGCCGCGGCCGAGATAAAGAAAGTCCGGCGCGCTCGACAGATGCCGGGCCAGCGCCGCGATGGGCTGGTCGAGCTCGAGCGTTTTTTCGACCAGGCGCGGGATCTCGACGAGATCCTGGATGTGTTTGCGCACGTCCTCGGCGTTCAGCGTGCCGCGCTGACGGCCGAGCCACAAGCCCAGCAGATAGCCCGCCACGATCATCGTCGAGAAGGCCTTCGTGGATGCGACGCCGATCTCGGGACCCGCATGCATCTGAAGCACGCCGGTCGCCTCGCGCGCCAGGGCCGACCCGACGACGTTGGTGACGGCGAGGATCGGACATCCCTTCGCCCGCGCGGCCTTCACGGCGCCGATGGTGTCCGCGGTCTCGCCGGACTGCGACACGGCGATCACGAGCGTCTCGGGCCCGACGATCGCGTCGCGATAACGAAACTCCGACGCGAGGTCGACCTCAGCGGGAATCCCCGCGAGTCGCTCGATCATCATCCGCGTCAGCATGGCGGCGTGCCAGGCCGTGCCGCACGCAACGAGCACGACGCGCTGGATGGCCTGGACCGTCGATGGATCGAGGGTCACGTCGGGAAGGACGACGCTGCCGGTCTCCGGCGCGATCCGGCCACGGAACGTGTCGGTGATGGCGCGCGGCTGCTCGTAGATCTCCTTCAGCATGAAATGCCGGTAGCCGCCCTTTTCCGCCATGATCGGGTCCCAGAGGATCTTCACCGGCTCGCGCTGCACGGGATCGCCTTCGATGGTCGTCAGCTCCACGCCGTGCGCGGTGACCACCGCCATGTCGTTGTCCTCGAGGATCACGACGTCGCGCGTGTGCGACAGGATCGCCGGGATGTCGGAAGCGATGAACATCTCGCCGCGGCCGAGGCCGACGACGACGCTGCCGGCGCCCTGCTTGGCGGCGATCAGCCGATCGGGTGCGGAGGCGCTGACGACGCCGATGGCGTAGGAGCCCGTCACCTCGCGCAGCGCCGCGCGCACGGCCGACTCGAGTCGCCCCGTCTGCTCGAGATGGTGCTCGACGAGATGCGCGAGCACCTCGGTGTCCGTCTGCGAGCGGAACGTGTGGCCGGCCGCGCGCAGCCGCTCCTTGATCTCGAGATAGTTCTCGAGGATCCCGTTGTGAACGACCACCAGCCGGCCGTCGCAGTCCGTATGGGGATGCGCGTTCTCTTCGGACGGACGACCATGCGTCGCCCATCGCGTGTGTCCGATGCCGATGGTGCCGGCGACGGGCTTATCACGCAGCGTCGTCTCGAGCGCCTTGATGCGCCCCACCGCCCGCCGCACTTGCAGCCCGCCGCGGTCGAGCACCGCCACGCCTGCCGAGTCGTAGCCGCGGTACTCCAGCCGCTTGAGGCCGTCGACGATGATCCCCACCGCGGTCTTGTCACCGACGTAGCCGACGATTCCGCACATATTCAGCTGCCCTTCTTTTTTTGCGCCTCGCGCACGGCCCGGCGCCGCGCGGCCCAGCCTTCCTTGACGACCTGCGGCGCGCGCTCGACGACCAGCGCGTCGGCCGGCACGTCCTTGGTGATCACGGAGCCGGCGGCGACGTACGCGCCGTTGCCGATCGTGACCGGCGCCACGATGCTCGTGTTGCTCCCGACGAACGCGCCGTCGCCGACGATCGTCGTGTGCTTCGCCGAGCCGTCGTAGTTGACGAAGATCGTCCCCGCGCCGATGTTGGCCCCGTCGCCGATGACGACGTCGCCGAGGTACCCGACGTGGTGCGCCTTGGTCTTGCGTCCGACCTTGGCCTTCTTGAGCTCGATGAAGTTGCCGATCTCGCAGTTCTCGCCGACGTGTGAGTTGGGTCGGAGGTGGCAGAACGGCCCCATCACTGCGCCGCGCTCGATCACCGACTCGGTCAGCACGCAGTAGGGTTTGAGCTGCACGCGATCGCCGATGCGCGTCGCGCGCACGTGGCATCCTGCGCCGATGACGCACTCGCTGCCGATCTCGGACGCGACCTCGATCATCACGTGGGGATAGATCACCGTGTCGGCGCCGATCGTCACCGTGTCGTCGATATAGGTGGTGGTGGGATCGAGGATGGTCACACCGGCGAGCATGTGTCGATCGAGAATGCGCCGCCGCTGGATAGCCGCCAGCGCCGCGAGCTGCTTGCGGTCGTTCACGCCGAGCGCTTCCTCGGGGTCGGCGACCACGACCGCCTCGATGCGTCCGCCGGCCTTGCCGAGCACGTCGATCACGTCGGTGAGGTAGTACTCGCCCTGGTCGTTCTCTGGACGCAGCCGCTCGAGGGCCGGCCAGAGCCGGCGGCCGTCGAAGCAGTACACGCTCGTGTTGATCTCGCTGACCTTCTTCTCGTCGTCGGTCGCGTCGCGATCCTCGACGATCCGCTTCACGCGCCCGTTCTGGCGGAGCACGCGGCCGTACCCATGTGGGCGATCGACGACGGCGGTCAACACGGTGGCTGCCGCGCTCGTCGCCGTGTGATGACCCACGAGGCGCTCGATCGTCGCCACGGACAGCAGCGGCGCGTCACATGGGAGCACGAGGATCGGTCCCTCGAGCTGCTCACAGTGCCCGCGGGCCTGGAGCACCGCGTGACCGGTGCCGAGTCGCTCCCGCTGCTCGGCGATCGTGACGCCGTCGCCGGCCGCCACCCGCACTGCGTCGGCGTCGGGGCCGACGACGAGCACGATGTGATCGCTGACGGAGCGGGCCAGGCGGAGCCCGTACGAGATCAGAGGTCGACCGCAGAGCTCATGGAGCACCTTCGGCTGCCGGGAGCGCATCCGCTTCCCTTCGCCTGCGGCCAGGATCACGGTGGTCAGTTCGTGCATGCGGGCCTTCTCATTCTAGCAGCGGGAGTGCGAGGCCTATGCCATATGCGGAAGCTTGCGCCGGCGCGCACTTACGCCACGTGTTCTTTACCCTTCCGTCCTCAGATGAGCCAGAAGCCGCACCATCCGCGGGGGAAGGGGCGAAGCGAATTCCAGTCTCGACTGGGTAACGGGGTGCACGAACGCCAGCTCCGCCGCATGAAGCGCCAGACCCTCGAAGGCGACCGGAATCGGCTGCCGCACGGCTCGGCCGCCGTAAACACGATCGCCGGCGACCGGATGACCGAGCGAGGCCATGTGAACCCGGATCTGGTGAGTTCGCCCGGTCTCGAGCTTCACCTCGAGATCGCTGAAGTCCTTGAATCGCTCGAGAACGGTAAAGCGGGTGACGGCTGGCTTGCCGCGGCCACGGGGCAGAACCGCCATGCGGACACGATCATGGGGATGGCGGCCAAGCGGCTTGTCCACGACGCCACTGCCGGCGGTGACCCGGCCATAGACGACCGCCCGATACCGTCGCGTCACGGTGCGTGCGTGGAGCTGGGCGGTGAGAGCGTCGTAGGCGGCCGCCGTCTTCGCGATCACGAGCAGTCCGGACGTGTCCTTGTCGAGCCGATGGACAACACCGGGTCGACGCGGACCACCCACGCCCGCCGTGCCGGGCGCGTGCGCCAACACGGCGGCTGCGAGCGTGCCGGTCGCGTGCCCCGCACCGGGATGCACGACCATGCCGACCGGCTTGTCGACGACCATGACCGCGTCATCCTCGAAGACGATGGTGAGCGCAATCGGCTCGGGAACCAGCGTCTCGGGCGCCGCGGGCGGGATTTCTAGCTCGATCGTCTCGCCGGAGCCCACCCGGTGCGACGACTTGCGCGCACGCCCGTCGACGCGCACGTGGCCGTCGGCGATCAGCGCCTGCAGCCGCGCGCGCGACAGCTCGGGCACGCGCTCGGCGAGCCAGCGATCCAGCCGCGCGCCGGCGGCCGATGCATCGACCGTGAGGCGCCTGAGCTCCACGCCGGCTTAGGCTTGCACCACCACGCCAGAGGCCAGCAGGGACTTGATCTGGATCTCGTCATAGCCGGCCTCGCGGAGGATCTCGACCGAATGCTCGCCGAGGTCAGGAGCCAGACGCGGCGGGACCTTGTCCGTTCCGTCCAGCCAGAGCGGACTCGCCACGGTGAGCGCGGCGCCGGCGCGCGGATCATCGAGCGGCACCAGGGCGCCGCTGTCGACCATCTGACGATCGCTCCGCACGTCGTCGATGGCGGCCACACCACCAAAGGTGAGGCCGTGATCGTTCAGGATGGCTTGCCACTCGGCCCAGGCACGGGTGGCGAACACGCTGTCGAGGACACCGACCAGCGCACGAGCGTTGGCACGCCGCGCGGGCGTGGTCGCGAAGCGCGCGTCCGACGCGAGCTCTGGTCGCTCGAGCGCGCGCAGCAGAATGGGCCAGTCGCGCTCGTCGTTCAGCACGTTCAGGAGAAACCAGCGTCCGTCACGGCAGCGATAGAGGTTCGCCAGCGCCGTGGCCGGCTCGTCACGCGAGGGTCGCGGCTCGACGCGGGCTCCGGAGAGCGCGGCCTGCACCTGGATCGCGTTCCACCAGAGACCGTTGGCCATGAGCGACGTCGCGACCATCGTGCCCGTGCCCGTCTTCTCTCGCTGGTAGAGCGCCGCCATGATTGCCGCGAACAGCGATACGCCGGTGGGATGATCGCCCATGCCCGGCAGTGAGCGCGACGGCGGCGAGTCCGGCGACGGGCGCACGAGGTCCATCAAGCCGGTCCGCGCCCAGAGTGCGGTCGAGTCGAAGCCGCTGCGCGGTGCTTCCTCGCCCCGCTCGCCGTACGCGGTGATCGATGCGTAGATGAGCCGAGCGTTCAACGGAGCGAGATCCTCCCAGCGGATGCCGAGGCGGCCACGGGAGTCGAGTGGGGTGTTGGTGACGAACACGTCCGCGCGCGCGACGAGGCGATGCAGCACCGCGCGGCCCTCGGCGGCGCGCAGGTCGAGGGCCAGCCCACGCTTGGTGCGGTTGTCGACGATCCACCGGTAGTTATACGGGCTCTCGGGGACTCCTGGCCCACCGGTGCGATGGCGATACGGATCGCCGGCCGGCGGCTCCACCTTGATCACATCCGCGCCAAAGTCGGCAAGGATGGTCGTGGCGACCGGCCCCGCGATGAAGCTCGCCGCGTCGATGACGCGCAGCCCGGCGAGCAGCGCGCTCATTCGCCGATTCGCGCGCTCATCAGCTCGCGTGGGGGGCCCGTACATGGCCCCCCACACCCCCCAACGCTCGGAGCGCCCCGGGGAGCCCGTGGCGCTCCTCGGTCATACGCGGCCTCATCGGCTCGCGTGGGGGGCCCGTACATGGCCCCCCACACCCCCCAACGCTCGGAGCGCCCCGGGGAGCCCGTGGCGCTCCTCGGTCATACGCGGCCTCATCGGCTCGCGCCGCGCGGCTCGCGCAGCAGCCGCACCGCGAGGAGTGCGACGCCGACGCTGATGGCGGAGTCGGCCACGTTGAACGCCGGCCAGTGCCACGCGTGCCAGTGGACATCGACGAAGTCGACGACGGCGCCGAAGCGCGCGCGGTCGATCAGGTTGCCCACGGCGCCGCCGAAGATCAGCCCGACGGCGATGACGCCGAGTACGCCACCGGTAGGCAGCACGCGCAACGCCACGCGCGCCAGGATGAGCAGCGCCACGATCGACAGCGCCGCCACGACCCAGCGCCACGCGGGCTCGATCGTCCCGAGCAGGCCGAAGGCGAGACCGGGATTCATGACGAGCGTGAGCGACAGCCACTTCTCGGCGAGGACGATCGGGTGGCCGGGAATCAGATGGGCGAGCGCGATGCTCTTGGTGATCTGGTCCAGCACGACGACGAGCGCCGCGAGGATGAGGACGAGCGTCATCGCGCGCGGGTGACGACCCGCACGCAACGCGCGCACAGCGTGGGATGGGCCGGGTCGCGGCCGACCTCCTCGCTGCGCATCCAGCACCGCTCGCACTTCTCGCCCGGCGCGCGGTCGATGCCGATGACGAGACCGGGGATGTCCTGGCTCTCGTAGTGCACGCTCGCGCGCCCCGGTCCCGGCTCGAGGTCGACGCGCGAGACGATGAACAGCGTCGGCAACAGCTCGCGCTTGGCGCCAAGCAGGCCCGGCAAATCCTCCGGCGCCGACTCGATGCGCACGCGGGCCTCGAGCGCGCTGCCGATCAGCTTCTGGCCGCGCGCGGTCTCGAGCGCCTTGGCGACCTCGCGACGGACCTCGAGCAGCCGGTCCCAGTTGCGCTTGAGCGGGTCGTCGAGCCACTCCAGCGGCACCTCGGGAAAGCGTTCGAGGTGCACGGATTCGGAGCGCGCGCCGGGCGCATAGCGCCATGCCTCTTCGGTGGTGAACGTCAGGATCGGCGCCATCAGCCGCGTGAGCGCATTGAACAGGTCATAGCACGTGCTCTGAGCGGCATGCCGCCCCGGATCGTCGGGCGCCGACGTGTAGAGCCGGTCCTTGATCACGTCGAGATACAGCGCCGACAGGTCCACGGCGCAGAAGTTGTGGACCGAGTGGAACACTGTGTGGAACTGGTATTCCTCATAGGCGCGCCGCACCCGATCGACCAGGCGTGCGAGCCGGTCGAGGATCCACCGGTCGACTTCATCGAGGCGCGCGTATGGTTCTCGGTCGCGCGCGGGATCGAAGTCGTACAGGTTGCCGAGCAGGAACCGGAACGTGTTGCGCATCCGCCGGTACGCGTCGGCAAGGCGATCGAGGATTTGCATGGAGAGCCGAATATCTTCCGTGTAGTCCTCGGCGGCGACCCAGAGACGCAGCACTTCCGCGCCATACTTCGGCATGAGCTCGTCCGGCTCCACGCCGTTGCCGAGCGACTTCGACATCTTCCGGCCTTCACCGTCGACGACGAACCCGCACGTCAGCACCGACTTGTAGGGCGGCGCGTTGCGCGTGCCGATGGCTTCCAGCAGCGACGAATGAAACCAGCCGCGGTGCTGATCGGAGCCCTCGAGGTACAGCTCCGCCGGCCAGCGCAGCTCGGGCCGCGTCTCGAGCACGGCGGCGTGGCTGCAGCCGGAGTCGAACCACACGTCGAGGATGTCGGTTTCCTTGCGGAAGCTGTCGGCGCCGCATCTGGCGCAGCGCGTGCCGAGCGGCAGCAAGCCCGCCGCCGTTCGCGCGTGCCACTCGTCGGCGCCAGCGCCCTCGCGGAAGATCCTCGCCACGTGCTCGACGATCCGCTCCTCGAGCAGCACCGTGTCGCAGCGCTGGCAATAGAACGCCACGATCGGCACGCCCCAGACGCGCTGTCGGGAGATCGTCCAGTCGGGCCGGTGCGCCACCATGTTGAAGATGCGCTCCTCGCCCC
>DAIRVP010000183.1:0-10519 GCA_036802765.1 Candidatus Rokuibacteriota bacterium
CGTGGCCGTCGTCTGGGTGCTCGGCCTCGACGAAAAGTAGCAGGACTCTCAGCGCGGTCGCAGCGCTGCGAGCCGCTCGCGCGCGAGCGCGCTTTCTTCCGACTGCGGAAACGTCTCCACCAGGTACTGCAAGCGCTGCTGCGCCGCATCCGTCTGTTTCAGCTCGATGAGGACCAGCGCCTCTTTGTAGAGCGAGGCCGGCGCCTTGTCGCTGCGCGGATAGTTGGCCAATACCTTCCTGAATTCCTGCACCGCCTGCTCCAGCGCTTCGGCGGCCTGGGGCCCTTGTCCGGCGTTCGCGTATCCGCGCGCGAGGGCAAACAGCGCTTCGCCGATCCAGTATTGCGCGGCGCCCGCCAGTGGCTGATCGGGAAAGCGGCGCAAGAACTCTCGGAAGCCGGCGATCGCCAGCTGATAGCTGCCTTTGCTGAAATCGAGATATGCCGCCTGATAGATATCTTGCGGCTGCAGCGGGTTCGTGGTCGGACGGCTCGCGACTTCGGGCGCTGACGGCGTCGCGCCGGACGGCGAAGCCGTGCTCGGTGTGGATGGCGAAGCCGTACTCGGTGCGCTCGGTGAGACCGTCGGCGTCGACGGTGCGGCCGGCGCGGTGCTGCTCGGCGAGGTGGCGCTGCTCGGCGGTGCAGTGCTGCTCGGCGGTGCAGTGCTGCTCGGCGGTGCGGTGCTGCTCGGCGGGGTGGGCGCCGCCGTGGCGCTCGCGGCTCGGGGCGCAGTCGTCGGAGTCGGCGCGGCGGCACGCGGCTGTCGCGACAACGCATCGAGTTTGCTGTTGAGCTCGTCCAGCTGCGTCGAAAGTGTGCTGACCGACGCCGTGAGGGCTTCGACGCGCTGACTCAGCGCCGTCACTCGCTGATCCGTGTCGGCGTTACGCTGGTTGCGCTGGACTTGTGCGAGCGCAGCCTCGGCCTCGCCGAGCGCGCGCTGCGCGCGCTGCTGCGCGATCGTCACGTCCGTCTGCAGCTGCAGAAGATCCTGCTGCGTGGCGACGCCGGTGACGTCCTGAACGTGCGCGCAGCCGCCGAGCAGCAGGATGGCGAGGAGAAGAGCAGTCCTTCTCCCCGCCATACGACTCAGGTCTACCGCGGCTTGACGAGGAAGTGGGCGCGGCGGTTCTTGGCCCAGCACGATTCCGTGTGCTCGGTGCACTGCGGGCGCTCTTCCCCGTAGCTGATGATGGTGATGCGATTCGCCTGCACGCCCTGCGAGACGAGATAGTTCATCGTCGACTTCGCACGCCGTTCACCGAGCGCCAGGTTGTATTCGTTCGTGCCACGCTCGTCGCAATGACCCTCGATGAGCACGAGGTGATTGGGGTTCGACTTCAGCCAGGTAGCATTGGCGTCGAGCGTCTTGGCGTCGTTCGGGCGGATGTCGTACTTGTCGAAGTCGAAGTAGACGTCCGTGAGATCGGCCACGGCGGCGAAGTCCTGGACGGCGGGCCGCGCAGTTGTGGTCGGCGCCGGCGTTGCGGTCCCACCGGTGGCCCCTCCGCTCTGCAGCTGCTGCGGGCCGCCCGTCGGCGCGGCGGTGCTGGTCGCCGCCCCGGTCGGGGCGGGCGCTGCCGCCTGCGTGGTCGCCGGCCGTTTCGCGCAGCCGCTGAGGGCTACGGCGGCGACGAGCAGGAACGAAAAGGCAAGATGGGAGCAGCGCGTAAGCATGACGCCTCCTTTTGGCGTGCGCTGGACAGTCTGCATTAACGACAAGAGCCTATCACGGTAGTCGAGGTGACCACGAGGGACTTGTCGCTTCGCCGGGGCCACGCGTGATCGGTTCTTGTGCCGAGCCGTCGGCCAACATCGCAAAGATTTGCCAGCGCCCGTTGCGGTTCGACTGGAACGCGAGATGACGGCCGTTCGGCGCCCACGTCGCACCCTGGTTGTTGCCGGCGCCGTTCGTGAGCCGCCGTGGGTTCGAGCCGTCCACGTTCACGATCCAGAGATCATGGACGCTCTGCCGCACGGTGTAGACGAGGCTGTCGCCCTTGGGTGACCAGCGCGGCTGCGTGTGGAATCCGCCGGACGTGAGCTGTCGAACACTCGTGCCCTCGGCGTCCATCACGAAGATGTTCGGCGCGCCGTTCCGGTCGGAGACGAATGCGAGCTGTCGTCCCGTCGGTGACCACGAGGGTTCCGTATCGATGCCGGCGTTGCGCGTGAGTCGCCGCATCGTACCCGTCGCGAGCGTGAGCACGTAGATCTCGGGATTGCCATCCTTGGACAGCGTCAGCGCCAGACTCTTGCCGTCGGGACTGAACGACGGCGACGTATTGATGCCGATGAAGGCGGCGAGCGTCTGGTCGGGTCGGCGCTCGAACGGAAACATCCGATACAGGTCGGGATACCCTTGCTTGTACGACGTATATGCGAGCGAGCGCGCATCGGGACTCCACACCGGCGTCAGGTTGATCGAACCATTGTGCGTGGCGGACGCCGGCCCCGCGCCGTCGTAGTCGGCGATCGTGATCTCTTTGGCGCCGCGCGGTCCGGTCACGTAGGCGATCTTCGTATCCGCGATACCCGGCTCGCCGGTGAACTGCAACACGACCTCATCCGCGATCTTGTGCGCCACTCGTCGCGCCTGCCCGATCGGCGCCTCGAACTTCTTGCTTGCGATCATCCGATGCTCGGGCGTGACGAGGTCATAGAGACGCATCTCACCCTCGAGCCGATCGCCACGCATGGTGAGGAGTCCGTGCAGTCCGGCGTGGGCGCCGGCCGCTGCGAATTCCGTCCACGATTGCTCGAGCAGCGCGGGATTGTTCGCCGGGATCGCCCCGGTGCCCGCGACGACGCTGAAGAGACCGGAAAAGGTCAGATCGGCGCCGGTGACCTGCGCGAGGACTTTGCCCATGCCGGTGCTATCGATGCCGGACACGATGGTGAACTCCGGCACGGCGATGTTCAGCTTCTTGCTGCCGCCTCCCGTCACGTTCATCCAAACGTCGGTGGCTCGTCCGGCACCTTGCTGTTGCTGCGCGGGTGAGGACCACGGAGCCGCGAGCGCGAGAAACGTGACGAGCACCATGAGGGCGAAGATCCGTCGGAGAGACACTAGTCAACCTCGCTCGGCAGAGAAGTTGAAGCCAAGATGCACGCGCAGCACCGGCCCGGCAAAGTCGGGGGGCAGCGGGGGAAACGGCGCCGCCTCGGTGATGGCGCGCAGCGCGGCTTGATCGTAGTAGGGGTTGCCCGATGGCTTCTCGATGGCGAGCCCGGTGACGCGCCCATCGCGATTGATGTCGAAGACGGCCACCGGCTGCTGGCCGGGGATCGCTTTGCCGGCCCACCGCTCCGTGATCTTGGCGTTCACGCTTCTGAGATACCACGCGAACGGAAAGTCACCGACGTTCAGCGTCAGCGCGCCTGCGCCCTGCGGCGAGCCGTCGGCGCGACCGAGCGGCGCCGGCGGCGGCGGGGCCGCGCGCGCCACGGTGTCCGGCGCCACGCGATCCGGCATCGCCTTCGGCGTGCTCGGGCCCGTCATCGCCGGCAGCTCCTTGTCGCCTGCACGCGGCGTCGCGGACGGACGCGGCGTGCTGGCGCGCTCGGGCAGCGCCGGCAGCTCACGCGCGCGCGGCGGCATTTCGGGCGCGGCGGCGCTGCGCGGCGTCTCGCGCTGCGGGAGCTCGGTCGGCCTCGGCGGCTCCGGCCGCGCAGCCTCTTCGGGGCGAGGCGGTAGCGTCGGGGCCGGCGTCGTCTGGCCTTGGGGCGAGCCGACGGCGGCGACGGCGGGCACAAGGTTGACGACGTAGGTCTTGGGTTGTGATTGCGACCACGCGCGCGCTCCCAGCACGACCGCAATAGCGAGGACGACGTGCAGGATTCCCGAGACGACCGTTGCCGTGACGGGCAGCGGTACTTTCCCGAGAGCGGGGCCGCGCGCCGGACGCATCCGGATCGTGGCGGCGGCGATGCTCACGTCAGCGCTCGCGGACGGGCTCGGTCACCATGCCGAGGCGCTCGATGCCGGCGCGCCGGACCATGTCCATTGTTTCGATCACCGCACCGTACGCCAGACCGGCGTCGGCCTTTAGATAAAGTGTTTTGTCGTTGCGGCTGCGGAACGCGTCACGCAGCATCCCGTCAAGACTCCCGGGCGGCACGCGTTTGTCGTTCAGATAAAGCGTGCGGTCCTTCGTCACTGTCAGCACCATCCGCTCCTCGACGGCGGTGGGCTTGGCGGCCGCGCGCGGCAGGTTCACGTCGATGCCGCGGTACATCATCGGCGCCGTCAGCATGAAGATCAGCAGCAGCACGAGCACCACGTCGACGAGCGGGATGATGTTGATCTCGGCGAGAGTCGTGCCGATACGGCGCCCACCGTCGGACGGGCCGGCGCTAAATGCCATCTTTCGCGGGCCGCGCGAGCTTCGGCGTCGGCCGGCTGAGCACATTCAGCATGTCGAGGGAAAACCCATCCATCTCGGTTGCCCAATGCTTCACGCGATTGACGAAGTAGTTGTAGCCGACGACGGCCGGGATGGCAGCGCCGAGGCCTGCCGCAGTAGCGACAAGCGCCTCGGAGATGCCGGGCGCGACGACCGCGAGGCTCGCCGATCCTTGCGTGCCGATCCCATGGAACGAATTCATGACTCCGACGACGGTGCCGAACAGCCCAATGAACGGGCATGCGCTCGCCGTCGTCGCGAGGAACGGGAGATAGCGCTCGAGCTGCGCGACCTCCAGGGCCGCGGCGCGGCGCATGGCTCGATCGGCCGCCTCCAGGCGCTCTGCGCTCGCGTCGTCAGCGTCCTCCACGAACGACTCGGCGTCGTGACCTCCGGCCATTTCGTAATGGGCGGCAACATAGAGCTGGGCGAGCGGGCTCTCGCGAAACTTCTTGGCGGCGGCCGTCACCACGCTGGGCCGCCGGCCCTCGCGGAACACCTTGAGGAACCCCAGTGTCTGCCGCCGCACGCGTCGGAACTGCCACCACTTCTCTACGATGAGGGCCCAGCTGATGATGGAAAAGATCGCGAGAATCGCCAGGACGACTTTGGCGATGGGGCCCGCGCTCAGGATCAGATCCAGGATGCCGCCGGTCAGGCTATCTGGCGAGGTAGGCACTCACGCTCCTTGGTTCCTCCGATGATACGGACGGTGCAAGAGGGTGTCAACTTTTTAGGCCGAAAAATGTAGGCTTTTCATTGACTTCTCGCGTATCTGCCCCGTATAACCGAACCGTGCTTCGCGTCCTTGTCGGAGCGATGCTCGTTGCGACGGAGGTCGCAGTCGCGGCCGCCGCCGGCTCCGACGCCCGCACGGCCGTGGATGCGTTCCTGGCACATTTGGGCAGCGTCAACGTCGCGGATCTCGTCGTCGAGCAAACCCTCACACTGTTCGATCCGGCCGGCCGTCACCCTCAGTCCAGCGGCGAGCAGCGTGTGTACATCAAGCTGCCCCGGCGGCAACGAGTGGAGCAGATGATCGACGGCCAGAGGGAGGTAAGGCTGACGGTCGGCGATCGCGTGTGGATGCGGGGCAGCGACGGCAAGACCTTCGAGGCGCCGCCTGCCGGCACGCGTGACGCGACGCAGCTCCTGGTCCCGCTTCGCCGCACCGGCGCCGATTTGCTGGCCGAGTGGCGGGTGCTCGGCGTGCGCGACGATGTCAGTTACGTCACACGTGCTGGTGACCGCAGCGTCACAGTCATCGGTGCGCGACCCGGCGAGCGCACCGTGCCTCAAGTCTGGCTCGATCCCGACCGCGGCGTCGTACGTTTCGTAACGCGAGAGAAGCTGCCGACCGGCGAAGGCGTGATCGATCTTGCGCTCACCGAGCATCGCCCGCTCGTCGGCGGCTTCGCGCTGCCGCATCGGCAGGAGGCGTATGTCGACGGCAAGCTCGTCGTGCGGGTGCTCGTGCGCTCGGCCGCGGTCAACACCGGGCTCGACGACGCGCTGTTCGATCCGGACGCGCTTCGCCGCGGCCGCTGACGGGCGTGGCCGGCATCACGCTGCGCCCGCTCCGAGGGCGCGACGTGCCGATCGTGCGGCGCCTCGTCCAGCTCTACCTCTATGATCTCGTCGGTGAGCGGTGGGGCGTCGAGCCTGATGGCACGTACGCGCCGTCGCGCTGGCACGCGCAGTTCTGGCGGCGCGACGGGCGGCATCACTTCCTCGTTCGTGTGGCTGGCCGCCCCGCGGGGTTTGCGCTCGTGCGCGAGCTGCCGCCGGTCGACGGCGTCGCCACGCGAGAGATGGCCGAGTTCTTCGTGCTTCGCACACACCGCCGCCGCGGCATCGGCACGCGTATCGCCCGCGCCCTCTTCGCGCGCTTCCCTGGCCGGTGGGAGCTGTCCGTACTGACCTCGAACGTGGCCGCACAGCCGTTTTGGCGACGCCTCATCCGCCGCGTTGCCGTCGGGCGCATCGCCAGACACAGGCGCCGCAAGGGGGACATCCCGTCCGTCGTCTGGCACTTTGAGACCGCGGCCCCGCCGAAACGCTCGGATGCCCGGCGATCCAGAAGCGCAGCGGCAGGTCGACGGACCGCGTGATACCCACGCGGGGGCCGCGGGCGATGGTGAAATCGCGACGGCGGTCCGGCGGCAGGACGACGAGCGCGCCTCGCGTCAGATCTGCGCCGTTGTCGCGCAGCGACAGCCCGAGCGCGCGAGTCAGGTTGCCGGGTCCGCTGGCCAGGCGCGGCGCGGTGGCAGACACGCCGCGGCGGCGCGCCATGGTCGCGATGCCGGCAAGTGGCTCGAGCGCGCGGATGAGGACACAGCCGGGACGCCCCGCGGGGTTGGTGATCGCGTTCAGGCAGTAGTGCACGCCGTAGTTCAGATAGACATACGCGTGGCCACCGGCCCCGTAGAACAGATGATGGCTGCCGGGCCGAAAGGCGGCGTGCGAGGCCTCGTCTTCGGGCCCGAGGTACGCCTCGACCTCGACGATGCGGCCCGACGTCGGCGTACGCCCACGCCGCGAAACGACGATGCACCCAAGGAGATCGCGAGCGACGGTCGGCGCAGGACGGAGATAGAACTCGCGGCGAAGCGGCCTAGGCGCGACCGAGCCTCTCCATCACGAGCCGCTGGAGCGAGTCGAAGTCGAATGCCGTGGCCGTGCGACTCGGCGGCGCCGCTTCGGTCTTGAGGCCCGTCTCGCTGATGATCACGCAGTAGGATTGCGCAGGATCGAGCTCTTTCGCCGCGAGCATTCGGGCGAGCACGGCCAGCGTCGCGACGCCCGTCGGCCCGGCCCACACGCCTTCCGTGCGCGCCAGCATCCGCTGCGCTTCGAGAATCTCCTCGTCCTCGGCGTCGCCGGCCGCGCCGAGGCCCTCGCGCAGAAGCCGCAGCACCCAGTCACCCTTGCGCCCAGGATTGCCGGCCGCAAGCCCCTCCGCCACCGTGTAGCCGATCTTAAGCGGCTCGAGCGCACGCCCCGAACGGAACGCGCGCGCGATCGCATTGGCGCGCGTGGCCTGTGCGGCGACCATCCGCGGCACACGTGGGATCCAGCCCGCGTCCCGCAGCTCGCGGAAGCCGCGCGCCGCCGCGATGAACGTCTCGCCGACCGCGACGGGCGCCACGACGACATCGGGCGGACGCCAGCCGCTCTGCTCGGCGATCTCGTAGCCGATGGTCTTCTTGCCCTCGTGCTTGTACGCGTTGCGCGAGGCGCCGCAGTCGAAGAACAGGCGCGACTCCACGAGCCGGTCCCAGTGCGAGATCAGGTCGTCGTAGACGCCCTTGTAGAGCACGAGATCGGCGGTGGTGGCGGCCATGTGCAAGAGCTTCGGCGCCGACGCGCGCTCGTACGCGAAGATCAGCGAGCGTAGGCCCGCGCGCGCCGAGTAGGCGGCGATCGATGACCCGGCGTTGCCGCTCGACACCACGGACGTCGCCGTGAACCCGAACTGGAGCGCGGCCGCTACGGCGGTTGCCGACGAGCGGTCTTTCACGGTCCCCGTAGGATTCGCACCCTCGAACTTGATCGCGAGGCTGCGCACGCCGAGTCGTTGCGCGAGTCGCGGGCACGAGAGCAGCGGCGTTCCGCCCTCGCCGAGCGTCACGCGGTGCGCGGGATCGAGGATCGGCAGCACGGGAGCGTAGCGCCAGAGACCGTTGCCCTCGAGGACCGTGGGACCATCGCGCCGCAGCGGCTCGAGGTCGTAGCGCAGCTCCAGCAGGCCGCGGCATTTTTCGCACTCGAGACGATAGCCGAGCGGATGCACGGCGCCGCAATCGATACAGGTGAGGTCGCGTGCGAGAGACGCGGTCGTCACACGCGGACGCCGATCTTGAACCGCTCGTCGAGCACGTGCAGCATCTCGTCGACGCGATGCGCGAGCGTGTGCTCGGCCAACGCCCGACGTCGCGCGTTTGCGCCGATGTCGCGCGCCTCGTCCGGCCGGGCCAGAAAATGATCGAGCACGCGGCGCAGCTCGGGAAGGTCTCGGTACACGAGAACCTCGTCGCCCGGCTTGAACAGCGGCGCGAGCTCGTCCTTGGCGTCCACCAGCTGGCAGGCGCCGGCGGCGGCCAGCTCGAACGTTCGCGTGTTCACGCCGACGATGTCGTTCATCGGGTGATGGTGATTCAGCGACAGCGTCGATCCGGAGTAGACGCAGAGCTTGTCGTGAGCGAAGACCGGCCCGCCGGCAACGAGACCACGGACGACGGGATCGGGACTGCGGCTCCAACCCGCTCCCCACAGGCGCAGCGGCGCATCGGCCAGCTCGCGGACGAGCCGCTCACGGTAGTCGTACCGGCTGCCCACGAACGAGACGGCGGCCTCGAAGCGTCGTTTCTCGTCGGGCGACAGCACGACGGGATGATGCTGCTGGGGCACGCAGTACATCGGGAGATAGTGGAGATTGCGCAACCCGACCTGCTGCAGGCTGCGCATGGCGTAGCGCTCTTTCGTGAAGAACACGTCGTACGCCTCGATGCAGCCGAACGGAATCATCCACAGGGGATTGTCGGGAAAGAAGTTGACGAACAGCGTGTCACTGCGCGCCTTCACACGACGCACAAGGTTGGGTGTGATCGGGCCGCCCTTGATGACGAGCACGACGTTGGGGCGCCACGACGCGCACGCGCGTTCGAGGAGGCGGAGAATCCACAGCTGGTAGGCGGCCTTGGTCGACTTGTTCTTGTACAGCGCGTTGTCGCGTCGGTACTCGAACAGCCGCACCGTGTGACCGCGCGCCGCAAGCTCCTCGCCGAAATCGACGCCCATGAGCCCGACGCGATTGAACGGAAGGACGACGAGCCACCGCACGGCCGGTAGCCTAGCACACCATAAAGATGCGCTATCGAGCCACGGCACGGGTTTCCCGGGCCGTGGCGAGCCGCCATTGGGGGGCTTGGGGGGCGCTCGGAGCCCCCCATGAAATTAGGCGACGGCGGAGGCGCGGAGCTGACGGAACCGAATGCCGAAGAGCGGATCGAACAGCGCGGTCGTGGCGATGAGCGCGACGTCGGCGCCCTCGCGCAGCAAATGGTCCGCGCGCTCGACTGTGGTGACGCCGCCGACGCCGAGGATCGCGCGATCCCAGGCGCCGGCCTTCCTCCAGGAGAGCATCTCTTCGATCTGCCGCGACGCCAGCGGCCACGTGTCCGCGCCCACGATCGTCGCGCGATCGCGGCCGGGTCCTTCGAAGGCGACGTTGCCGTCCTCCTCGAGGACGCGTCGACGCACTCCGTGCGTCATCACGAAGCCGTTGGCCCACGAGGCGAGCTTGGTGGCCGTCTCGTGCAGGAGTCGTGGGGTACGGAACACACCGAGCTTCGCGAGCACCGGCTTGGGCACCGTGGTCCGCACGCGATAGAGGATCTGCGCCGCCAGCGGAATGTTTTCGTAGATCAGCTGCGGCTGCTCCGCGAACGGATCGGTCACCGCGAGGTGGACTTCCACCGCGTCGGCGCCCGCCTCGGCGGCCCAGGCGGCGCAGCGCGCGTAGTCCTGGATGAGCTGCTCGGCGTCCATTCCCGGCGCCCAGGTTCCGACTACGCTCACGATCAGCACTTGCCCGTCGCCGATGCGGTCCTTCGCCCGTCGAACGTCTTTGCGCCATACCTCGGGCTCCGCCGATGGAATGCCGAGAGACACGGCGAGCGTCGGCTGACTGTCGATCGACGTGCGCTTGGTTGCGATCGCGGCGTGCTCGCGGTTCTCCACGGGTCGAATGTTCGGCAGCGGGTGCGCCGGCATCGCCATCGACCGCACGGTCCTGTAGGTGAGCACGTCGAAGCCCACGCGGGAGTACGCCTCGACCCACTTGCTGTTCAGCAGTGGACCGGCGGCGATGCCGACCGGCGAATTCAGAACGTGATCGAGCAGCTTACCGCCGGGTCCCGGCGGTACGCGCCGAACGCGCGGCAAGATAGGCGAATGGCTGTAATTCCACGAGTACGACCGATCGAGACGGTACATGGGCTGCGCGATGACCTTCACTCCCCAACGCGAAGTCAGCGGCAAGCGCCAGTATATCAAATAGTTACGAGGCACGCCCGGTTTTTGGTCCGACCGAAATTCGGCCGTAAT
>DAIRVP010000184.1:0-10417 GCA_036802765.1 Candidatus Rokuibacteriota bacterium
ACACGTTCGGCTGGCGCAAGCGCGAGGTCCTCGACCTGAAGAAGCACCAGTATAACTCCCAGGACGGAACTCTGCGGCTGGACCCCGGAACCACCAAGAACGGCGAGGGCCGGGTCGTCAAGGTCACGTCGGAGTTACGAGCGATGCTCGATGCCCAGGTCGCACGGGTCCGAGAGCGAGCGGAAGGCCGAGCGAGTGATCCCTTGGATCTTTCCTCACCTGGAGGGTGCGCTCGCCGGGCAGCGGATCTCGGACCCACGGAAAGCCTGGGAGTCGGCCTGCAGGGCCGCTGGCCTGCCTGGGCTCCTGATCCACGACCTGCGGCGCTCGGCCGTCAGGAACATGGAGCAGGCCGGCGTACCGCGTTCGGTCGCCATGAAGCTGACAGGCCACAAGACCGAGAACGTCTACCGGCGGTACGCGATCGTGAGTGAAGCCGACCTGGACAGCGCAGCGGTGAGGTTGGCCGAGGCCGCGTCACGTTCTGTGTCACATTCGGCGGCCCCGGCCCGAAATACTGCTCTACAACCTCGCGACTTCGTTGGTTGCGGGGGCTGGATTTGAACCAGCGACCTTTGGGTTATGAGCCCAACGAGCTACCGGGCTGCTCCACCCCGCGGTGACCGAGTCACCTTACCGGACCGCTGCCACCGAGTCAACCCGTCGCAATCACCAAACCGGGCGCCCGAGGAGCGAGCCGGGAAAAGCAACGCGGGGCCGACGCGCAGCGCCGGCCCCGCGGTAAAAACATCAAACGTTACTTGGTCTGCGTCTTCTCCGGCATCTGCGGCGGATTGGACGGCGAACCCACCGACGCCGGCGGCGGCACCGGCGACGTGCTGCTCGACGGGCTCGTCGTCGACGCGCCACCCGGGCCGGTGGTCGTGGTGGGCGAAGCCGACGGAGTCGTCGTGGCACTGCTCGAGGCCTGGCCCATCAGGTGCGTGCGCGTCTCGGAGTCGAGACGGCCGGTCACCTTGATGTTCTCGGACTTCTGATAGTTGCGAAGCGCCGCGGACGTGCGCGGGCCGTGAATGCCGTCGATCGGGCCCGGATCGTGGCCCTTGTCCTTCAGCGCGGTCTGGGCCTGACGAATGTCGGCGCTGCTCTCCATCTTCCCGGCGAGCTTGTCCTTGGTATCGCGCGTCGTGCCCTTGATCTTGTCCTTGGCCTCGGTGGTCTTCTCCTTCGTCTTGTCCCAGGCCTCCGACGTCTTCTCCTTCGTCTTGTCCCACGCTCCGGACGTCTTGTCCTTGGTCTTGTCCCACGCCTCGGACGTCTTGTCCTTCACCGTATCCTTGGCGTCGACCGCTTTGTCTTTGACCGTCTTGCTGTCGTCCGCTGCGACCGCCGGCAGGGTGCTCCAGGCGAGCCCGATCGTGGCCGCGAGCGCGATGATTGCGAGCTTGTGCATGGCGAGTCCTCCTCGCCGGTGTCGTGTTGCAAAAGGGACACCATCGTAGGGCCATTCGGCCCCACGACTCAGCCTTGCAAAAGCTCCTCGGCAATCTTTTTCACATCGGCGGCGTCGACCTGTCCCTTGTGGGTCTTCATGACATCACCCACCAGGCGGCCGACCTGTTTGGGATCGGTGATGCCGAGCGTCGCTGCACGCTCCTGCACGAGGCTGCGCAACGCGGTGGCGTCGAGTCCCTTCGGGAGGAACCGTTCGCAGAACTGGATCTCGAATCGCAGCTGCGTGGCCTGCGTCGCGCCCCGCTCGCCCAGCTTGTCGTACTCGGCCAGCGCCTTCTGCAGCTGCTTGCGGTAGGCGCCGATGACATCGGTCACCAGCGCGTCGTCGACCTGGCCCGTGAAGCCCTTCGCGGTCCGGCGTTCTTGAAGCCGGGTCTTGAGCATGCGGACGACGTCCGCGGTCCGCGTGTCCTTGGCGCGAATGGCCTGCGTGAGCTCGTCGGTCAGCCGCTGCTCGAGCGTCATCAGTTGATCCGCTTCGCCCGGCCCTGCCATTCGCGGTCACGCAGCACGAACTTCTGTACCTTGCCCGTCGACGTCTTCGGCAGCTCGCCGAACTCGACGGCCGCCGGGCACTTGAAGCGGGCGATGTGCTGGCGGCAGAACTCGATGACTTCGGCCTCGGTCGCCCGCATGCCGGGCTTCAGCGTGACGAACGCCTTGGGCCGCTCGCCCCACTTCTCGTCCGGGATGGCCACCACCGCGCACTCCATCACCGCCGGGTGACGCGCCACCGCCTGCTCGACCTCGATGGTGGAGATGTTCTCGCCGCCCGAGATGATGATGTCCTTCTTCCTGTCGCGCAGCTCGATGTAGCCGTCGGGATGCCACACGGCGATGTCGCCGGAATGAAACCAGCCGCCGCGAAACGCGTCGGCGGTGGCGTCGGCCTGCTCGAAGTAGCCCTTCATCACGTTGTTGCCGCGCATCACGACCTCGCCGAGGGTCTCGGCGTCCATCGTCACGTCCCGCATCTGCTCGTCGACGACGCGCACAAGATCGAAGACGACGTAACCCTGCCCCTGGCGCGCGGCCTTCTTCGCCATCTCGTCGGCGGGCAGGCGATCCCACTCGGCATTCCACGCGCAGACCGTGTGCGGCCCGTACGTTTCCGTGAGCCCATAGACGTGCACGGGCCGGAAGCCGAGCTCCTTCAGCTTCGCCAGCAGCGTCGGGGACGGCGGCGCGCCCGCGACGGCGCACGTGACGGTGCGCGTGAGCCGATGCGCCTTCGGATCGTTGACGATGCCGATCTGCACAGTGGGCGCGCCGCAGTAGTGCGTGACGCCCTCGCGATCGATCAAATCCCAGATGCGGCTCGACTCCACGCGGCGCAGGCAGACGTGCGTGGCCCCCATCGCCGTGACGCCCCACGTGAAGCACCAGCCGTTGCAGTGAAACATCGGCAGCGTCCACAGATACGTCGAGTCGAACGAGAGTCCCGTCTCCAGCAGCTCGCCGATCGCGTTCAGATAGGCGCCGCGATGATGGATCATCACGCCCTTGGGCCGTCCCGTGGTGCCTGACGTGTAGTTGATGGAGATCGTCTCCATCTCGTCCTCGATCCACGGCTCGACCAGCTGGGGCGAGGCGGCCGCGAGGAAGTCTTCGTACGGGTCGCCCGGCGCGCCGGTGTCGTCCACGCGGATCACGCGCACGCCGTTCAGATCGAGCGGCTTCACGAGCGGCTCGAGCTCATAGTCGACGAACACGAACTTCGCGCCGGAGTGCTTGAGGATGTAGCCGATCTCGTCGCTGTTGAGCCGCGTGTTGATCGGGACCAGCAGGAGACCGGCGGCGGGCACGCCGAAGTGCGCCTCGAGCATCGCGGGCGTGTTCGGACAGATGAACGCGACGCGATCCAGATGACGCAGGCCGGCCGCGCGCAGCCCCGACGCCAGGCGGTTCGCGCGCTCTTCGAACTGGCGGTATGTGTAGCGACGCTCGCCGTGCACGACGGCGAGCTTGTCGGGAAATACGTAGGCGCTGCGGCGCAGAAACGACACCGGCGTGAGCTCGGTGCGATAGGGTTGCGTGACCTTGGAGATCGGCGGCACGGGCATGATTCTTCGTCCTCCCCGAGCCGAATTATAGCCTCGCGCCCGGCGCCGCCCGCGCAGCGGTGTCAGCTCCGAGCGGGCTCAGTGCTGCTCGGGCGCGGACAGCAGCGTGCGCAACGCGTCGTCGAGGCGGCGCGGCTCCACCGGCTTGACGAGGTGCAGGTCGAACCCCGCCTCGCGCGCCTGGCGCGTGTCCTCGCGCTGACCATAGCCGGTGAGCGCGATCAGCTTCATCGCGCGGCCCGCCTCGGTGGCGCGGATGCGCCGCGCGACCTCGTAGCCGTTCAGTCCCGGCAGACCGATATCGACCAGCGCCACCTCGGGCCGGAGCCGCACGGCCGCGTCGACGCCGGCCGGCCCGTCGCTCGCCGTGAACACCTCGTGATGCTCGAGGCTCAGCAGCGCCAGGAGCATGTCGCGCGCGTCGGCGTTGTCCTCGACGATCAGGATCCGGCACGGCGGTAGCGCCGCCTGGGGCGTGCTCGGCCCTGCGCCACTCGCCAGCTTCGCGTAGGGCAGCCGGATCGTGAACACGCTGCCCTGCCCCGCGCCCGCGCTGCGCGCCTCGACACGGCCGCCGTGCAGCTCGACGAGCTGGCGCACCAGCGTGAGGCCGATGCCCAAACCGCCGGACGACCGCTCGGGCGGCTGGTCGCCCTGCACGAACAGATCGAAGACGCGTGGCAGCAGCTCGGAGCTCATGCCGACGCCGGTATCGCTGACGCGCAGCACCGCGCCGCCGTCTTCCGTGCCGACCCAGACGCGGATCGTCCCCCCGTTCGGCGTGAACTTCAGAGCGTTGCTGACGAGGTTCGTCACGACCTGCTCGAGGCGTGTCGCGTCACCATCGACCCACACGGGGCGGCCGTCAACGGAGATGTCATGGCGCTCGGTCACACCGGCCGCGCGCAGCGTCGCCACCGCGCGCCGTGCCGCGGCCAACAAATCCATCGCGCGGCGCTCCAGCGTGATCTTGCCGGTGACGACGCGGCCGACGTCGAGCAGATCGTCCATCAACCGCGCCAGGTGCTGCGTCTGGCGCGCGATCACCTGCGTGGCGCGCGTGCCGCGCAGGTCGTCCAGTCGCAGGCGCTCGAGCACGGCTACGGCGCTGCCGATCGCGCTGAGCGGATTGCGCAGCTCGTGCCCCAGCATGGCGAGGAACTCGTCTTTCGCGCGGTTCGCGCGCTCCGCGGCGCCGCGCGCGGCCACCAGCTCGGCCTCGTGCGCCTTGCGCTCCGTGATGTCGAACCCGATGCCGACACGCGAGCCATCGGACAGGCGGACGTTCGACCACGAGGTCTGGACGACGCGCCCGGTCTTGGTCGTCATCTCGAGATCGAGCCAGCCCGGGTCGGGCGCCTCCATGTGCGCGCGCACCATCGCGCGGTAGGCCGGGTCGGGATAGCAGGCGGCCATGAAATCCATGGTCTGCGCTTCCGCGGCCGTCCAGCCCGTAACGCGCGTGAACTCGCGATTGAGCCGCAGCACCCGCGTGCTCGGCTCGAACATCGAAATCATGGCGGGAATCGTGTCGATGATGGTCTGCAGCAGCTCGCGCTCATGACCGAGCGCGCGCTCGGAGCGCACGCGCTCGGTCACCTCGACCACGCTCGCCGTCGTGCCCGTCACGCGCCCCCCTCGGTCCAGGATCGGGCTGTAGACGACCGTGAAGTAGCGCTCGCCGTCCTCTGCGCTGACGAGCGGCACGCGCATCGACTGCACGGTGACGGGCTGCCGCGTCTGATGCACCTGACGCAGCAGCGGCTCGAGAAGATCCGCCGCGGCATCGCCGAGCACCTGGCGCACCGTGCGGCCGCGATGCGCGTCCACCGGCACACCGTTGATCTGCGCCAGCGCGTGGTTGACGCGGACGTAGCGGAAATTGACGTCGTGGATCGCCAGGCCGAGCGGCGTGTTGCGCAACAGGAGATCCACGGCGCCGCGGGCGCGATCGCGCGCAGCCACCAGGACGCTGACAACGACGCCCGCACCGACGAAGAAGACCAGGGCGATGAGGTGGCCGACCAGCGGCACCGCGGGCGCGCCGGCCCAGATGCGCGTGATAGCGAGCGCCGACAGCGTCGTGGCCAGCAACCCCGGCCCCATGCCGCCGAACCAGGCGACGAACACGACAGTCGGATAGAACGGCACGAACGGAACGCGACCGATCCAGACCGGCTCCAGCGCCTGATGCACAGCGAGCGCGAGCCCGACCGCCAGAACCGCCGCCGGGTACCGGACCACTGCCCAGGATCGAAGGGACATCGGTGACTCAGCCTCGCGGGCTTCGTAGTTCCACGCAATAGGCAAAACTTTCCACAGTCGTGATATAGGTCGCTGGGGCGATTTGAGCTGGGGCAACTGAAAGGAGCGTTATGCGGACAAGTGTGGCTCTGCTGACAAGTATGGCGGTCGTTTTCGTGGTGAGCGGGTGTGCGAAGCGTCCGCTGGTACCCGTCGCATCGGCGCCGCCGCCCACCGTGGCCACGGCGCCCCCGGCGCCGGCTCCGACCCCGGCCCCCGTCGCACCGACGCCGGCGCCAGCCCCGGCTCCCCCGGTGGCCGCACCGGCGCCGCAGCCGCCCGCGCCGCCGAGCACGTACCACGCAGAGGCCGCGCTCAAAACCATCTACTTTGACTTCGACAAGTCCGACATCCGCCCCGGCGACGCAAAGATCCTCGACGCGAATGCGGCCTGGCTCACGGCCAACCCCAAATTGCTGGTCTTGATCGAGGGCCATTGTGACGAGCGCGGGACGGCCGAATACAACCTCGCCCTCGGCGAGCGACGCGCGAAGGCCACGCAGACATACCTCGTCTCGCGAGGCGTGCAGGCCGAGCGCATCACCACCGTGTCGTATGGTGAGGAGCGGCCGGCGTGCACCGAGCACACCGAGAAGTGCTGGGCGACGAACCGTCGCGCGCAGTTCCTCGTGAAGGAGCCCTAGGGGTTTCCCCGACTTGACGCCGGCGGTTGCCGCGGGCTACATGGGGACGCTGCATGAAGCACGCTGTCGCCGTCCTCTTAGTCCTGGTGGTCGCCGCCGTATCCGGATGCGCGTCGTCGTCGCCGCCGCCCCGGCCGTCCACCGCACGACCGTTCTTCGATGACGTGCGGCAGCTCACGGTGGTCGTCTCGGGCCAGAGCGAGTTCGCCGTCATCGAGAACAGCGCCGAGCCGGGTCGGACGTTCGACCAGGTGCTGCCGTGGACCTCGTATGGCGCGCTGCTGAAGCCGATCGCGGACCTCGTCCATCAAGTCATCAACTGGTTCGTCGAATCCGACCGGAAGGCCGATGCTTCGGCCGATGTCCGCGATCTGTCGCCGGCACGGGTGGTCGCGCGGGCGTTCGAAGCGAGGCTGCGTGCCAGCGGACGCTTCGATGACATCCGCACGCTGGAGGGCGAGCCGGTCGGTGACGAACCACGTCCCGACGTCCTGCTTCGCCTCACGGTGCCGACGTGGGGGCTCGTGCGGGTTCGCGAGGGCGAACCAGATCTGGTCTCGGCGTTCGCCGATGTGCGCGCTGAGATGGTGGCCAGACAAACGGGCGTCGCCCTCTGGAAAGACAACCAGGATGTCACCGGCACCGAGCGACTGCCGCTGAAGGCGTTCACCGGCAATCGACAGTTCGCCCGACGGCAACTCCTCGACGTCCTCGACCGCGCAGGGCAGCGCCTCGCCAGCGAGCTGCTGTATGCGCAGGGCGTGGACCGATGAGCCCGCGACTGCGCGCGTCGGTACTCCTTGCGCTGACCCTCGTCACGCTGGTCGGCTGCGCGCGGCACGTCACCCTGGACGTCGGTTATCCGGACGCGGCGGTGAATCGCGCGATGCTGGCCGCCGCGCGACCGCGCCGTGTCGAGATCCGACCCGTCGCCGACCGGCGTGAAAACACGGCCCGCATCGGCGTCCAGCCGGAGGGCGATAAACCGATCGTGACGAGCCGCCCGGTGGTCGATATCGTGCGCGACGCGCTGGTGAGCGAGGTCCAACGCAACGGGCACGCGGTGACGGCCGACGGCGCCGATCTCGTGCTCGCGGCCGACGTCGACGAGTTCTGGCTCGACGCGGTGGCCGGCCGTCCCACCGTGCACTACGTCGGCAAGGTCGCGCTGGCGGTGGCGCTGATCGACGCGCGCACCGGCGAGCCGCTCTTCACTCGCCGCTATGTCGGAATCAGGCGGCAGCAGGGCAAGGCCGATGCGAAACAGACCGGCCCGGAAGTCATGGATCTGGCCCTGTCGCGCGTCATGCACGACCTGGCGACCGATACGGAACTGGCCCAGGCCTTCGGCCGCCGCGCGCCCGGCGTGCGAAACATGTGAGGCCGCTGGCTAGCGCGTGACGCGATCCGTCTTGGGCGCCTCGAAGCGCCGCGTGGTGGTGAGCGCCCACAGGACCCGCCAGGCGCCGCGAGTGGCGAGCAGCCAGTAGGTCTGGCAGCGGAACGTCCCGACGAATTTCTGGGTCAGCGTAGTGCGTCGCACGTCCACGGGCCGCGCCAAGTGGCGCGTGACGTCCTCGATGCAGTCTTGAGTCACGATCCCGCCGACCCAGATCGACAGGCCGAGCGAGATCGACGGAAACGCGATGCCGAGCGCGAACAGCACCGGGTGCTCGCTGAATCGATACGCGAGGTGCCAGCCGAGAAAGCCGACCAGCGGATAGACGATGGCGGCAACCGGCCACTCGACGACCTTGTTGCCGACGTGGCGGAGCAGCTGCGCCGCGTTGAACGCGGTCGGCGCTGCGCGCCAGACGCGCCACAGAAACGGAACGTCATCGAGCACGCCCTTGTACCAGCGCGCGTTCTGCCGGATCACCTTCTCTCGCGCCTCCGGTAAATCGACGAGCTCCAGCAGCGGCATCGGCGCCATCAAGAGGCCGCGCGCACCGAGTGCCAGGCCGAGGGTCGAATCCTCGGTGGCGCCCGAGGTCGGAAAGCCGCCGACCGCCTGCAGCACGTCGAGGCGCACGAACTGATTGTGGCCCAGGCAGATCTGCGAGCGCCGGAAACACAGCTCGAAGACGGGGCGGATCGCGTGCGCGACGCGTGGCGAGCGCTCGGCGAGCCGCGTGAACCAGCGCACGCGTCGCGCCTCGTTGATGAGCCGCGCGATCGAGACGCGGATGAAGATCGACGACTGCTGGATGGCGCACACGCGGCCGCGGGCGTCGTGGGCGCCGAAGTTGGCGAGCGACAGCGTGACGCCCTGGTAGGCGGGCGCGCCGCGACCCGCGAGCACCTCAGCCGCGATCCAGCGATAGACGTTGGGGTCGGGCAGCGAGTCCGCATCGCTCACGCCGACGTACACGCGGCGCGCGTCGAAGCCTTCGCCGAGCGTCACGCCCAGCGTCTCGGGACGCAGCGCCCAGTTGAGCTGATGCGCCTTGCGCCCGGCGCCGGGCATCGCGACGACCGACAGCATCTTCTGTTGCCACGACGGCAGGCCGGCGCGAAAGCGCCGCGCCAGCTCGGCGGTCGGCGCTGCCATCGCCGGATGCGGCATCTGCTCTTCGCTCGCCTTCGTGGCGACGACCACGTGCAGGCGCCCATGCGGATAGCGCGAGGTGAGCAGCGCCTGCAGCGTGCCCGCGATGGCCGGCTCTTCCCACGCGGGAACCAGGTGCAAGAAGGTCGGCGCGCCCGCGCGCTCGAGCTCCTCCTCGTCGGGCAGCGCCTCGAGACGCGCATACGCGTCGTCGACGAAGCGGGACGTCGTCAGCATGCCCTTCCAGTCCACGAGCATCTTGAACGCCGCGCGGCCGTTGATCAGCATGGCAACCACGAAGGCTGCAAACCAGAGCCAGTCCACGGGCTATCGACCGTCGGACTTCGGGAACTTCAGCACGGTCTCGCCCTCGCGCACGTAACCGAGGTCTTCCCGGGCGAGCTTTTCGATGTAGGCGGGATCGTTGCGCAGGCGGTCCACCGTCCGCGTCAGCTCTTCCGTGCGCGCACGCAGCGTGACGAGATCACGCTCCATGGCGTCCATTTCGCGTCGCAGCTCGGACACGCGCAGGACGGCGCGCGTGCCATAGGCGCTCAGCGCCAGGACCACGATGACGATCGCGGCGACGCCGAACGTCCGCGGGCGGCCGTTCACCGGGCGGTGCGGGAGTAGAGGCTGCGCCCGGGCCACGACGCGGCGTGGCCGAGCTCTTCCTCGATGCGCAGCAGCTGGTTGTACTTGGCGGTGCGCTCGCTGCGCGCCACGGAGCCGGTCTTGATCTGGCCGGCATTGACCGCCACCGCCAGGTCGGCCACGAACGTGTCCTCGGTCTCGCCGGAGCGGTGCGAGATGACGGTGCCATAGCCCGCGCGCTTGGACAGCTCGACGGCGTCGAGCGTCTCCGTGAGCGTGCCGACCTGATTCACCTTCACGAGCACGGCGTTGGCGAGGCCCTTCTGGATACCCTGCTGAATGACGGCCGGATTCGTGACGAAGAGATCGTCGCCGACGAGCTGGACGCGGCCGCCGAGGCGGCGCGTCAGCATCGCCCAGCCCGCCCAGTCGTCTTCCCCGAGACCATCCTCGATCGACACGATGGGATAGCGTTCGACGATCGCCTCATAGCGCGAGACCAGCTCCTCGCTGTCGAGCGTGACACCCTCGCGACGCAGCCGATAGCGGCCGTTGTCCTGCGCAAACTCGCTGGCGGCGACGTCGAGGGCCAGCGAGATGTCATCACCCGGACGATAGCCGGCGCGCTCGATGGCCTGCATCAGGAAGTCGAGCGCGGCGGTGTTGCTGCCGAGCGCGGGCGCGAATCCGCCCTCGTCGCCGAGCCCGGTGCCGAGCTTCTTTTCCTTCAGCGTCTCCTTCAGCGCGTGGAACACCTCGACGGCCATGCGAATCGCGGTGCCGAAGGA
>DAIRVP010000185.1:0-10417 GCA_036802765.1 Candidatus Rokuibacteriota bacterium
GCAGGCCGGCGTCGGCCACGTCTTCACGCTGTGCGGCGGCCACATCCTGCCGATCTACGACGGCTGTCTCGACGAGGGCATCGCGGTCATCGACACGCGTCATGAGCAGGCGGCGGCGCACGCGGCGGATGCGTACGCGCGTCTGACACGCAACATCGGCGTGGCGATGGTCGCGCCGGGTCCCGGCGTGACGGATGCGGTGACCGGCGTGGCGAATGCGTATGCCGCACGCAGCCCGATGCTGCTGATCGGCGGCGCCGCACCGCTGGGCCTGCGCGGGCTCGGCGCGCTGCAGGAGATGGAGCAGGTCGCGCTGCTGCGCCCGATCACCAAGGGCTCGTTCACGGTCCCGGAGACGCGGCAGATTCCCGAGGTGCTGACGACGGCCATTCGCACCGCGCTCAGCGGCCGCCCCGGCCCGGTCTTCGTCGAGATTCCCGTCGATCTGCTGCTGAGCACGATCGAAGATCGCCTCGCGCCGATTCCCACCGACTACGTGCATTGCCCGCGCGGCGCCGCCGATGCCCGCACGCTCGCGATCCTAGAGCAGCTGCTCGTCGTGGCCGAGCGACCGGTGGTCATCGCGGGCGGCGGCGTCTGGTGGGACGATGCCGCGCAAGCGCTCGAGGCGTTCGCTACGCGCGCGGGCGTGCCAGTGTTCATGAATGGCGCGGGACGCGGCGCGCTGCCCGCGAATCATCCGAACGCGTTCGCTCAGGCGCGGTCGATGGCGCTCGGACGCGCAGACCTGGTGCTGGTGCTCGGCACGCCGCTGGACTTCCGCCTCGGCTATGGCCGGCCGCCGGTGTTCGCCGAAGATGCGCGCGTCGTCATGGTCGACGGCGATGCCGTTGAATTGGGGCGCAATCGCCCCCTCGCGCTCGGCGTCGTCGGTGATCTCGGCGTGGTGCTGCGTCAGGCGGTGGATGTCGTCCCGGCCTCGATGGCCGCGCGCGTGGCGCCCTGGCTCGACGCCGTGCGCGCCAAGGAGCGGGAGACGCGCGACCAGCTCGCGGCGTTCTGCGCAGCCGACGACGTGCCGATCACACATTATCGACTCGCCGCGGAGATCGCGCGCATCGTCGGGCCAGAGACGATTGTCGTCGGCGACGGCGGCGACGTGGTCGGATGCGCGTCGAAGATCGTGGCGCTGCATCGGCCGGGGCAGTGGCTCGATCCTGGCCCGCTCGGCTGCCTCGGCGTCGGCCCCTCGTTCGCGCTGACGGCCAAGCTGCTGCATCCCGAGCGGCCGGTCGTCCTCATCGCGGGCGACGGCGCGCTCGGGCTCAACGTCATGGAGCTCGAGACCGCCATGCGGTTCGGACTGCCGTTCGTGTGCGTCGTCGGCAACGACGGCGGCTGGGGACAGATCCGCAACCCGCAGCTGTCGTTCTATGGCGAGGCGCGCGCGGTGGCGACGTCGCTGCCCGTCACACGCTTCGATCTGTTCGCCGAGTCGCTCGGCGCGCGCGGCGCGCTCGTGCGCGAGCCGCGCGACATCGCGCCGGCGCTGGACAAGGCGCTGGGCAGCAGCGAGGTCTGGTGTGTCAACGTCGTCCTCGATCCGGCCGGGTACCGGAACACGGGGACGGTGTCGATGGCGATCTGATCTGAAGGTCACTGTCCTGTGTCCGCACCTGCGCATCGCCGGCGGCGTGCGCGCGATTCTGACGTATGCGGATCGTCTCGCCGCGCGCGGCCATGCCGTAACGGTGGTCGTTCCTGCGCGCGGCCGCCTGCGCGCCGCGTGGGGGAATGCGCGCCATGCCGGACCTACGTGGGTACCCGGCTTTCGTCCTGACGTCAGGTGGGTCGCCGAATGGGACGCCGCCGCGCTGCCCGACGCCGATGTCACGCTCGCCACTGCGTGGAAATCGGCGCCTGTCGTCGCCGCAGCGCCGCCGCGGTGTGGCGCGAAGTTCTATCTCGTTCAGCATTACGAGAGCCTCTATCACGGCGCGCCCGATGTGGTGGATGCGACGTACCGGATGCCGTTGCACAAGATCGTGATCTCGACGTGGCTGGCGGACATCATGCGCGACAAGTTCGGCGCGCCGAGCGAGCTGCTGGTCACGCCGGTCGATCGCGCGTTGTTTCACCGTGTCCCAGCGACGGCGGCGACGCCGCGGCCGCGTGTGCTCATGCTGCACCACGACTACGCGTGGAAGGGCGTCGCCGACGGCGTCGAGGCCGTGCGGCGCGTACGTACGCAGGTCCCCGACCTGCGGCTGGTCGGCTTCGGCGTGAAGTCGCCGCGCGCGCACACGCCCTACGACGAGTTCCACGCGGACCCGCCGCAAGACGCGCTCGCCGCGCTCTACAGCGGCTGCGACATCTATCTGTGCCCCTCCTGGGACGAGGGCCTCGGCATGCCGCCCATGGAGGCGATGGCGTGCGGCGCGGCGCTGGTGACCTACGACAACGGCGGCAGTCGCGACTACGCGCGTGACGGCGAGACCGCGCTGGTCGCGCGGCGGCGCGACATCGACGATCTCGCGGCGCGACTGTTGCGCATGGCCACCGACGAGCGGCTGCGCGCCCGACTGGCGGAAGCGGGGCAGGCGTTCGTCACGACGGCGTTCGACTGGGATCGCGCGGTCGCGCGGCTGGAGGCGCTGTTCGCGCGGTCGGGGTAAAATTCTGAAGAATGCCGATCTACGAGTACGAGTGCCATGAGTGCCGCCGCCGTGTGAGCCTGCTGCGACGCATATCGGCGGTCGAGCCGCCCGCGTGCCCGCGATGTGGATCCACCACTCTGACACGGTTGATGTCCCGATTCTCCACCGTGAAGTCCGAGGATGCGCGTCTGGAGTCGCTGGCTGAGGGCGGGGGACTCGGCGATCTTGACGAGAACGATCCGGCGAGTGTCGCGCGCTTTATGAAGAAGATGGGCAAGGAGTTCGGCGAGGAGCTCGGCGACGATTTTGATTCCGCCGTCGACGAGGCGATGAGCGAGGCCGAGAGTGGGGAGGGGGAGGGGGCCGGCCAATCCGGCGCCGGCGAATCCCTGGACGCCGCCAGCCCATCTGAGGACCTGTGACCCCCTTCAAGGCGGAGTCTGCCGACCGGCTCGACCCCTCGGAGGCCGCCGCCTGGGATGCCGTGGCAGCCGCCGCCACCCACCGTTCGCCGTTTCTCAGCTGGGCCTGGCAGCATCACTGGGCCGAGGTCTTCGCCGAAGGCCGGCGTCTGGACGTCCGCCATGTGCGCGACGCCGACGGTCGTCTGGTCGCCATCCTGCCGCTCCACGAGACGGGCCCTGGCGAGCTCGAGCTGTTGGGCGGCGCCGACGTCTCCGATTACCTGGACCTGATTGTCATCGCTGGTCACGAAGAGGATGCGTGGGCGGCGCTGCTCGCCGCGCGCGCGGGGGAGCGCGCGCGCTGGACGCTGCACGCGGTGCCCGCCGCGTCGCCCACGGTGCGGACATTGCCCACGCTCGCCGCGGGAGTCGGGCTCGCTGCGGATGCGACCCTGGAGGAGCGCTGTCCAGTCCTGGCATTGCCGTCGTCATGGGAGACCTACCTCGCCTCGCTCTCCGGAAAACATCGCCACGAGCTGACCCGCAAGATCCGACGGTTCGAACGTGAAGCCCCCGATGGCCGTGCCGTCGTCGTGCGCGGCCCGGACGCCATCAGCGCGCGCCTCGACGATTTCCTGGCGCTGCACCGCCGCTCGCGCGTCGGCAAGGCGAAGTTCATGGACGCGCGCATGGAGCGCTTCTTTCGCGCGGCGCTGCCGGCGCTCGCTGCGCACGACGGCGTGGTGCTCTGGTTTCTCGAGACCTCCGGCGGGCCGGTCGCGTCGTTCGTGTGCCTCGAGTGGGACGACACCGTCGGACTCTACAATTCTGGCTTCGCGCCAGAAGCCGCGGCGCTGTCGCCGGGGCTCGTCCTGCTCTCGCACGTGATCCGCGATGCGATCGCGCGCGGGCGGCCTCGCTTCGACTTTCTGCGCGGCGAGGAGCGCTACAAGCTCGAGTTCGAGCCCACACTCGAAGACGTCTTCCGGGTAACCATCGGACCTCCCGCGTGAGTCTGCTCCGTGTCGCGATGTTGAGCGTGCACACCTGTCCGCTCGCCGCGCTCGGCGGCAAGGAGACGGGCGGCATGAACGTCTACGTGCGCGAGCTGGCGCGAGAGCTCTCGCGCATCGGCGCGGCCGTCGACGTGTTCACACGCTCGCAGAATGCCGGCATCCCGCGGGTCGTGCGGCTAGCCGATCGCGCCCGCGTCGTCCATCTGCCCGCGGGGCCGCAGGCGCCGATGGCGCGCGAGCGGGTGCACGCGCACCTCGACGAGTTCGTGGACGGCGTCGAGGCGTGGCGGCTCGCGAACGGCCTCGAGTACGACCTGCTGCACGGCAACTACTGGCTGTCGGGCGTCGTCGGCCTGGCGCTGCGGGCGCGCTGGGGCGTGCCGCTCGTGCAGATGTTTCACACGCTGGCCGCGCTGAAAAACGGCGCCGGCATCGCCGCCGAGCGCGAGCCGGCGCTGCGTCTGGCCGAGGAGCGCCGGATCGTCGCCGCCGCCGACCGTCTCGTGGCCGCGAACGCGATCGAGCGCAGCGAGCTCGCGAGCGCGTACGGCGCCGATCCCGCGCGCGTGGCGGTGATTCCGTGCGGCGTCGACACCGACGTCTTCACGCCGGGCGATGCGACGGCGGCCCGCGCGGGGCTGGACCTGCCGCCGGGGCCGCTGCTGCTGTACGTCGGTCGCATCGCGCCGATCAAGGGACTCGAAACGCTGCTCGATGCCGTTGGCTGTCTGCGCGGTGCCGGCACGCTGGCGCGCCTGGCTGTGGTCGGCGGAGAGACGGACGAACCGATCGATGGACACGAAGCCGACGTGCGTCGCCGCGCCGCGGCCCTTGGTCTCGGTGACGCTGTGACGTTCATCGGCGCCCAGCCGCAGCAGCGCCTGCGCGACTGGTACGTGGCCGCTGACGTGACGGTGCTGCCGTCGTACTACGAGTCGTTCGGAATGGTGGCGCTCGAGGCCATGGCCTGCGGCAGTCCGGTGGTGGCCTCGCGGGTCGGTGGGCTGCAGACGACGGTGCGCGATGGGCTGACCGGTCTGCTCGTGCCCGAAGGCGATCCCTGCGCGCTGGCCGAGACGATCACGCGCGTGCTCGGTGACGATGTGCTGCGCTGGCGGCTGGGCCGCGAGGGCCAGCGCTGGGCCGCACAGCATCGCTGGCCGTGCGTGGGCGAGGCCATCTGTCGCGAGTACGCGGGTTTGGCCGTCGACGTCGCGGATCTGGCCGTCGGCGGCTGCGTCTAACCAGCCCGCACTGGAGTTAGTATCGTAGTTCATCGTGCGCGTCTCGACCCGCATCGCGGTCAATCAAATCACCAGGTGGGGAGCGACGCTCGCTCGGGGCGTCGTCGCGCTCTCCATGGTCCCGTTGCTCATCCGCTTCTTGGGCAAGGATGGCTACGGCGTCGTCTCTGTGCTCATCGCAGTCGTGGCCATCTGCGCGATGGCGGACTTCGGACTGCGCACCGCCTTGGGGCGTCACCTGGCGGACGAGCTCGCGCGCGGCCAACATGCGCGCTTCAACGAGCTCTTCAGCAGCGCTGTCTATGTCGCTCTGATCGCCGGCTCGTTTGCGGGGCTGATGTGGGCGCTGCTGGCGCCCGTTCTCATTGGACTCTTCAACCTCCCCGCGTCGCTCGCAGCGGAAGCGCAACCCGTGATTCGATGGTACGGCGCGATCGCCATACCTCTCAGCTTCCTGCTCACGATATATGGCGCGGCGATCTTTGCGTCCGGCCGTTCCGACATCCTGGATGGCGTCGGCGCAGGAACCGCCACTCTCCAAGCCGTCGGTCTCGTCACGATGCTCGGGCTTTTCCGCGGCGGGTTGGTCGCATGGGCTCTCGTCTCGATCGGCGAGCTGAGCATGCATCTTCTGATCTTGCGATATCTCGGACGCCGGCTCACGCCGTTCGGGAATACGAGGCTAGGACTCGTGCGTGGCGACGTGATTCGAAGCCTGTTCTCGTCGAGCGTCCATCCGTTCATGCTCCAGGTGATGTACGCGGCGACGATCTACGCCGACCCGCTGGTGCTCACGACAATTCTGGGACCATCCGCCGTCGCCATCTATCGAGCCGGGACCGCGCTGCCGATGCGCATCCAGCCGCTGTTCAGTCTCGCCGATCAACTTCAGCCTTTTGCCGTGGCCTATCACGTGACCGATCAGAGGGCCAAGCTGCAGGACGTCTTGATCAGAGGCACTCGCTACACGGCGTTGCTGGGAATCCTTCCGTGCGCGATCCTCGGTGTATTTTCCGAGCCCATCACTCGCTTCTGGCTTTCGGGTGCGCTGGGATCGGATTACCGAACGGCGGGGCATGTTCTCGTCGGCTGGGTGATCGTCGAGCTATTGACGACGGCGGCGGGCGGGGCTCAATGGCCGATCTTTTTGGCGGTCAATAAGCTGCGGTTCCTTGCATGGTCCCAGATCCCCTTTGCGGTTCTCAACCTCGCCGTGTCGATCATTCTGGTCGCATGGACGTCCGTGGGCGTGCTGGGTGTCGTGATCGGCACCATTGTGGCCGCTCTGATTCGTCGGCCGATGCTCGTCAGCTACGCCGCGCGCGCATGCGGGCTAGCCACGCGAACCTATCTGGTCGAGGCCTATGCGCGCCCCGCCATGGTCCTTGTCATTCTTGGAGCCGTGGCGGTCTCGTGGCTGCGGCTCGGTTTTGCGGAATCGGTCTCTGGCCTGGTCGCCGGCGCTACGATGACGACGTGCGCCTGGTTTCTGTCGGTCTGGTGGCTCGGCTTGACGGCAAACGACCGCCGCGATCTGCAATCGATGCTCGCAGAGTCACCGGCCGCGCTGGCCGTCCTCGGCGTCCGGCGTAGCGGACTGCTACGTCGCGGGAAGTAACGCAGCCGATTATGTCCTGCGTCGGCGCCGGAAATACCCCTTCCAGAACCCGCACGCATATCCAACGGTCTCGCAGCACTGCAGCCAGCGCTGGAGAGTCTCGGGCCGTCGCCGCACGGCCGCCGCGATCCACCGGGCGACGCTGCGCCCCACCCGCGCGTGAATTCGAACGACCCCGGGCAGCTCTCCGCGCTCCCGTTCTACGAGCGCCTCTCCCTCCAATTGGTCAAACGCGAACCGGGCGAAGTAAGCAACGCGCATCCGATCGGGTCCGATGCGATGCGATACGAATAGTCGCGGATCATAGACCGCCCGAAATCCCGCTTCGATCGCTCGGCGGACGAGGTCCGTTTCTTCCCCGCGGTACAGCTTGTACCCGACGGCTCCGTGCTGCGCGCTGAAGCCGCCAACCCGGTCGAAGACCTTCCGTCGGATGGCCATGTTCGCACCCCAGATCATGGGCAAGCCGGTGAAGTCGACGATGGTCATGGGTGTCGTGTCGTCCATGATGGCGAGCGCGCTGCGAAGGAAGGTCCCGTGTTCGAGCCAGGCCGGGGGCGGCCGGTGCCAGGCCGGCCGAATCTGCCCGCCGACGATATCCGCGCTGGTATCCGCCATGACCGTGGCAATCGTGGCCACCCAGTCGTGCGCCGGATCGGCATCGTCGTCAGTAAAGCCGACCACCTCGGCTCCAGTGCTCGCCACGCCTGCATTTCGCGCGTGGCTGACGCCTTGCTGCGCAACGAAGATATATCGAATTGGGATCCGAGCAGTCCGGATGAAGTCCTCGACTTCCGATCTGGTTCGGTCGCGCGAGTTGTTGTCGACGACGATCACTTCCCACGTCAGGCTGTCTGGAGCGAGCTGGCGGTCCAGGGCGTTCAGTGTGAGGCGCAGTGAGGAAGCGCGGTTGAAGGTGGGGATGACGATCGAGAGGTCCGGGCTCGATCTCATAGCCGTCGCCTTCGAGACTGCCATAGCCGGCAGCGCGCGAGTAGACTTTAACGCGCGGAGGTGAGCATGCGAGGGCGGCGCATCTTGGTAATCGGCCTCGACGGTTTGGAGGAGACGTTCGCCGAGCGACTCATGGCAGCCGGCGAGATGCCCGCGTTAGCCGAGCTTCGCAAGCGCTCCGCGTGCTTTCGGCTCGACCACGGCTCGGCCCAGCGGACCGGATTGGCCTGGGAGCATTTCGCCTCTGGCTTCGCGCCTGAGGCGGCGCAGCGCTGGGCCGCCATCGAGTTCGATCCCGCGACGTATCGCACATGGCAAGAAGGCGCGCGCTTCGTCCCCTGGTGGACGGCGCTCGACCGCCGCGTCGTCGTGTTCGATACGCCATACGTCGATTTCCGAACGGCTCGGACCACGAACGGCATCATCGGATGGGGCGCGCACGATCCCGGGACGGCGACCGCCGGGCGGCCACGTGGACTTCTGGCAGAGTTCTTAGGGCGATTCGGCCGCTATCCATCCGAATGGACGTACAAGACGCCATGGCCGTCGGCGACTCACGCACGCACCATGGGAGACGTTCTCAGCGGTGCTGTCGATATACGCACGCGGGCGGCGCAATGGCTGGCGAGCGAGCGACTTCCCGAGTGGGATGCGTTCATCGCAATCACGGGCGAGGCCCACGGCAGCGTCGAGGGACTCTGGCACGGCGTCGACCCCGATCATCCCCTGCATAAGCATTCTTCCGCTCAGGCGGCGGGCCGCGCTCTCCTCGATGTGCACCGTGCTCTCGATCGCATGATCGCAGTCCTCGTCCGAACGGCTGGTGATGCGGCGGTCGTCGCGTTCACTATGGGTGGCATGGGGACCAATCACTCAGACGTTCCTTCGATGGTCTTGCTGCCCGAACTGCTCTACCGCCACGAATTCGGACGACCGTTGCTGACGGTGCCGGCCCAGTGGACGGAGTCCCCCGGCGAGGTGCCGATCCTGGGCGAAGACGACGACTGGGTCGCCCGTGGACGAACGTGGGTGCCGCAGCGCGGTGCGAAGCAAAGCGCTCTCGAGCGGATGGCGCGCTCCCTGGTGAAAGACCGGCCCGCGTTGCGCGCCGGTATCAAGGGAATACGCGCGGCGGTGCGCTCGTTTCGCGACCCGAGCGCACCGGTCACCCTGCCCCTCGATTGGCAGCCGGCGCAGCATTACCAGGAGTACTGGCCGCGGATGCGCGCCTTCGCACTGCCGTCTTACTACGACGGCAGGATTCGCATCAACGTGCGCGAACGCGAACGCGACGGCATGGTGGAGGCCTCGCAGTACGATCGGGTCTCCGAGGACATTGCCACGTTGCTCAACGAATGCCGCAATCCGCGTACCGGCGAGCCGGTCGTTGCGTTCATCGAGCGCCCGAGTGCCGGTGATCCGATGCGCATCGGAGGCTCGCAGGGTGATCTGACTGTCGTTTGGCGCGGTGTAGTGACGGCGTTCGAGCACCCGCGGCTCGGTCTCATCGGTCCGGTGCCGCTACGCAGGACCGGCGGTCACACCGGCCGGTACGGTATGGCCTACATCGCGGCGCCGGAGGTCAGAGTCGGCGATCTGGGAGTACGGTCGTCGTTCGATCTCGCTCCGACTATCGTCGAGCTTTTAGGCTGTCCACCAATTCCAAGCATGAGCGGCACGAGCCTGCTGAAGCCTTGTTGAGCCGTGGTTATCTCTTTCCGTAGTAGCCCGTCCGCCAGGCGCTGAAGCGCCACCGAAGATCGGAGAGCCGGAGGAGACCTCGGAAACGGCGGAGCAACCGATCGACGAAAACCGACGCGGGTGACGGATGGAGCTGCGTGAACGGGCCCAGCCGCGAGTTCATCCCCACGAGATAGCGCTTGAAGTCGCCGCGCGGTCCGCCGACGTCGATATTCCACTTCTCGCGGATGCGCTGATAGCTCCCCATGACGGCGGGAATGTCCCATTTCCAGCGGTGCAGCGCCACGTCGACGACGTCGGTGATCTGCGCAGGGTAGTGTAGAAAGACGACCGATCGAGGCTCAACCAACATCGTGCATCCGGCGCGCGCTAGCGTGAGCCCGGAGTCGATATCGGTTCCTTCCCGGAGTACCTCGTTGTACACACCGACACGCAGCGCCGTCTCCACCACAAAGAGCTGGCAGTGGACCTCGCCGAAGTCGACGTCGCGCCGCTTCAGATTGTTGGTCTCGCAGATCTGGTGGCCGTGGAATCGTAACTCCATGCTGCCGTACGCTTGACCGTTTTCTGAGGTGACGAAGAGATCGTTCCCGGCGGTGTGGATCCGATCGCCCTCCTCGAGCACGAGCGGAACCACCATCGCGGCGCCGGTCTCTCGTTGGCACTCGATCAGCGGCGTCAGCCAGCCGGGGCGCACGAACACGTTGGTGTCCAGGCATACGGCCAACCGGGTACGGGCTTCACGGAGCCCGATACTTCGCAGCTCCGGCGTCGTGAGGAAGCCTGGGATGAAGATCAGGCGCGCACGGTTGCCGTAGAGGGCCTCGACTCGCTTCTGGATCGTGGGGGGAGCGCCGCCGAG
>DAIRVP010000186.1:0-10389 GCA_036802765.1 Candidatus Rokuibacteriota bacterium
GTGTTCATGCGCTGTTCGTGATTTCGGGACGCGCCGATGCCGACGACAACTGCACCATCAAGCAGCCGAACTTCGAGCGGCAGTATGCCAACGGCAACGTCATCTTCCGGATTCCGACGCCGGTGTTCGGCGCCGGGCTGATCGAGCAGATCCCGGACGCAACGATTCTCGCCAACCAGCGCGCGAACGTCTCCGCGAAAAACGCGCTGGGGATCGGTGGCCGCGCCAATCGCATACGGCTCGGCTTGACCGGCGAGCCCAACAACAACGGCAACGACGGCACGATCGCGCGCTTCGGCTGGAAGGCGCAGAACAAGTCGCTGCTGCTGTTCGCGGGCGAGGCCTACAACGTCGAGATGGGGATCACCAACGAGCTCTTCCCGACGGAGCGCGACGAAACGCTCGGATGCCAGTACGCGAACACGCCGAACGACGTCACGAACACCGATCCCGCGGTGGGCCCGACGATGAGCGCGATCGAGCGATTCGCCTTCTTCATGCGGTTCCTCGCGCCGCCGCAGCCGTCCCCCGACCAGCCGGGCGGCACATCGTCAATCAGCAAAGGCGGCCAGCTCTTCGGCAGCGTCGGCTGCGCGCTCTGCCACACGCCGACGCTGTACACCGGGAACGCCAGCGTGGCGGCGCTGCGCAAGAAGCCCGTCAACCTGTATTCCGATCTCCTCGTGCACAACATGGGACCGGGGTTGGCCGATGACATCAGCCAGGGTGCGGCGAGCGGCGACGAGTTCCGGACGGCGCCGCTGTGGGGGCTCGGGCAGCGCGTCTTCTTCCTCCATGACGGTCGCACCACCGATCTGATCGCCGCGATCCGTGCCCACAAGAGCGCCGGCAATACGCAGTATCGGGACTCCGAGGCCAATATCGTGGTCGATCGCTTCAATGCGCTGTCGGACAACGACAAGCGCGACCTCCTGAACTTCCTGCGCTCGTTGTAGTCGTTCCGGCTGAGCGCGCGGCGGTGATACACTGCCGCCGCGCGCATGGTCGCCATCCTCGAGTGGTGGTTCGGGTTCGCCGAGCGTCACACCAACCCGGCGACCGAAGTCCGCGCGGGCCTGACGACGTTCATGGTCATGGCCTACATCATCTTCGTGAATCCCATCGTGCTCGGCTACAGCGGCGTGCCGGGCCTCGAGGGCAAGGGCTTGCCGTTCTCGCCGACGCTGACCATGACCTGCCTGACGGCCGGCCTGATGTCGATCGCTATGGGCCTCGTCAGCAACTATCCCTTCGCGCTCGCGCCCGGCATGGGACTCAACGCGGTCGTGGCGTTCGAGCTGGTGGCGGGCCGCGGCCTCACCTGGCCGCAGGCGATGACGATCGTATTCCTGGAAGGCGTCGTCATCACGCTGCTCGTGCTCACGCGCTTTCGCCAGGCGATGCTCGACGCGGTGCCGCTCGCGCTCAAGCGCGCGATCAGCGTCGGCATCGGGCTCTTCATCGCCTTCATCGGATTCTTCACCGCCGGCTTCGTCGTCAAGCCCGACAAGAGCCCGCTGCCTGTGGGCCTCGGGTACTTCGGAACGCTGCCCGCCGTGGTCTTCCTGCTGGGCTTCGTGCTGACGGCGTGGCTGATGGCGCGGCGCGTGCGCGGCGCGCTGCTGCTCGGCATTCTCGGCACGACGGTGCTCGCGATTGTCCTGAACGGTGTGCTCGCCGGCTGGAAAGGCTTCGCCACGCCGGGGGCCGCGACCCTGCCGCGGGGCCTCGTGCAGGCGCCTGATTTTTCCACGTTCGGGCGGCTGGATTTCGCCGTGTTCGCCCGGCTCGGCGTCGTGACCGCAGTGCTGGTGACCTTCTCCATCATGCTGAGCGACTTCTTCGACACGATGGGCACCATCATCGGCGTCGGCGGCAAGGGCGGATTCCTCGACAGCCACGGGCGGCTGCCGCGCTCGGACCGTGTGCTGCTGATCGACTCGCTCGGCGCCGCGGTCGGCGGGCTCGCCAACGCCAGCAGCAACACGACCTATATCGAGAGCGCGGCCGGCGTGGCCGAAGGCGGGCGCACCGGCCTCGGACCCGTGGTCGCCGGCCTGCTGTTCCTCGTGGCGATGTGGCTCTCGCCGCTGGCTGCCGTGATTCCTGCCCAGGCCACCGCGCCCGCGCTCGTCATCGTCGGCTTCTACATGATCAGCGTCGCGCGCGACATCGCCTGGGACGACTACGACGAGGCGATTCCCGCCTTCGTGACGATGCTCGTCATGCCGTTCACGTGGTCGATCACCAACGGCATCGGCGCCGGCTTCGTCACGTTCGCCGCCATCAAGCTGCTGAGCGGGCAGGGCGCGCGCGTGCACTGGATGGTGTACGCCGCGTCGATCGCGTTCGTAATCTACTTCGCGCTGCCCCTCCTCGAGCACGCGCTGAATTAGTCGGCACTGTGCTGCTCCTGAGCAGGCCACGATACTTGGTCCAGAGTTGACAGGGCCGCGGTGCGGCTCCACGCTCTCCGAGATGGCCGATGGCCACAACACTCTTGGCGTGCGGCGAGTGCTCCTCGCTGCCGTCTGCCTCTTGTCGATTGCCGCGGTTTGGGCTCCAGTCCGTGCGCAGCCGGCATCCAAGATCCCGAAGATCGGGTTCCTGACGCAAACCACGCGAGACGGTGTCGCAACGCTCGTCGACGCATTCAGGCAGGGGATGCGGGAGCTCGGCTACGTCGAAGGAAAGACGTTCGTCCTGGACACTCGCTTTGCCGAAGGCCACTCCGAGAGACTCCCAGAGTTGGCGCGAGAGCTGGTGGGTCGGAAGGTCGACGTGATCGTCGCGACCAGCGATGGGCCGATCGCGGCGGCGAAGCGCGAGACCCGCACGATTCCGATCGTGATGACGAACGGTGCCGATCCGGTCGGAACCGGGTTCGTGGCGAGCCTGGCGCACCCCGGCGGGAATGTCACGGGGCTCAGCAATGTTTCAGCGGATCTCAGTGGGAAGCGGCTCGAGCTTCTGAGGGAAGTGGTCCCCGGCCTTGCCCGCGTGGCGTTTCTCTGGAATCCCGACGCCCGGGGTACCGTCCTCGATTACAAGGAGTCGCAGGCGGCCGCCATTTCGCTCCACCTCGAGCTTCAATCCGTCGAAGTGTCCAGCGCCGCAGACCTGGATCACGCCTTCTCGACTGTGACGAGTCAACGACCGCAGCCCGGTCATTGTGCCCCCTGGCAATCCCGTCATGTTTTCGAAACGGGCCGAGATCGCCAGCTTCGCGCAGAAGACCCGGCTGCCGTCCATGTATGGTCTCAAGGAGTACGTCGACGCCGGCGGCCTCATGTCGTATGGGCCGAGTCTTCCCGCCATGTACCGCCGCGCGGCCACCTATGTGGACAAGATCCTCAAAGGGGCAGCCCCTGGCGATCTTCCTGTCGAGCGGCCGACGAACTTCGAGCTGGTGATCAATCTCAAGACAGCGAAGGCGCTCGGGCTGACGATGCCGCGCCCGCTGTTGGAGCGGGCGGATCAGTTGATCCAGTAGCTCACGCCACCTTCTGCGCGGTCTCCATCTCTTCACGCGGCGTCCCGTTCTTCCATGGCAGCGGGACGTCGTAGTGCCGGAGCAGGCAATCGTCCGGCAGGCACTCGATCGGCTTAAAGTCGCGATGGGCGATGTAGCCGGGACGCTTGAACCGCCGGATGTGGTTGGACACCGCGCAGAGCGAGAGATACACGCTGACGCGATCCCACGGTGAGAGGTTCGACGTGGAGGCATGCACCAGGCAGCCGTGGAACAGGATCATGGACCCGGCTGGTCCCTTCGGCGCGACGATCCCGCCGCGGTCGACCAGCTTCTTGATCGTTGCGTGATTGATGACCCACAGCGGATAGCTCGTCGTGCTCGTGTCGTGCTCGGCGTCCAGCACGCCGAGCTTGTGGCTGCCGGGGATGAACATCAGCGGGCCATTGAACTCGTTGACGTCGTCGAGAAAGATCGCGACGTTCATGGCGCGCGCTTCCGGCATCTCGTCGTCCGCCCGCCACGTGCCGTAGTCCTGGTGCCACTGCCAGACGTCCCCGTCGAACGCGGCTTTTCCGTTGATCTTGAACTGATGCATGTAGACGTCTTCGCCGAAGACCTGCCGCACCGGCTCGATCATGCGCGGGTGCCGCGCGAGCTTGGCGAACGGATAGCTGTACATATGGGCGGCGAAGTTGGTCCGCACGACGTCGCCCGTCTTTTCGCGAACGTTCTCGGGCCGTCGCTGAGCGTACAGCGACGGGACCTCGTCGGTGAGGGCGCGGATCTCGTCCCTCGTGAACAGGCTCGGGAAGAAGAGGAAGCCCGTGCGGTCGAACTCGTCGAGCTGCTGCTGGGAGAGTTTCATGGGCGCCGCCTCCGTGTCCGGAGTATATCTCCGCCGCCCTCGCGAGCCTGACCACGCGCCACACCGCAGCGTAAATCACTGTTATAACGTCCCGATTTGCTTGACAGGTCACCGGCCCTTGGCTAAACTTCACGCCACTTTCGCGCCCTCCTGACGTATCGGAGCACGATCCAATCTGCTGACTTGCGGAGGCGGGATTTGACGGCGGACGCAACGACGCGCGCGCACGACACGTTTCCGAAGCTTGCGCGCGCAAACGCGCAGCAGTTCCCCGAGCGGATCGCCATCCGCGAGAAGGACTACGGCATCTGGCAGTCGACCACGTGGCGCGACTACCTTGCGCAGGCGCGCGCCATTGCGCTCGGGCTCGCCTCGTTGGGCTTCGTCCGCGGCGACAAGGTGGCCATCGTGGGCGACAACCGGCCGCAGCTCTACTGGGCGGTGCTCGCCACGCAAGCGCTTGGCGGCGTGCCGGTGCCGTTGTATCAGGACTCCAGCGAAAAAGAGATGGAGTACATCGTCGACCACGCGGGGGCCCGCTTCGCGATCGTCGAGGACCAGGAGCAGGTGGACAAGCTGCTCGCCCTGCGCGCGCGCTGTCTTCGGCTCGAAACCATCGTGTACGACGATCCACGCGGACTGCGCAGCTACAGCGAGACCTGTCTGATGAGTCTTGCCGAGCTGCAAGAGGCCGGCCGCAAGTTCGAGATCGGGCACCCCGCCTATTTCGACGACGAGATCGCCAAGGGACGCGGGGACGACGTGGCGATCATCTGCTACACGTCGGGGACCACGGGAACGCCGAAAGGCGCCATGCTGTCGCACGAAAACCTCATCGTGACCGCGCGCAATGCGGCGGAGTTCGAAGGCCTGCGGTCCGACGAAGAGATTCTGTCGTACCTGCCGATGGCATGGGTCGGCGATCATGTCTTCTCTTACGCGCAGGCCATCGTGGTCGGTTTCGCCATCAACTGTCCGGAGAGCGCCGCCACGGTGCGCCATGATCTGCGCGAGATCGGACCGACCTACTTCTTCGCCCCGCCCGCGATCTGGGAGAGCCTGCTGACCACCGTCATGGTGCGCATCGAGGACTGCGCCTGGCCGAAGCGTCGGCTGGTGCGCTTCTTCCTCGATCTCGCCCAGGACGTCGAGCGTGCGCGCCTTGCGGGCCGAGCGGTGTCGGGCTGGCGCCGCCTGCTCTATCCACTCGGTAGCCTCCTCGTCTACGGGCCGCTGCGCGACAACCTCGGCATGCGCCGCGTGCGCCGGGCGTATACCGCAGGCGAGGCCATCGGCCCGGAGATCTTCGTCTTCTTCCGCGGCCTCGGCATCAACGTCAAGCAGCTCTACGGCATGACCGAGGCGAGCGTCTTCGTCACCATCCAGCGCGACGGCGACGTGCGGCTGGACTCGGTGGGGACGCCGATCAAGGACGTCGAGCTGAAGATCTCGGACGAGGGCGAGGTGCTCTACCGCAGCCCCGGCGTGTTCCAGGGGTATTTCAAGAATGAGGCGGCGACACGCCAGGTGATGCTCGACGACGGTTGGATGCGCTCGGGCGACGCCGGCTTCCTCGATGCGGCGGGACATCTGAAGATCGTCGACCGCGCCAAAGATGTGACCCGGCTCGCGGACGGAACGATCTTTGCCCCCAAGTATGTCGAGAACAAGCTGAAGTTCTCTCCCTACGTGAAAGAGGCGGTGTGCATCGGCCAGGGGCGGCCGTACGTCACCGCGTTGCTCAATATCGATCTGACGGCCGTCGGGAACTGGGCCGAGCGCCGGAGCATTGCCTATACGAGCTATACCGATCTGAGCCAGAAGCCCGACGTTTACGAGCTGGTCCAGCAGGAGGTCGAGCGCGTCAACGTGAGCCTCCTGGACGACGAGGTGCTCAAGGGGGCGCAGATCCGTAAGTTCCTGATCCTGCACAAGGAGCTCGACCCCGACGACGAGGAGATCACGCGGACGCGCAAGGTCCGCCGGGGCCACATCGCGCAGAAATATGCGGCGCTGATCGACGCGCTCTACGGCGACGGCGACCGCGCGCAGGTCGAAGCGAAGGTGACGTACGAGGACGGCCGCACCGGCACCGTCCGCGCCGACGTGCACATCCGCGAGGTCGGCGCTGTACGGGCGGGCCGGTGAATCAGGCGAACGGCGGCCCACTGCTCGAGGTCGAACGTGTCAGCGTGCGCTTTGGCGCGCTACTCGCCCTGAGCGACGTCAGCCTGAACGTCCAGCGCGGCGAGATCCTCGCGATCATCGGCCCCAACGGCGCGGGCAAGACGACCCTGCTGAACGTGATCAGCGGCTTCTACCATCCGTACGAGGGCCGCATCAGCTTCGAGGGCCGTGATCGCACGCGCCTGTCGCCGCCCGACGTGGCGGAGCTCGGCATCGCCCGCACGTTTCAGAACGTCGCGCTCTTCAAGGGCATGAGTGTGCTCGACAACCTGATGACCGGTCGCCTGCTGAAGATGGGCGGTCACTTTGTACTCGACGCGATCTGGTGGGGGCCGGCGAAGCGCCAGGAGCTGGCGAACCGGGCGTTCGTCGAGCGCGTGATCGACTTTCTGGAGATCCAGTCGATCCGCAAGGCGCCGGCCGGGAAGCTGCCGTACGGTCTGCAGAAGCGCGTGGAGCTGGGGCGCGCGCTCGCGGCCGAGCCGAAGCTGCTGCTGCTGGACGAGCCGATGGCAGGGATGAACGTCGAAGAAAAAGAAGACATGTCACGCTTCATCCTCGACGTGAACAGTGAGTTCGGCACGACGATCGCGCTGATCGAGCACGACATGGGCGTGGTGATGGACATCACCGACCGTGTGGCCGTGCTCGACTACGGGCGCAAGATTGCCGACGGCCCGCCCGAGCAGGTGCGCAAAGACCCCGCCGTCCTCGATGCCTACCTCGGGGCGAGCCATGATTGAGCTGCTCTATGCGGTCTTCGTGGGACCGTTTCGCGACATGGCAAGCTCGCCGGCATTCCTCGTCGAGGTGCTGATCGGCGGGCTGTTCACGGGGCTCATGTACTCGCTGGTCGCGCTCGGTTTCGTGCTGATCTTCAAGGCCTCGGGCGTCTTCAATTTCGCACAGGGCGTGATGGTCCTGTTTGCGGCCCTGACGCTGGTGGGCCTGATGGAGCGCGGCGTGCCGGTGGCGGCGGCGCTGGTGGCCACGATGGCGGTGATGGTCGCGCTCGCCTTCCTGATCGAGCGCGTGGTGCTTCGGCCGCTCGTGAACCAGGAAGCGATCATCCTGTTCATGGCGACCATCGGCCTCAACTTCTTCCTCGAAGGCTTCGGCGAGCTGCTGTGGGGCGCCAACGTGAAGAAGCTCGACGTCGGCATTCCCGATCGCTCGTTCATGCTGGCCGGCGTGCAGATCAATCAGCTCGAGATGTCGGCGGCCGCGACCGCGGCGGTGCTGGTGGCCGTCCTCGCGGTGTTCTTTCAGCGCACGCGCATCGGCCGCGCGCTCCGCGCGGTGGCCGACGATCACGAGGCGGCTCTCTCGATCGGCATCCCGCTCAAGACGATCTGGCTGATCGTGTGGTCGGTGGCCGGGCTGGTCGCGATCGTGGCCGGCATCATGTGGGGCGCCAAGAGCGGCGTGCAGTTCAGTCTGTCGCTAGTCGCGCTGAAGGCGCTGCCGGTGCTGATTCTCGGCGGGTTCACCTCGGTACCCGGCGCGATCGTCGGCGGACTGATCGTCGGCGTGGGCGAGAAGCTCGGCGAGGTGTACTGGGGACCGCTGGTCGGCGGGGCGATCGAGAACTGGTTCGCGTACGTCGTGGCGCTGGTGTTTCTGCTGTTCAGGCCGCAGGGGTTGTTTGGGGAAAAGATCATCGAGCGCGTATGACGACGCATCGGATCGCGCGACGGGGCGGTGGCGGTGAGGCACGGAGCGAGTCCGGGCCTGAAGACGGCAGCCCCCTGTGCGACCACGCAAATCGACAACGCGTTGACGCCTGTCTAGGTGCACCGATAACTAGCCGGAGCCGACGCAATACCCGAAACACGGGTCGCACAGGGGGCCGCCGCCTCCACACCCGCCCTCGCTCCGTGCCCCGCCACCAAGCCCGCGTCGGCGGTCCGCGCGGTCTCTTCCCCGCTCTTCAGACGATTGCGAGCATGTTGTGATCTATCGGGAGGCGGGGCAGTTCAAGACGACGTATGCGAGTGATCAGGCGATCTTTCCGATCGTGCAGGACAAGTGGCTCGTCGCCGTGGCGATCGTCGCGGCGTTCGTGGCGGTGCCGCTGGTTGCCAACGAGTACTGGCTGCAGGCCGTCCTGATTCCGTTCCTCATCTACTCGATGGCGGCGATCGGGCTCAATCTCCTGACCGGCTACGCGGGGCAGCTCTCGCTCGGGACCGGCGGATTCATGGCGGTCGGCGGCTATGCGGCGTTCAAGCTGACGACCGCGTTTCCCTGGATCAATATTCTGGTGGTCTTCGTGCTGGCCGGCGTGATCGCCGCGCTCGTCGGTCTCGTGTTCGGCCTGCCGAGTCTTAGAATCAAGGGCTTCTATCTCGCGGTCGCGACGCTGGCCGCGCAGTTTTTCCTGATCTGGCTCTTCAACAAAGTGGCCTGGTTCACCAACTACGCCTCGTCGGGCACGATCACGGCGCCGCCGCGCACCGTCGCCGGCGTGATGGTGACGGGTCCGCTCGCTACCGCGGGAGCACGCTATGTGGCCGCGCTGGCGCTGGTGGCGCTCGGCGCCCTCGTGGCCAAGAATCTCGTGCGCGGCCGGATCGGGCGCTCGTGGATGGCGATCCGCGATCGCGACATCGCGGCCGAGATCATCGGCGTGCGGCCGCTCCGCACGAAGCTGCTCGCCTTCGCCATCTCGTCCTTCTATTGCGGCGTGGCCGGGGCCGCGTACGTGTTCCTCTACCTCGGCAGCGCCGAGACCGGCGCGTTCGACATCGCGCTGTCGTTCCTCGTGCTCTTCATGGTCATCATCGGCGGCCTCGGCTCGATCCTCGGCTCGTTCCTGGGCGCCGCGTTCATCGTGCTCGTGCCGATCTTCCTCACCAACATTCCACACCTGCTCCACCTGTCCATGCCGGTCGCGCTGCAGAAGCAGGTCGAGCTGATGGTGTTCGGCGGCCTGATCATCTTTTTCCTGATCGTCGAGCCGCACGGACTTGCTCGCTTGTGGCAGATCACCAAAGAAAAGCTACGGCTGTGGCCGTTTCCACACTGAGAAGGAGACCAAGCATGACTCTGCGTACGTGTGCCATCGCCCTGCTCTCGGTGCTCGTCGCCGCCGGCCCTGCGCTGACGCCGGCGCCGGTCGGCGCCCAGGGCAAGGAGATCTTCATTCCGCTGCTCGTGTACCGCACCGGCCCGTTCGCGCCGAGCGGTATCCCGATCGCGAATGGGCTCTCCGACTATTTCGCGCTGCTCAACGAGCGCGACGGCGGCATCAACGGCGTGAAGATCACGTGGGAAGAGTGCGAGACGCAGTACGACACAAAGCAGGGCGTCGAATGTTACGAGCGCCTGAAGGGCAGGGGCGCCGCGCTCGTGAATCCGTATAGCACGGGCATCACGTACCAGCTCATCCCCAAGGCGCCTGTCGATAAGGTGCCTGTGTTCTCGATGGGCTACGGGATGAGCGCCTCGTCCGACGGCCGCTGGTTCCCCTGGGTATTCAACTTCCCGACCAACTACTGGAGCCAGGCCTCGGCGGTCATCCGCTACATCGGAACTCAGGAGGGTGGACTCGAGAAGCTCAAGGGCAAGAAGATCGCCCATATCTATCACAACAGCCCGTACGGTAAGGAAGCCAACCCGACGCTCGAAGACCTCGCGCGCAAGTACGGCTTCGACCTGACGCTGCTGGCTGTGGACTCACCCGGCCAAGAGCAGAAGTCCACGTGGCTACAAGTGCGGAAGCTTCGCCCCGACTGGATATACATGTCGGGCTGGGGCGTGATGAACCAGGTCGCCGTGAAGGAAGCGGCAGCCATCGGCTTCAAAATGGACCACTTCATCGGCAACTGGTGGTCGTCGAGCGACGCCGACGTGCTGCCGG
>DAIRVP010000187.1:0-10304 GCA_036802765.1 Candidatus Rokuibacteriota bacterium
GCGGCCAGGCGAGCGACCGCGAGCCATCGGCTCGAGCTGCAGCGGATGATCGAACGACAACGCGATTGCGTTCGCGCCCAGGATGGGAAGGGGTTTTTCCCTCTGGACGAAGAAATGCACCAGTATTTGCTTGGAATGGGTCAGCGGCAACGTTTATGGCGAGTACTGTCCGACGCTAAATCGCAGCTCGACCGAGTCCGCCACCTATCGCTCGAGGACCCGCACTGGCTGCGCAAGGTATTCAAGGAACACGAAGGAATCGTACGCCGCGTTCTGGCTAACGACGAAGCCGGCGCGGTGGAGGCAATGCAGACGCATCTGCGCAGTGTGTTCGACGCGGTGCAGAAGATTGCTGCAGCCAACCACGAATACTTCTCCGACGAAGATTGACCGTGGGGATAGAGCACTGCGAGGAACTTCATCGCCGCGCGCGGCGAACGTGGAGGACAGCATGGCCATGACCAAGACGACGAAATGGTTACCCGCCTCGCTCGCCGGCGCATTCATCGCGGTCGCGGCGCTGGCGCAGACACCCGCGGTACCGCCGCCCGGCGCGAGCCCGCGCATCGACGCGGTCAAGAAGGCTGGCGTCCTGCGGGTCGGCGTGCTCGCCAACGCGCCGTGGCTCGTCGAGAACACCAGCGGATCGGGCGAGGCATGGAGCGGTCCGGCATGGCTGCTCGCGAAGGAGTACGCCAAGCGGCTCAACGTCAGGCTGGAGCCGGTTCCGGTCAGCCACGAGACGAAGGTGCCCGTGCTCGCTTCGAATCAGGTCGACATCTCGGTGACGCCGCTCGCCGAGACGCGAGAGCGATTGAAGGTGGTCGACTTCATCATCTATTCGAGCACGAGCGTGTGCATGTTCGGTCTGGCATCGAATCCGAAATTCGCGCAGGCGAAAAGCGTCGACGATCTCAATCGGCCGGACATCACCGTGGCGTACTACACAGGTGGCGGCGAAGAAGGTTGGGTGAAGGAGCGCTTCCCCAAGGCGCAGCTCCGCGGCGTCGCCGGATCGGGGGTGGCTCCGGTCGAGGAAGTCATGGCCAGGCGCGCCGACGCCGTGCCGATCAATCGCGTGCCATGGGTCGCGATGGGTCGCAAGCTCACGCAACTCGCTGTGCTGCCGAAGGAGAACAACTGCCAGAACAGCACGGAGAAGAGCGCGCCAGTCGGCATTGCCGTCGACAAGAATCAGGCCGTGTTCCTGCAATGGGCACGGGCGGTCGAGAAGGAGATCGAGCCCAAGCTGAACGCGGACGAAGCGAGAGTGGTCGACACGATGAAGTGATCGATCGCCGCCCGCGCGAGCGGGAATGACCACCGACGGCAATGAACTTCGATCCCTCCGTCATCATCGAGCACTGGCGTTTCTTGAGCTACGGCATCGGTGTCACCATCGCGCTCGCGGCCGCCTCCGGCGCTGCGAGCCTCGCCCTGGGTTTCATGGTCGCGTTGGCGCGACTCTTCGGTCCGCAGTGGCTCCGGCCAGCGGTCGTGCTCTACATCGACTCGATGCGCGCGGTGCCGGTGCTCGTGGTCCTGATATGGACGTTCTTCGCGTTGCCGCTTCTCACCGGTCTCACGATGTCGCCCTTCGTCGCGGCGCTGATCGGACTCACCGTCCATCTCGCCGCGTATGCCGCGGAGATCTTCCGTGCCGGCATCGAATCGGTGCGGCCTGGCCAGACCCGCGCTTCGCTGGCGCTCGGCATGTCGCGCTCGCAGATCCTGCGGCGCATCGTGCTGCCGCAGGCGCTCGTGCGCATGCTTCCAGCGTTCGGCTCGCTGCTGTCGATCACGATCAAGGACACCGCGATCGCCTCAGTGATCGCGGTACCTGAGCTCATGCGGCAATCGGAAACGCTCGCGGGTCAGAGCTTTCAACCAATCGAGGTCTACAGCTTCGCGATGCTCGTCTATTTCCTGATCCTCTTTCCGGTGACGCGTAGCGTGGATCGCATCTATCAACGCGTCGCGCATCTCGGACGTTCATGAATTTCGACTGGAGCGTCGTCGGCGCGCACCGCGATGCGCTCGCCGCCGCGACGGGCACGACCGTCCTGCTGACCGTGGCGACGATGGCGATCGCAGTGCCGTGCGGGATCGTCGTCGCGGCGCTTCGCCTGTACGCGTGGACTCCGGTCCGTGCGGTCGCGACCGTATACGTCGAGCTCTTCCGCAATCTGCCGCTGATCCTCGTCGTGTACTGGGCATTCTACGTGCTGCCGATCGCGACCGGTCTCGGGCTTTCTCCGTTCGCGACCGGGCTCGCGGCGCTCGCGCTCAACGTCACGGCCTACAACGCCGAGACCTTCCGGGCCGGCATCGGCTCGATCCGCCGCGGCCAGCTCGAAGCGGCGATGGCGCTCGGCATGAGCCGCGCGCAAGCCGTACGGCGAATCGTGCTGCCTCAGGCGGTGCGCCGTATCCTGCCCGTGCTCGCCAGCACCTGGGTGTCGCTGTTTAAAGACACCTCGCTCGTCTCGGTGATCGCGGTCAGTGAGCTCGCGTACGTCGCGATGCAGATACGCGCCCAGACGTTTCGCGTGCTCGAGATGCTCACCGCGATGGCCGCGGTCTACTGGCTGCTCGGCTATCCGCAAGCGAAGCTCGTCGACTGGATCCAGCGCCGCTACGCGGTGACTGAATGAGCCAGCGCGCGAAGGAGAGCGGCGCCAGGATCATCCGCTATCGAGGCGTCGTGAAGCGCTACGGAACGTTTCAGGCGCTCTCCGGCGTCGACCTCGACGTGCACGCCGGCGAGGTCGTATGTCTCATCGGTCCGTCGGGCTCGGGCAAGTCGACGCTTCTCCGCTGCACCAATGCGCTGGAGACGATTGACGGCGGCGAGATCGAATTCGAAGGCGCGCGTATTCCGCGCGACGGGCGCGCCTTGCGCGACATCCGCCGCCGGATGGGGATGGTGTTCCAGAGCTTCGAGCTCTTTCCGCATCTCACCGCGCTCCATAATGTCGCGGAGGGTCCCAGGACGGTCCTGCACGCCAGGCGCGCTGAGGCGGAGGACCGCGCCCGGGCGATGCTCGCCAAGGTCGGCCTTTCGGACAAGGCGTCGAACTATCCCGCCGCGCTCTCCGGCGGACAACAGCAGCGCGTCGCGATTGCGCGCGCGCTCGCGATGGAGCCCGATGTGATGCTTTTCGACGAGCCGACCTCGGCGCTCGACCCCGAGACGATCGGCGAAGTCCTCTCGGTGATGAAAGCGCTCGCCGACGAAGGGATGACGATGGTGGTGGTCACGCACGAAATGAATTTTGCGCGCCGCGTGGGCGACTGGGTGGCGGTCTTCGACGCCGGACGCATCGTCGAGCAGGGACCGCCGCGACAGATCTTCGATGCGCCGAAGACCGAGCGCACGCGCGATTTTCTAAGCCACCTCGGCTGGCACGGCCAGACGCTCTAGCAGCTGCTCGCCACGAGATACGTGATGGGGTAGTAACCGCCGCCGGGCGCGGGTAGCACTGCCGCCGCGGTCAGCGCGCGGCGCCCGCCTCCCGGATCGCGCGCCACACCCGTTCGGGCGTGGCCGGCATGTCGAGGTGCGTCACGCCCAGCGACGCCAGCGCGTCCAGGATGGCGTGGATGACGGCGCCCGGCGCGCCGACGGTGCCGCCCTCGCCGGCGCCCTTGACGCCGAGCGGGTTGGTGGGGCTCGGCACGTCACGGCTGGTGACGGCGATCGCCGGCAGCTCGTCGGCGCGCGGGATCGCGTAGTCCAGGAACGACCCCGACAGGAGCTGGCCGCTCGCCCCGTCGTAGACGCAGCGCTCGGTCAGCGCCTGGCCGATTCCCTGGGCCACCGCGCCGTGCATCTGGCCGTGGACGATCATCGGATTCACCGAGCGGCCGGAGTCGTCGACCATGGTCAACCGCACGAGCTCGACCGCGCCGGTCTCGGGATCGACCTCGAGCTCGCAGACCTCGCAGCCGTTGGCGAACGCGAACGTCGGGTTCTCGTGCATCCGGGCGGCGCCGAGCCTGGTGCCGAGGGCGCCGGGCAACTCGCCGGCGGCCGCTGCACGCGCCACCTCGAAGAGACCGATCGAACGGTCGGTGCCGACGACGCCGAACGCGCCGTCGCGGTACGTCACGTCGGCTGCAGCCGCCTCCAGGAGCTGCGCCGCCATCGCGCGGCCGGTCTCGACGAGCGCGGCCGCCGCCTCGACTGCCGCGCTCCCGGCCCGCACCATCGACCGCGAAGCGAACGTGCCGACGCCGTTCGCCACCCGGTCGGTGTCGCCCATGACGACCCGCACGCGCTCGTAGGGCAGGCCGAGCCGCTCGGCGACGACCTGGGCGAACGCGGTCTCGTGGCCCTGGCCCTGCGAGTTGCTGCCGAGCGGCACCTCCACGAACCCCTCCGGCAGCGCGCGCACCTCGGCGTATTCCTGCGGCACCCCGCCGGTGCCTTCGATGTAGGGCCCGACGCCGAGACCGCGCAGCTTGCCGCGCCGCGCGGCCTCGGCGCGCCGGGCCGGGAACCCCGCGGTATCGGCGAGGGCGAGCGCCTCGTCGAGGCGGGCCACGTAGTCGCCCGAATCGTAAACCGCGCCGGTCGCGGTTCGATACGGGAACGTCCGCACCATGTTGGCGCGCCGGAGCGCGAGGGGGTCGCGTCCGGTTTCGCGCGCGGCGCGCTCGATCAGCCGCTCCACCGTGTAGACGCACTCGAGGCGCCCGACGCCGCGATAGACGTTGATCGGCACGGTGTGAGTCAGCGCCCCTTCGACGCGGAGATGGATCGCGGGGATGGCGTAGAGGCTCGAGATCATGCGCTCCATGTTGGACAGGGTCGAGACCGGGATGCACGGCGCGACGTACGCGCCCAGGTTCGACGTCGAGCGCACGCGCAGCGCCGTGATGCGACCGGCCGCATCGAGCGCCAGCTCGCCCTGCAGCACTTGGTCGCGCGACTGGACGTCGCTGACGAAGCCCTCGGACCGGGTCGAGACCCACTTGACCGCGCGGCCGAGACGCCGGGCCGCCCACGCCACCGCGACGTACTCGGGATAGACTTGGATCTTCGAGCCGAAGCCGCCGCCGACATCGCCGGTCACGCAGCGGACCTGTTCGGTCGCGACGCCGAGGACCCGTGCGAGATTCGTCGCGAGCTGATGCACGCTCTGAAGGCCGGCGTGCAGCGTGTAGCGCGCGGCCTCCGCGTCCCACTCGGCCAGCGCGGCGCGCGGCTCCATGAAGCACGTGACGAGCCGGTTGTCGACGACGGTCAGCCGCGCGACGTGCGCCGCTGCGGCGATGGCGCGCGCGGTGGCGGCGGGATCGCCGCACTCCCAGTCGTAGACGCGGTTCCCCGCGACGCCCTCGTGCAGCAGCGGCGCGCCGTCGGCGAGCGCGGCGACCGCGTCGACGACCGCTGGTCGCGCGGCGTACCTCGCCACGACGGCCTCAGCGCCGTCGCGCGCGGCCGCCGGCGTCGTCGCCACGACGAGCGCGACCGGCTCGCCGACGTGACGGACAATTTTCGTCGGGAGCGATAGCCAAATCGGCTCGGCGAACTTCGAGCCGTCGCGGCTCCGGATGCCGCCGCCCCGCTCGGCGATCAGCGTGGGAATGGGGGAGACGCCGTCGTTCACGAGGTCGTGTCCCGTGAACACGGCGAGCACACCGGCCAGCGCGCGCGCTCGCGCCGCGTCGATCGCGATCAGCTCGGCGTGCGCGTGCGGCGAGCGCACGAATGCGACGTAGACCTGATCGGGCGCGTTACAGTCCTCGGCGTAGCGTCCGCGGCCCGTCAACAACCGCGGGTCCTCGCGCCGCTTGACGGAAGCGCCGATGCCGAAGCTAGTCACCGCGGCCGCAGTATACGCAGCGCGCGGTCGCCGGTCGCGCGCGAGCAAACCGGCCGGGAGAGACGGGCGTGCTGAGAACGGCTGCGCATTCCTCAGCGTCCGCCGAATGCTCTTGTGTCGCGGCGTGCCTCACCTCTGCGGGCCAGTGAACATGCTGTTTCCGTTGGCACTTTGCGCAGCCGGGACCTCTTCCTGCAGAACGTCCCAATGTTCCGCGATCTTGCCGTTGGCCACGCGGAAGATATCGACCCCGACCATGGGCTTCGGTCCCCATCCGACATAGCGGCCATGAACCATGACATAGTCGCCATCGGCCACCACGAGTCCGGGCTGGTAGCTGAAGCCGGGCGGTAGCTTCTCTAGTACTGCCTTGATCGCTGCCGTGCCGTTGGCGATCAACGGATTATGTTGCCGATAATCGTCGCCGAACAGGCGATCGAGAACGGTCGGATCGCGATCGACAAAAACGCCCTTGATCCCCGCAAGAACCAACGCCTTGTTATGCTCGGTTGGATTTGATGCCGTCATGGCAGGAGACCCTCCTTCGTCTACCGGTGGGCCCTTCGCAGCCCGCACCGCTGAGTTGAATGTGACGTACCTGTATTCTTATAGGTACAGATCTGTACTTTTGTCAATCGCGGCTTGAATACTGGAGGTGGCGCTAGCGATGAGAACAGCAGCAAGACGGCGGGGCGCACCACGACGAGGCGAACCTTCCGCTCGCGAGCGTCTGATCAAGACTGCAATTGAGCTCTTCTATCAAAAAGGCATTCGCGCCATTGGCATCGACACGGTGGTCGCGCGCTCCGGAGTGTCGAAGTCCTCGCTGTATCGGACCTTTGCCACCAAGGAGGAGTTGATTGCAGCGTTTGCCGAGGAACAAAATCGCAGATTCTGGCAGTGGTGGGATGAGACGACTGCGCGTCATGTTGGCGCCCCGCGCCGGCAGATCGAAGCGCTCTTCGAGGCCATCCCAGAGCAGCTCGCGAATCCGCAGTTTCGCGGTTGCCCCTTCATCAATCTCGCCACTGAATTTCCAGATCGGCGGCACCCCGGCACGGCAATCGCCTGCGCCAACAAGAGGGAAGTGCGCAAACGGCTGTGCATTCTCGCGCGCGCTCTCGGTGCGCGCGATCCCCGTCAACTCAGCGATCAACTTGCGCTCTTGATTGACGGCGCTTACAGCCACGCCATAACGCTTGGCGCTGCGAGCTTAAGACGCGAAATCAGCCAGATGGCAAAGCTGTTCATCGACGCTCAGGTCGCCTCGAGGAAGTCTTGAAGCGCAAGTGTGTAGCGCTTGCCGCGAACCTCGCGCTTCAACAACTGCTCGCGGGCCGGAAGGTACGCCAGCCGCGTCCACCGCTAAGGGCTAAGGGAAACTGATTGACTGCCGTCTCACCCCTCGCTACCGTGGCACTGACCGGGGGCCAATAAGACATGACGACGCACTACTCGGTCGATTCCAAGGAATTCGTCGGAAAGCGCGCGCTTGTCACCGGCGGCACGAAAGGCATCGGCGAGGCGATCGTGCAGCGGCTTGCCGCCGGCGGGGCAACGGTGGCGGCGACCGCGCGTTCAATCCCTTCTGATGCCCAGCCTCCGGGACTCTTCGTCCGAGCCGACGTCAGCACCCTCGAGGGAGTGAACCATGTGGTCGGTGAGGTTCTCAGACGCCTCGGCGGTCTGGATATCCTCGTCAACAACGTCGGTGGCTCGTCTGCGCCGAGCGGTGGCGTTTTCGCCCTCAGCGATGATGATTGGCAGCAGACCATCAATACCAACCTGTTCGCCGCCGTCCGCCTCGATCGCGCATTCTTGCCGGGTATGCTGAAGCAGGGATCCGGAGTCATCCTTCATGTCTCGTCGATCCAACGCCGGCTGCCGCTGTTCGAGGCGACGCTCGCGTATGCAGCCGCGAAGGCGGCCTTGACGACATACAGCAAGGGCCTCTCGAAGGAAGTTGGGCCAAAGGGCATCCGGGTCAATACAGTGGCGCCCGGTTACATCGAAACGACGGCCGCCAGTCACCTCGTCGCGCGGCTGGCTCAGAATGCCGGCACCACCGAGGAGGCCGCCCGCCGAAGCTTGATGGACTCGCTCGGAGGGATTCCAATCGGCAGGCCAGGCCGACCCGAGGAGGTTGCCGAACTCGTGGCCTTCCTAGTCTCAGAGCGGGCTGCGTCCGTCCACGGTAGCGAATACGTGATTGACGGGGGCACCATCCCGGCGGTCTGACGGTCGCAACGACAACAGCGGTCGACAACTTTGTCGCGAACGGTTTCATCTCGGTACGAGAGACTCCGAAAGCCGCCAGCAGCGAACGTGGATCAATTCGCCGAGGGCCCATCACCACCAAGTCGCCTTCCACGAAGCGCGCTACGCTATCGGCGGCAGCCCGGAGCGCGAGCGCAACCCGCTCTGACGTCTATGTGAGTTCGTCCATACGCCGCCGGAAGCAATCTCGATCGAGGCGCATTTCGTGACCGCTGATGACGACCTCGTACTGCGCTTGGTCAGCCGGGATCGCCTTACCGCATGCACTACAGGCCGCGCCTTGGCTGCGCGTGATCCAAATCATCGCGGAGGGGGTTAGCCTGCGAGCACCACCTCCGCGGTCGGTCCCGCCGCGATCTGACGTGTTCATGGGCGCGCGACCTGAAGCGGTGCATGACCCAAGCCCGGCGACAGATTCGGTTTGTCGCATGGTTGCAACGTCGACGCTGGACGCACGGCGTGGTGCTGTCGCCTCAGTGCGGCACGAATGCCCCACGGAGGCCGGTCCTTGACAACGCGCGCGGGTGGTCAGCCGAGGCTCGCCGCGCGGAGCGTCGCGCGCGGGCGTTGGCCGAGCAGGAACTGCGACTAGCGAGGTGCTCCTTTCCAGCCTGGCTCGGTGAAGGCCGAGCAGCCGGTCGATGTGCAGCCGCGCAGCCGGTAGCACGCCGTGACTCCCTCCGCCTCCAGAGCCTTCACCTCTTTTACGTCGCCAGGTATCGTCGCCAGCGGGCGCCAAGTCCCGCACTCGTTGCCCACCCGGTCCGCGCGCTCGATCTCGATGGTCGAGTACTTGGCGTTGTTCTTCCACGTCAGAGTCGGCCCCTTGGCGTTCTTCCAGGTCGGCGGACCGTTGGCGCTCGTTCCGCACCCGGAGAGCAGCAGCGCCGCGGCACCCACGATGAGTTTCCTATTCATACGGTCCCCAGCGCATCAGTGACACCGAATCCCTCTGGCTCTCGCCTACGCTCAGTGCGACGCTCTTTTCCAGCTTGGCTGAGTGAAGGCCGAGCAACTGGTCGTCGTGCAGCCGCGCAGGCGGTAGCACGCCGGGCCCTGGAGCGGATGCGAATCCCTGTACGTGCTCTGGTTGCCAGGGACCGTTGCGAGCGGCCGCCAACCCTGGCATTCGTCGCCGACCCGGGCCGCACGCTCGATTTCGATCGTCGAATACTGCGCGTTATTCTCCCACGTCAGCGTTGGGCCGTCGGCGCTCGTTCCGCACCCCAAGAGAACGAGCGAGACCGCAACGATTAGCGCGTATGGGCTCACGTTACTGAGCCAGGTCACCACTCGGTAGCGAGGGTAGGCGGCGCCACTCACCAGGAGGCTTGCAGCACGAGCGCGCTCCAGCCGGCGCGTGACTGAGCCAGCACGTGCTGCATGCCCAGGCGTCGGTACGCCCGCTCCACATCCTTTTCGACGGAAGACGGAATGCCTGAGAGCACCAGACGACCATGATGTCCGACACGTCGGACGAGGACTGGCGCCAGCTCGACGAGTGGGGCCGCCAGCAGATTGGCCACGACCAGCGGCCAGGTGCCCGCGACCGCATCGGGTCCGCCGCGCGTCAGCTGCAGGCGCCGCTCGAGTCCGTTGAGTCGCGCGTTTTCAGCGGCGGCGCGCAGCGCCTCGGCATCGATGTCGAGGCCAAGCGCTCGGGGTACGCCCATCAGCAGCGCCGCCAACGCCAGCACACCCGACCCGGTCCCTACATCGAGCAGGGCGCCGGGAGTGGAGTGCTGGAGCGCCTCCTCGATGGCCTCGAGGCACATCGCCGTCGTCGGGTGCAGTCCTGTTCCGAACGCCGCTGAGTCGGTCAATCTCAGGGCGCCGGGTTCCGCGCTCGCGTCAGCCGGCACGATCCGAAGACGCCCGATGCGAGTCGCGCGGGAGGTCAGGATCCAGACCGATTCTGCGTCGCGGCCGACGGCCGGCGAGATGGAGAGATCGTCGACGCCGAGCGCGCGTGCCACGTGTTCCGGCGCGACGCCATCGGGCATCAGGGCGGCGATGCCGCCGCCGGGCGAGCGGTCAACGTCGAGGGCGCCGAGCTCGACAAGGCGGTCGAGTACAGCATCGCTGGCGGTGGCGACGTCTACGCGGTAGGGCACGCTCCAGCCTATCGCGTGTCTCGGATATAACCGGAAGCTTCCATCTGTCGCGCGACCCAGGTCTGGGCGTCGCCCAATGCTT